>DATKMN010000100.1:0-21932 GCA_035541835.1 Methanoregula sp.
CATTGAACTGGCCGTTTCCGGATCCGAGGGTTCCCCACTGGGAAACGTATGCACCGGCAGGTGTGAGAACCTGGATCCGGTTGTTGTTGGTGTCGGCAACATAGGCATTGCCATTATTTCCCACGGTCACATCCCGCGGAAGAATGAACCGGCCGTTTGCGTCAGTCCCGGTTCCCCACTGCCTGACATACACACCGGATGATGTAAACTCCTGGATCCGTGAATTGTAGCTGTCAGCGACCAGCACATCGCCGTTAATGTTCACAGCGACGCCGTATGGAAGGTTGAAACGGCTGTTACTGCTTCCGGCGGCGCCCCACTGGGTCACGTATATGCCGTTCTGGTCGAATTCCTCAATCCGGTTGTTGTATGTATCTGCGACGTATACGTGGTTAAGGCTGTCAACCGCAAGGTCAAGGGGGAGGTCAAGCTGGCCGTTACCGCTTCCCGCTGACCCAAACTGGGAGGTAAATGTCCCGGAAGGAGAAAAAACCTGAACAAGGTTGTTCCCGTAATCAGCGACATAGACATAATCGGTGCTGTTCGTCTGGACACCGGTCGGATAGGCAAAGAAACCGTATCCCCCGGGATATCCCCAGGACCCCCACTGGGAAACATACGCACCGCCGGGTGTAAATACCTGGATGCGGTTATTGGAGGTATCCGCTACGAAGACATAACCGCTTTTATTTACAGCAATACCGATGGGAGCGTTAAATTGTCCGTTTCCGCTCCCGGAAGTTCCCCACTGGGATACGTACGCCCCGGCTGGAGAGAATACTTCGACCCGGTTGTCATCCTTATCGACAGCGTACATGTATCCGCTGTTGTTCACTGCAATACCGGCAATCTCCGAAAACTGGCCGTTACCCGTCCCGTGGGAACCCCATTCGGCACTGAAGGTACCATTGGGAGTGAACTTCCAGACATTGAAGTCGACATCATCTGTGACATAGATGTTCCCGGCATTATCGGTAGTGACATCCCATGGGAGATTAAGGCCGACCTGGGCCGGAACCGACCATTGAAAAGCGGTGGTTCCGTTTGTGATCGCGGCCGACCGAATCATCGTAGAGGCACTGTTCCGGCCCGTTCTGAGTGCCGGAGATCCGGTCTGGATATGACCGGACCCGCCACCATCTCCCGCCACGATTAAGGACGGGGGATGGGCAAGCGTCAGATCTCTGGCATTTCCCGTAGTTCCTGCCGACGCTGCACAAACAAGCAGCGAGAGCGATATCAATAACGTAAAGATCGGTATCCGTTTCATGGTTATTCTCACCTGGTGTATCGTGTTCTATGGTATCGGAGGGAATGATCCGGGATAGTCCCCGGCGTTATTCATCACGCTCAGCAGATCTCGCATATGTTCAGCTCATATGAGCTGCACCTCCTTTGACAAGACGATAAAACCGGGATAGCCACTCTGGCTGCCCGATGGGATTCGAAAGCGGAAACCGGGTTGTCCTTCGTCGGAATCCTGTATGAGTGTCCGGCCATGCAGCTCGCGTGAGGGACTCCGGACTATTGTGTACGGCACGATACCGCGGATTGCCATGCCCGGGATCAGCAGAGCTGACAGGGCAGCAACGATTTTTCCCCGTTCGGAATTCATGGGAGACCCCTCTAATCTGGCGGAGAAAGACCAATCTGATCTGCCCGCCGCGTTTTTTTGATTTTGATAAGGGGGATTAAATAATCCCAAAATCGTAAAAGGGCAACAGTTGAACCGGGTGGTTGCTATCGCGGAATTTCTTTTTGGAGCATCTACTCGACCATTCAGGCTGGAACAAATTCAAGGGTACACAGGCTAAAATAAAAAGTTCTGATAACAGGTCCATGACCTGAGAAGGTGTAACCTGAATCATATTTTCCTGAACAGCAGCACCAGATCATTGAAATCGATCGAACCATTCCGGTTGAAGTCGAACAGTGACACCGGTTGATGCGAAGATATCCAGTCCATATTCCTGAAAAAGAGGACGACATCGGCAAAATCGGCGTGCCCGTTGCCATTGATATCCTCGTACAGACCATCACGATCGGGATCCGTGGGAATCGACGACATTCCCGGAAACGCTGTAAGGTTCGGGAAGGTCCGCACCCTACCGGAGTCCGGCGTGATTATAAGGGACGAACTGTCCACCGCTTCAAAATCTGATCCCTTTACCTGCTGGAGCGTATGGAGAACGTCATTGTCCCAGTTGTCATCGGGAGCGCCGGTTACATACCAGGGAGCGCCGTTATCAGCAAGAATCATCCCGTATTTCTTGAGGGCATCGAGGATGACCCGGGCCTGCGGAGAGAAACCGCTCGTGTTGAACGTGGCCTTAAGCCTGAACCGCTGCCCCATGGGCGGGTACTGCGGATCGGTCACCGAGGAGGCAAAATGCCGTGCCGGCCATACATAAGCGCGACGGGTTGAAGGAGCCGTGAACCGGATTGCATGGTTGATCGATCCATTCGCCACCTCGTCATACCGTATGAGCCCGGGAAGGATTGGGAGCCCGGCGGCATCGGCTGACGTCCATCCGGCCGGGCGGAGACGATAGTCCGAGAGGTTGAAGACAGCGCCTGATCCGGCTTCCCATGTCCCATCTGCCTGTTCTTCAGCGGCGTACAGTTCGTAAAGAGTCCCTGAATCGCGGTCGATAATAAGAATGTGTTTGTCAGAACCTCCCTCGATGAGGGGGCTATCAGGGATCGGATATGGCCCCGGATCGCTCTCATCCGCGTAATCGAACACAACCGGCTTTTTCGGGATGGAACCGGAGACGATATTAAAGGGAATCCCCATGATGCTCCCTTCATACAGGCCGGATCCGAAATCGGGATGGAGGGGTGCTGAACTCCCAATCTTCCCGATATAGGCGGACGAGTTGGGATCAACGGGCAACTGGTCGACACGAACATTCCAGATGTCGTCGGAAGGATAGATCTGTACGCCATCGATCGCGGGTCCCGGCAGGGCATTCTCCTGCTGGGTGAGAACACTGCTATTCTGGGATGAAACAGATCCCGCGGATACTACAGAAATCAGGCAAATGGAACTGAGAATGAAGATCGTCATCACCAGTTCATGACGCAGTTTTCCTGACACTGCCAACTCTTCTGAAACAGGTTTATCGTGTCTCAAAAAACGATCACCCTGTTTCCGGCAAAACCCGGTAAGATCACTGTTCGCACCAAACGCTCGGCAATTCATGAAGATGGCTCTTGAAAACCGGTGTTAAATATTAGCCAGTCTCAAAAAGTGCGAAAGAAGAAATAAAAAGCTATCCTGTCGAACCCCTGGGAAAACCCGGACTCCGGAACCGGAAGCTGCAGTGCTGCATCGCGGAAAACCAACAGGATCCTGCCTTGATCCTCCCGGCAACAAAAAAGGCATGCAATTACTGCGATTTCTTCTTTTTACTGAATTATTGGGTTAAAAAGGCTTTATAACCCCCAAATTCTGTAAAAGAGCAAATCAAAAATTATTTATATGAGAGAACCGATATGTTTGCCTCATAAATCGTGGAGGGCAAACCGGAAGCGGAACCTGTACGTTGACAATGGCCGGAGCTTCCTGCCACCAGGGAGAAACGTTGCCTGATGTTAATTTCAGTACCGCATTCTTTGTTCAGTGCAAAAAGGGGGAAGATGCCGAACTGCCAGAACCCGAAACCGGAAGCTGCCTGTGAACAGCCGATGGCAACGGAGAAAGAGCTTCAACAGAAGATCAGAAAGCTGAGTACTTCCGAAAAGTCCCTCCGCCGGAGCGAGGAGCGCTATCGAAATGTGGTTGATGGCCAGACCGAGCTTATCTGCCGGTTTACACCTGACAGGAAACTAACGTTCGTCAACGACGCATATTGCCGGTATTTCGGGCTGGATAAAAAAGTGAGCCTGGGAAAACCCCACACCGTGGCTATTCCGGTTGAAGACCTCCCGCATGTGAAAAAGCACCTTGCCAGCCTCACGCCGGAGAACCCGGTTGCAACGATAGAGCACCGGATCCAAATGCCTGACGGTAACATCCGATGGCAGCAGTGGTCTGACCGGGCGATTTTCGGTGAAAAAAACGGAGTTCTGGAGTTCCAGTCTGTCGGGAGGGATATCACCGAGCGCAAGCAGGCGGAAATCGCTCTGTTTGAAGCGAACAAAAAACTGAACCTGCTTTCAGTGATAACACGCCATGATATTCTCAACCAGCTGACCGGGCTCCGCGGATATCTCGGGCTCATCGAAGAAACCATCCATGACTCAGACAGCAAAGAACTGGTCGACAAAGCCATGCGGGCCGGGGATATAATCAGGCACCAGATCACATTCACCCGGCAATACCAGGACATCGGCGTGCGGTACCCGCTCTGGCAGAATGTGTTCGACTGCGTCATGAGTGTCTGCCAGGGAGATGTTTTTGCGCACGTTTCCATCGAGCGATCGCTTCAGGGAATAGAGATCTTCGCGGATCCTCTCGTTGAAATGGTATTTTACAATCTTTTCGAAAATGCTGAAATGCATGGCAGGAAGGTCACAAGAATACAAGTGAGCGGGGAGATCTCGGAAGACGGCTTTTTCGACCTCATCATCAGCGATAATGGAATCGGGATCCCCGATGAAGACAAGCGGGAGATTTTCTCAAAGGGTTTCGGAACCCATACGGGCCTCGGTCTTTTCCTCGTAAAGGAGGTTCTTGCTATTACCGGCCTTACGATCCGGGAGACCGGCAAGTATGGTAATGGAGCAGTATTCATGATCACTGTCCCGGCGGGAATGTTCAGGAAGACCGGGGTCCAGACAGAATTATAATAGCCATCACTGTAAGCCGATTCGAGCGTCCCGGCGAATTCTTTAACGGTACACCCCTCCGGTAGTTTCCACGAATAAAACCAGAAGAACTGATTTTTGACCGATCTCCCGCATCATAAGGTTCGGTTTCGCCCGCAATAAGAGACGGAGTCCGGACGGACTTGTATATATTACAAAATTGTGGCGGGTACAGGTACTCCTGGAGACGATCTTCCCTGATGATGAAGCACCGATAACTACAACGGAACACGCAATGGGGCGGTGCTGACTACCCCGATGGTCATCCGTAAAAATCGGACAACCAGAGCCGGATCAGGTCACGATTTGAGGAGGACCGGCAATCCGCGTGCCCACGCCGCGATTGCTTCCCAGTCTCGAAAATCCCCCACCGGAGAATTTACCCAGCTCACCAGTTTTTTCTGGAGAAACGAAAGCTTCGAGGGATCGACCCTTCCGGCAAAAACGATCTCCGCAACCGGGGTAACCGGTGCAACCGCTGAACGGAGGGCACGCCTTGCCGTGTCCATGGCCGCGGAGTTGTGGGAGAGCGGCGCAGTCCCCACGGCGAAAGCGGCGACCGGAAGGTGGCAGAGTTCTTCCGCATACCTTCCCACGAATTTTCTGATGCCGTCCATTACCTTTCCCATATACAGCGGCCCGCCCACAACGATCGCCGTATACCCGGCGAGTGACAGAACGGCAGAGACTTCGCGGACATCCACTTCGGCCCCCGTTTTCCTGAGTTCGGCCGCAACAGCTTCAGCGATCTCCGCGGTCGAGCCGGTCCGGGATGCATACGCGACCAGAATGTGCCCCGACATAGTACGATCCTCAAACGGGATTTGGCCGGCTGTCAATAAAAAGATGGCCGGGCATGCGTTTAAAAAAAAAAGTTGGTTTAGATAAACAGTGGTGCAAGGACGAGCGTGAGCGTCGCGAGGAGCTTGATGAGCACGTGGAGCGACGGCCCCGCAGTGTCCTTGAACGGATCGCCAAGCGTATCTCCGACAACTGCAGCCTTGTGGGCCTCGCTGCCTTTGCCACCATGGGCCCCGGACTCAATGAATTTCTTGGCATTGTCCCATGCACCCCCCGAGTTGTTGAGGATGAGTGCAAGAAGGATGCCGGTAATGGTTGCTACCATGAGGAAGCCGGCAAGGGCCTCATGCTTCATGGTGATGCCGATGATTATCGGGAACCCGATCACAAGGATCCCCGGAAGGACCATGTTCTTAAGCGCTCCCTGGGTCGTAATATCGATGACAGCGGCATAGTCAGGCTTCTTGGTGCCTGCCATGATCGACGGGTCCTTAAACTGGATGCGGACCGCGCTGATCACGGACTGAGCAGTCCTGGAGACTGCACGGATGGCGAGGCTTGCAAAGAGGAAGACGAGCATCGCGCCGAGCAGTCCCCCGACGAAGACCGGGACGCTTGAAAGGTTGACGACGTCGAATATTTTGCCGGTCAGCTTCGAAATATCGGCCATGTAGGCGTTGAAGAGGAGGAATACGGCAAGGGAGGCGCTGCCGATGGCATACCCCTTGGTGAGTGCCTTTGTCGTGTTCCCGGCAGCATCGAGCTTGTCCATGCGGTTCCTGACTTCGTCAGGTGCCTGGCTCATCTCGACGATCCCGCCGGCATTGTCGGCGATGGGGCCGAAAGTGTCCATGGTAAGGACGTAGGCGCAGACCATCAGCATGCCGATTGTTGCAACGGCAGTACCGTAGAGGCCTCCGCTCTGGATCCCGGTCATGGTTCCGCACCAGTAGGAGATCAGAAGGGAGATACCGATGAGGATGGCCGGGACTGCGGTGGTCTCGAGACCTACTGAGAACCCGGTAATGATATTGGTTGCCGCTCCTGTTTCAGAGGCATCCGCGATCTCCTTCACCGGCCGGTAGTGGTGGTCGGTGTAGTAGAGGGTTACCCTGAGGAAAGCGACGGAAAGAGCAATGCCCACGAGGCCTGCCACGAAGAAGTAAATCCAGTTGGGTGTTGCACCAAGGAGATACTGGACCCCGAAGTAGAGGAAGATAGCCGAAACGACCGCTGTGATGTAGTATCCGCGGTTCATGGCGTCCATCGGGTCGGCGCCGTCTTTGCCCCTGACGGAGAGGATACCGATCATGCTCGCGAGGAGCCCGAGCGAACACATGACGATCGGGAAAAGGATACCATTGACCCCGAAGACCGGGAAGAGCGCGACACCGAGGATCATCGCTCCGATGTTCTCGGCAGCGGTGGACTCGAAGAGATCGGCGCCACGGCCGGCACAGTCGCCGACGTTGTCTCCGACAAGATCCGCTATGGTTGCAGGGTTCCGTACGTCGTCTTCAGGTATCCCGGCCTCGACTTTGCCGACCAGGTCCGCGCCGACATCAGCTGCCTTGGTGTAGATTCCACCGCCAAGCTGGGCGAAGAGTGCCACGAACGAGGCCCCGAACCCGAACCCGATGATAACAAACGGCGTGTGCGTCGGATCTGCACCGAGAGCGATGTACGTCAGCGAGACGCCAAGGAGCGACATCGAAGTGATGATGAGCCCCGAGATGGCCCCGCCACGGAACGAGAAGTCGAGTGCCCTGCCGTCGCTGGTCTGGGCTGCTGCTGCCGTACGGATGTTGGTCCTTACGGCAATCCACATGGCGACAACGCCGGCAACTGCACTGCAGGTTGCACCGACGATGAAAGCAGCTGCCGTTGAAAGTGCGAGCGCCTGCTGGTTGGTGAGGTAATACACCGCAAAGATGACCACGGCGAACACGATGGCCAGCATGGCGATAGTCGAGTACTGACGTTTGATGAATGCTTCCGCACCCACCCGGATCGCATCGGCGACCTCGCGCATCTTGGGCGTACCCTCGTCCTGAGAGAGGAGGTTACGCGTCAGGACTGCGGCAAGGCCCAGAGCGATGATACATATCGCAATCACGATTAGTAACACAAATTCGATCATTCCATGACCCCCCTGCTGTGACTGAAAGATCTCTCCGGATCGGCAGGTATGTACTTGTTTGCCACACAGGCAGGGTACAGGCCGGTCCGGATGCTTTCACGACACACCAGGTATATTATTTGGCATCAGCGGAGAGCTGCTCAGATTTGACCCAACAGGAGTGCCGCCCGCGTCCCGGAACTCCCGCCGGAACTACGCACGCCCACTCCTGAGCAGTATTACGTTCTTTTTTGGAACATTAAACATTTTTCATTCGCAGGAACGGTATAAAAACGTCGAAATTTCGTCCGGATTTTAAATAGGAGTCAAAATCCAGGTTTCCCGGGATGGTTTTTTGCAGGTCCGGGAAGCGACGGACGCTCAATTAACTATGATTAATAATGATAAATTCTCATATTCAGTGAAGGAGGATAGCGAGTGCAGATAGTACAGCTCTTGGTGTTTCTGATCCTGTTTCCGCTGATAACGGCGTTCTTCATGTTCGCCGTGCGGAAGGATTCGGAACGGAAGTTGATCGTCGGCCTTTCAGCCCTGGCGATTGGTGCCGTCCTGGTATATTTGCTGGTAACGGCGTTCGATAAAGGCGCCGTCTATTTCGGTGTGGGTTCCGAATCCGTCGGCCTGGTCATGTTCGCAATCGAGATGGCGGTCGCGGTGTTCATTCTCTACATGGGTATCCGTTACCGGAATTACCTTGTAGTCGGTCTCATCTCCCTGCAATCGCTCGCCATGATCTGGTTCGAAGCAGCGTATGCCCGCGGGATCGATGTGCAGTACAGCCTGTTCATCGACCAGTTCTCCCTCATCATGGCCCTCATCATCGGCATCATCGGGAGCCTCATATGCGTGTACGCCCTCGGGTACATGAAACACTTCCACGGGCACCACACGGAGGTCCCCGACCGGCGCAACTGGTTCTTTTTTGTCCTGTTTGTGTTCATCTCGGCGATGTTCGGGCTGGTCTTTGCCAATAATATCGTATGGGTATACTTTTTCTGGGAGATCACGACGCTCTGCTCGTTCCTCCTGATCGGGTACACGAAAACAGAGGAAGCAACGGCGAACGCGTTTACCGCGCTCTGGATGAACCTCCTTGGCGGGATTGCATTTGCGGGAGCTATTCTCTACCTTGCAACGCTTGGCGGCGGGATCATGGGCCTCGACCAGCTCCTTGCGTCGGGGAAGGTCATTGCCCTTGTCCCTGCGGTCCTCATCGGTTTTGCCGGCCTCACCAAGGCGGCCCAGCTCCCGTTCTCCTCGTGGCTCGTGGGGGCGATGGTAGCCCCGACCCCGGTCTCGGCCCTGCTCCATTCGAGCACAATGGTAAAAGCGGGGGTCTACATCATCGTCAGGCTTGCGCCGATCTTCCAGGGCACCCCGTCGGGTTATGCCCTTGCATTCATCGGGGCGTTCACGTTCCTCATTGCATCGGGTATTGCGATATCCCGGAGCAATGCAAAGCAGGTCCTGGCATATTCAACGATAGCAAACCTCGGCTTGGTTGTCGCCTGCGCGGGTATCGGGACCTACGAAGCGATCTGGGCCGCGATCCTGCTCATCATCTTCCATGCCATCTCGAAATCGCTCCTCTTCATGGCTGTGGGTACCGTTGAACACCGGATTTCCAGCCGGGACATCGAGAACATGCGCGGCCTTATCATCTGTATGCCGAAGATCACCGCGATGATGGTGATCGGGATCGCCGGAATGTTCCTTGCCCCCTTCGGGATGCTCATCTCCAAGTGGGTCGCGATCCGGGCCTTCATCGACGCCCCGCTCGGGTTTATCTTCGTCATCATCCTCGCCTTCGGCAGCGCAATCACGGTCTTCTTCTGGGCAAAGTGGATGGGGAAGATCATTACCGTTGTGCCGGACAAAGTACATCTCGAGGGCAAGATTGACCAAAACGAGTGGATCGCGCTCGTCTCGCTGGCAGGCCTCACGGTTATCACCTGTTTCATCTTCCCGCTCATCTCGAGCATCCTGCTCGAACCCTTCCTCCTCGCCAATTACGGGGTTTCAGCCCAGCTCTCGCAGGACAATATCACCATCATGATCCTGATGCTCTTCCTCCTCGTGGTCCTGCCCCTGAGCGTCCTCCTCCCCCACCGCCGGCACAAACATGTTCCCGCCTACATGGGAGGACGGACGACGACACCAGACATGCACTTCTCGGGCTCGCTCGGGATGCAGCGGCAGATGGAACTCTCCAATTATTACCTCGATTCATGGTTCGGGGAGGCAAAACTGAAGAAGATCGGCATCGGGCTCTGCACCGCGATACTCGCGGTGATGTTTATTGCAGTAGCCCTCCGCGGGGTGGTGCTGTGATCTCGATCGTATGGGCAATCGTCTTCATCCTCCTCGGCCCGGTAGCCGGGGGCATTATTGCCGGTATCGACCGGAAGGTCACGGCGCGGATGCAGGGCAGGTTCGGCCCGCCCCTCCTCCAGCCGTTCTACGACGTCGGCAAACTGTTTGAAAAGGAGCATATCGTGGTAAACGAAACGCAGATCTTCTACGTGATCTGTTATTTCATCTTCATCGTCTTCACCGGGGGCCTCTTCTTTGCGGGGGCCGACCTGCTGCTGGTCATCTTTGCCCTGACGCTTGCGCAGATCTTCCTTGTCCTCGGGGCATACTCCTCGGATTCCCCGTACAGCCACATCGGCGCTGAACGCGAACTGCTCCAGATCATCGCGTACGAACCGATGGTCATCCTTGCCGCGGTCGGGATGTACGTCGTAACCAGGAGTTTCACGGTCAGCGACATCCTTGCCTTCCCGCACCCGGTCGTCCTCCTCATCCCGGGGCTTTTCCTCGGGTTCCTCTATGTCCTGACCATCAAGCTGCGCAAGTCACCCTTCGACATTTCGACTTCGCACCATGCCCACCAGGAAATTGTCAAAGGGGTGACGACCGAGTTCTCCGGCCCATCGCTCGGAATCATTGAGATCACACACTGGTACGAGACGGTATTCCTTCTCGGGTTCGTGTACCTTTTCTTCGCATGGGACCCGGTTGTCGCCGTCCTCGCCGTGATCGTTGTCTACCTTCTCGAGATTCTGATCGACAACACCAATGCGCGGGTCAAGTGGCAGCTCGCCCTGAAAAGCTCCTGGGCGATTGCCGCAATAGTGGGTGTCGTAAATCTTGCCGTCTTATCGTATCTCATGGGGGTGTGAGAATGCCGTACCTGAAACGATCACCATGGATTATACACTATGACGCGTCCAGCTGTAACGGCTGCGATATAGAGATCCTGGCCTGCCTCACGCCGATGTACGATGTCGAGCGGTTCGGGATTATCAACACGGGTAATCCGAAACATGCGGATATCTTCGTCGTAACCGGCACCGTAAACGAACAGAACCGTGAGATCATCCGGAATATCTACAACCAGATGCCGGACCCGAAGGCGGTCGTCGCTGTCGGGATCTGTGCCACATCGGCCGGCGTCTTCCGCGAATGTTACAACGTCGCCGGGGGCGTCGACATGGTCATACCGGTTGACGTGTACGTTCCCGGCTGCGCCGCGAGGCCCGAATCCATCATCGACGGGATCGTGACCGCGCTCGGGATTATCGAGGAAAAACGGAGAGTTATGAATTTACCTGCGGGGGAGAAACCTGCGGCCGCGGATGCGCCGGGAGGCGGAACATGAGCTTCGAAGAGCAGACGACCGTCCCTGTCGGGATCCCCGAGCTCCTCCAGCGCGTCGGGCAGATGCGTACGGAAGGGTACCGGCTCGTCCAGATCGGGTGCGCGAAGATCGGTGACATCTACGAAATTAATTACTCCTTTGACAAGGACCGGAAGTTCCGGAACATACGGATCTCCCTCGCGCCCGGAACGGAGATCCCGAGCATCAGCGGGATCTACTGGGGGGCGTTTGTGTACGAGAACGAGATCTTTGACCTGTACGGGATCACCGTTACCGGGATCAACATCGATTTCAAAGGAACGTTCTACCGGACATCGGTCAAACATGCATTCAGCGTCACTACCGGGAAGGAGGATAACCCATGTCTAAACAAATAGTCATCCCGTTCGGGCCGCAGCACCCGGTTCTGCCTGAGCCGCTCCACCTCGACCTCGTCCTCGAAGACGAGACCGTAGTCGATGCGATCCCGTCCATCGGCTATGTGCACCGCGGACTCGAAAAGCTCGTCGAGAAACGCGAGTTCACCGAGTATGTCTTCATCGCGGAACGGATCTGCGGGATTTGCAGCTTCATCCACAGCCTCACCTATGTTAACGGGGTGGAGCAGATCATGAAAATCGAGGTCCCCGAGCGGGCGCTGTACCTCAGGACCATCTGGTCCGAATACTCGAGGCTTCACTCCCACCTCCTCTGGCTCGGGCTATTTGCCGATGGCATGGGCTTCGAGAGCCTCTTCATGAACGCGTGGCGCCTCCGCGAGCATGTCCTCGACGATCTAGAGGCCACCACGGGCGGCCGGGTCATCCAGGGGGTCTGCAAGGTCGGCGGGGTCCGGAGGGACATCAGCCCGGAGAAGCTCGATGAAATGGTCAAGGGCTTAAAAGAGATGGAAAAGGAACTCAGGACACTGACGAACGTCTTCATCCACGACAAGTCGGTGGCAAGCAGGCTCCGGGGGGTTGGTGTGCTCGCAAAAGACGATGCCTATTATCTGGGGGCAGTCGGCCCGACCGCACGCGGCAGCGGTCTCGACATCGACCTCCGCCAGACCGGTTACGCGGCCTACGACCGGATCAACTTCAAATCCGTTGTTGAGACAAGCGGTGACTGCTACGCGCGGTGCGCGGTGCGGGCAAAAGAGCTGTTCACCTCGATCGACATCATCGAGCAGTGCGCAAAAAAGATACCCGACGGTCCGGTGGATGTGAAGATCACCGGTGCACCAAATGGCGAGTACTTCTCCCGGGCAGAGCAGCCCCGGGGCGAGGTCATCCATTACATCAAAGGCGACGGCACGAAACACCTGGTCCGGCACCGTGTCCGGACACCGACATTCACGAACATCCCGCCGCTGGTCAAACTGCTCAAGGGCGTCCAGCTCGCAGACGTACCGGTCGTTGTCCTGACCATCGATCCCTGTATCGGCTGCGCGGAGAGGTGAGGCGGGACATGACCTTTTTCGAGATGACCGGTACGGTGATCCGGAGCCTCTTCAAAAAACCGGCTACGCTCATGTATCCCGTGAAGCCCGGCAAGAAGACCCCGCTCAGCCGGGGCCACGTTACCATCGACCCGGAGAACTGCATCCTCTGCCGGTCCTGCCAGCGGAAGTGCCCGACCGGCGCACTCTGCGTCGAGGTAAAGGAGAAAACATGGCAAATCGACCGCCTCCGGTGTGTCGTGTGCAACGCATGTGTCGAGGTCTGCCCCACCCATTGCCTGACGATGGACACGCAGTATACGCCGCCGATGACGACCCGGGCCGGGATCTGGAAGACCCCGGTCGCCGGCCCGAAGAAGAAGGCCCCGGCCGCAGCAGTGCCGGTGACACCGGCTGCACCTGCGGGCGCGGCGGCCGCTGAAAGTGTCGGCCCCGCCAAAGATCAATAAAGAATATTTTTTTTATCCCAAGGAACAGGGCATCTTCAATTCATAAACGTGAATGTTTCCGGCACCAGCGTCCGGAGGTCAACGACAATTGCCTGTGCCGGGGTAGGGTTGACGTTCATCTGCTTCTGGAACTTTGTCTGCGACTGCCAGGTGCCGGCATTGATCCCGAGCACTCCGCGGTACTGGGTTATCCCGCGGATATGGACATGGCCGGTGTGGATGATCTCGGGGAGCGGGTCGATGATCATGCGGTCCGACTTCCCCGCAGCGATGGGGGTCCTGCGGCCATAGGCCGGCGCGAGGTGGCGGCGCTGGAGCATCTCCTCCATCATCTCCCCGCTCTTCTCGTAGCTGGCCCCCGGGATGAGCCCTATCATGTCGTCGATGGACCGTCCATGGTACATCAGCACCCTCACGCCCTGGAGGTTGACCAGTGCAGGGTTTTCGACAAGCACGCAGTTCTTCGGGAACTTTCTCGTGAACTGTTCAGGGATGACCGGCTGCGGCTCGGCCCCTCTGACCACGTCGTGGTTTCCGGGAGAGATGATGATCTTTATCCGGGAGGGGAGGTCCGTCATCATCGCGCCGAAAGCGTCGTATTGTTCATAGATATTTTTGATGGTAAGCTCGCTCTCCTGCCCCGGGTAAATGCCTATCCCGTCGACAAGATCCCCGGCGATGAGAAGGTAGGAGGCATCGGATTCGTGGAGCCAGTCGGCAAACCGGTGCCAGCATTCCCCGAGGAAGGTGTCGCTTCCGACGTGGACATCGGAGATGAAGACCGCCTTTCCGGGCTGCTCGCTGTGGAAGGGCTGGTTGTCGATCCGGATGTCGGGCCGGTACAGGGTATCGGCGAAGAAGAGCTTGCCGTCACTCGACAGTTTCCCCTTGACCCCGATGACCTCGTCCGGGATGATCCGTTCGGCATCGCTATGGACCGGCCGGTCTTTCCGGAAGAGGACGGCGATGTTTGCGGTCTGGTCCTCGAGCTCGGCGATGCGGTGGCCGTTGGTGGTGGTCTTGACTTCGGTGACCATCCCGATCACGGTGCACTCTTCCTGCCGGTAACGGGCCGAGCGGGTGAGGCCTTCGATGGGCATCGCGCTGCACCTGCTCCGGATCATCCCCCCAAGGCGGTTGAAACGGTCCCGGAAATAGTGAAGGTAATCCCCGGTCCCGTTCACGCACCCGCTGGTGCCTGCGAACCCGCTCACCACTTCGACTTCGGGATCGATGAGGAACCGCGCCCCGTCCCGGGTGGCTTTCATACCGGGGATATGCTTTGGCGAGACAACGATGGCGTCGGGAGGCACGTGTGCGAGGATGCGCTCGATGAGATCCGGTTCGTCCTGCTCCTGGATGTAGCGGATGACATCGGGATGCACCTGCAGCCGGGTATCGAGGAACCGGTGGGCGATCTCCTGCGCATCGAGCATGGCAGCTAGTACGATGTGGGAGAAAATATAGGATGGTGTTCCGGCACTGCTCCCCGGCCCAGGCAGGAAGGGACCAAGAGGATTCCGGCCATGGCTAATTTAGCCCTGAAGCGCCAACATTTCCACAACACCCGGCGGGGAAATGATCCCATGTACGACCTCCTCTCGATGCTCTTCCTCGGCTTTGTGATCGGGCTCACCGGTGCGCTCGCCCCCGGCCCAACGCTGGTCGCGACCATCAACGCATCCCTTGCCGGCAACTGGAAGACAGGCCTGAAGATCTCCCTTGGCCACATGGTCGCGGAATCGGCCATATTCCTCCTCATTGTCCTGGGGTTTGCCGCGATTGCACTTCCCTACGCGCCGGTCATCGCCGGGGTCGGGGGCGCTGCGCTCATCGCTTTCGGCGTACTGACGATAGCGGGCAGCCGGGACGCAAGTATGGCCGTTTCCGGCCCGGCGGACGGACACGGGCCGTATGTCGCCGGCTTCATGACCAGCGCGGCAAACCCGTATTTCTGGATCTGGTGGCTCACCATCGGAAGTGCAATGGTGGTCGCCGGGCTCCAGGGCGGCCTCGTCCTTGCCCTCACCTTCCTTACCGGGCACTGGTGCGCTGATATCGGCTGGTTTACCCTTGTCTCCACAAGCGTTTCCCACGGGAAGACCGTCCTTCCCGGGACAGCATACCGCCGGGTAATTGCCGCATGCGGCGGTTTCCTGGTCATCTTCGGCGGGTATTACCTGCACCGGTTCTTCATGACGAGCTGAATGACCCCTTGCGGCATTTATAAAAAACACCGTGTTCAATCTATGAAGAGGTAACCCGCGGCACTATCCCCGCGGGAGGGCAGGAATGGCAGGGAACGAAAAGAAGAAGGATATCCGCGCGATGATCGCCGAATTCCGGACGAGCGATCACTGGGCGGTCTCTCTTGCCCGGGACGCGATCTGGCTCGTGGCGGTAGTCGGGGGCATCGCGCTCGCCCTGTACCTGATCTGCGGGACGTGGCCCGCGGTCGTCACCATCGAGTCGAAAAGCATGGACCCCCACATGAAGGTCGGGGACCTTGTTATCGTCGTCCAGAAGGACCGGTACGGGGCATTCCAGACCTGGCTTGACGGGACGGGATCGGGATATACCAAATACGAGGAGTACGGGGATGTCATCATCTACAAGCCCAACGGTCTGACCAGCGTCCACCCGATCATCCACCGGGCCATCCAGTACGTGGAGGCAGGCCCCGTCACCGAGGTCAAGGGACAGAAACTTGCCATCAACTATACTGCGGAAAACGCCGGCTACATCACCTGGGGAGACAACAACCCGCTCCCCGACCAGTTCGTCAGCTACCCGGGCATCGGGACGCCGGAGCCGGTCAAGGACGAGTGGATCGTGGGAAAGGCCCTCTTTGCCATCCCGCTGGTCGGGTACCTCCCCCTCAACATCTGGCTTGTCGCGGCGATCGCGGTTATTGCGATGATCCTGCACGAGCTCTACCTCCGTTCGAAAGAACACGAGGAACCGGTGAAGAAAAAAAGCGGGAAGAAGCGGAGATGAGCGGGGGCTGTCCGTGACCGGGATCGCAACGCTCCTGTCCGACGCCCTCGCCGGGCACCGGCTCACCATCCCCGAGGCAGTGGTCCTCCTGGAAGCGAAGGGCCGAAATGTCACCGCGATCCTCTCCGCCGCCGACGAGATGCGGGAACGCCGGGTCGGCGACACTGTCACGTACGTGAGGAACCAGAACCTCCACGTCACGAACATCTGCAAGAACCTCTGCGGGTTCTGCGGGTTCGGCCGGCGGGCCGGTGAGGAAGGGGCGTACTGCCACGACCGGGAGGGGATACAGGCACAGGCCCGGCTCGCCGCTGAGCGGAGGGTGACCGAGATCTGCCTGCTCTCGGGGGTCCACCCGGATTTTACGCTTGAGACCTATCTCGACATGATGCAGTGGATCCACGAGGCTGCCCCCGGCGTACATATCCATGCCTTCAGCCCGGACGAAGTGGCGCACGTTGCCCGCAAGGGGGGATATCGGACGCCCGACGTGCTTGCCCGGCTGAAGGAAGGGGGCCTCGGGACCATCCAGGGGACTGCCGCCGAGATCCTCGTGGACTCCGTCCGCGAGGTGATCTGCCCGCGAAAAGTACCAACCGCCGACTGGGTCAGGATCATAAAGGAGGCACACCGTGCGGGCCTGCGTTCGACCGCAACGATCATGTATGGGTCGTACGAGACCGCCGCAGACCAGGCCGGGCACCTCGGCATCCTGCGCGATATCCAGGACGAGACCCGGGGCTTTACCGAGCTCGTCACCCTCCCGTTTGTCCACACCAATACGCCGCTCTACCGGCAGGGGATCGCACGACCGGGGCCTACCGGTCGCGAGGACCTGCTGATGATTGCCGTATCGCGCCTCTTCCTCGACAACTTCAGAAACATCCAGGTCGCCTGGGGGAAGGTCGGCCTGAAGATGACGGAGCTCGCACTCCTCTCCGGGGCAAACGACCTTGCCGGCACCATGTTCACGGACGATGTTACCGGTGATGCCGGGGCATCGGGATCGGACTATCTCGACCCGAAGGATATGGAAAGGATTGTCGCCGATCTCGGCCGGACGCTCCGGCAGCGGACGACGCTTTACGAGTTCGTTACGTCATGAACCGGCAGCTGGCCGCGTACGAAGGGAAAAAGGCCGGTGCAACCGGGTATTTTGCCGGCCGGATCAGAGAAGCTCGAGTGCCTGACGCCCGGTCATTCCTGTCTTGATGCCCCGCCCTACCGCAGAACGGTTGGCTTCCTTGACGATCCCCTTGAGGAGGTCGTCGATATCGACGATCGAGGGCCCGAGCGATGGCCTGACCTTCGCCGCCGGATAGCTGAACGAGTCGAGCGCGGCGACATCGAACGCCCCGCACCCGACCATGCCGACATCGGTCCTGACCCCGACCAGGTTTACGTGCCCGAGCGGGATGACAAATCCTTCCGCAACTTTCCGGCTCAGCTGAACGTTCACGACATTCATGGCTGCATTGATGGTTGGCGCGAGTGGGTAATAATCATACCCGAAAATGGTGTCTTTGCGGACATTTCCTGCCCCCTCCAGCCCCCCATGGATACCTTTACCACATCTCCTGTGCTAATGTTTCACACAGGACCGGTGGGTTTATGGATGCACGTTTGAAGACCCTGCTTGGCGATGTTAAAGCAGGTCACCGGCTCAGCGAGGGCGAAGGCGAAGGACTCTGGAAGGTAAAGGACCGCGATGTCTGGGCAATCGCGAAGGCTGCCGATGAAGTGCGCGAGCAGCGTGCAGGGGATGCGGTCACCTGGGTCCTGAACCAGAACATCAATGTCACCAATATCTGCATCAATTCCTGCGGGTTCTGCGGCTATTCCCGGAAAAAAGGCGATGAGGGAGCTTATTTTTACGACAAGCCCGTGATCCAGGCAAAAGCGGCGGAAGCAAAGAGCAGGAACGTATCCGAGATCTGCACCGTGAGCGGGCTCCACCCGGATTTCACTGCACAGTCGTACACCGATGTGTATACCTGGATCCGCGAAGCGGCTCCGGGCGTCCACCTGCACGCGAGCAACCCCATGGAAGTAGCGTATGCGGCCCGGAAGAGTAAGATGAGCACCACCGCGGTCATGAAGGCAATGAAGGAAGCTGGCCTCGCCTCAATGTGTGGAACCGCGGCCGAGATCCTCGTCGATTCCGTCAGGAGCAGGATCTGCGCAGGCAAGATCCCGACGGAGGAATGGATCCGGATCATCAGGGAGGCGCACGGTCTTGGCATCCCGACTACGGCTACGATCATGTACGGCCACTGCGAGACCGATGCGGACCGTATGCGCCACCTCGCCATCCTCCGGGAGATCCAGGACGAGACCCACGGGTTCACCGAGCTCGTCCCGCTCTCGTTCATCCACATGAATACGCCGATCTTCCGGAACGGGTTGGCGCGGGCAGGGGCAACGGGGAGGGAAGACCTCCTGATGGTCGCCATCTCCCGCCTTTTCCTCGACAACTTCAAGAACATCCAGGTCTCGTGGGTGAAGGAAGGGATCAAGATGGCGCAGCTGGGCCTGATCGCCGGTGGCAACGACCTCGGCGGGACGATGTTCGAGGAGAGCATCTCCAAGGGTGCCGGGGCGACGAACACCGATTACCTCGATCCCCGCGAGATGCAGCGCGTGGCAGAGGATCTGGGGCGAACGCTCCGGCAGCGCACCACGCTGTACGAGATGATCTAAAGGTCCGCCGTTCAGGTGCCAGAAATGCGGCGGAGAGACCGGGAGATAACCGATCGGGGGGAGATGGAAGCACTCTTGCAGGCGGCGCAGGTATGCCGGCTCGCGGTTGCTGACGGGGAGGAGCCCTACGTCGTCCCGCTCTGCTTCGGGTACGAAAGCGGCTCCTTTTACTTCCACTCCGCGATCGGGGGCAGGAAGATCGATATCCTGAAGAAGAACCCCCGGGTGTGCATCGAGGCCGATTCCACCGCGGGCCCGATCCGGGACGCGGACCCCTGTGCGTGGGGGATGCGGTATGCGAGCGTGATCTGTACGGGAAGAGCCCGTTTTATCGAAGACGAGACGGAAAAAAGAGACGGGCTGAACTGCATCCTCCGGCACTACGGGGAAGGGCCTCACCCGTTCGACCGCGGGGAACTCGCAAACGTGTGCGTCATCCGGGTGGACGCGGAGCAGATGACCGGCAAGAAGCACGGGTGATTCCGCCTCTTTTTTGGGCAGGAAAAACCGTCAGTCGTGCCCGGGCCGGAGGAGGCGGACGATCTTGTCACCGGTCTTCTGCGCGTTCCTGATCGCCGGAAGATCGTGTAAGACATCCCCCGGTTCGCTGCCGGTCCCGACGACCGAACCGAGCGATGAGAACTCGTGGGCGTTCAGGAACCCCTCGATCGTCTGGATCGCCCTGTTTGCCCCTTTCTGGTGATGGACAGCGACTGCCACGGCGTGGCGGCCGGCGAGCTTCCGGTCATGGTACAGGGAGTAGGTCCGGTCGATGAAGTTCTTGAGCTGGCCGCAGACATCGTAATAGTAGGTCGGGGAGCCGATCACAAGCACGTTGCATCCGATGAGCTGCCGGGCGATGTCGCCCCAGTCGTCCTCTTCCTGTACGCACCACTTCTGCTCAACGCAGCGCCCACAGCCGTTGCAGGGGTTGATCCTCTTTCCCGCAAGAGAGACAAAACCCGTGGGGATCCCGGCGTCGGCACACCGCCTGAGGACGACGTTTACCAGCGCTGAGGTATTGCCGTCCTTCCGCATGCTTCCCGACAGCCCGAGGACCTTCATGACAGTTCTCCTGTCCCGTCCGGCCTTATGATACTTTTGATCGCGGGTGTAAGCCGGAGCGCCCGGAATGCACTTACCAGTTCACGACGGGGGTCCGTTTCCCGGACGAAAAGGTGGGACGGGCAGGAACAGTCGCTGCACCCGAACCCGGCAACGCCCGGCATGCCGATCTCCCCGGCAACCCGGCACTCGAGCCGCTCAGTTGTCGGCGCCGATACTGCGTATCTGAGGGAGATCTCCGGGCAGGTGAGCAGGTAATCGACATGCCACTTCGGCGTTTTCGCCCGCGAGAAGAAGAGATCGATATGCCGGCCGAGACGGGCGAGGCCGCCGCTCCCGAGCGCAGAGCCGACATACACGTACCAGCCCGCCGCAAAGGAGATATCCCCGAGTGCCCCAACAGGCACGGTACAGCCCCGGGTAAAAAAGACGAGGCAGTAGATCCCCTTATCCATACCCGCTCTTCATGAGCTGCTGTGCGGCCATGATGTGACGGAACCCGCCCTCTTCGACCGGTTCGCCGTGGCCGGGGAAGAGCCCTTCCACTTCGAGGGCCGCGAGGATATCGAGCGATTTCGCGAGCGCCGCCCGGCTCCCGCCCGGGAAGTCGTACCTCCCGAACGCACCGTCGGTGAAGACCGTGTCGCCGGAAATGAGGATCCGGTCGGCTCCGGAATACAGGCAGATGCTGCCCGGGGTGTGGCCCGGGGTGTGGATGACCCGGAGGCCGCCGACCATGTCGCCGTCGGCGAGCATGAGGTCGGGGGCGATACCCGGCGACCGGGAGCCGAAGTGCATCGAGAGGCTCTGGCTGTCCTCGATGAGGCCCCGGGCATCGGCACGGTGGATCGCCACCTTCGCGCCGCACATATGCGCGATCTCCTTCACGTGGGCGATGTGGTCGTAGTGGCAGTGGGTAAGGACGACGGTCTCAATCCCTGCCTTGTAGGGCGCGACCGCCATGGGGAGGACGCCTGCATCCACGAGGACGCTCCCGAAGACATAGGAATTGCCCCAGACCGTGGGATCGAGGATACTCGTGACCTTCATGCTAGAATAATAAGGACTGAAAGCAGATGTGTCTTATGGATTTGCTCACCCGGAAGTGCGAACGCGCGGTCCCACCGGAAGTCGCCGCCGCAGCGGGGGCGGAGGGGATCGCCCCGGAGCGGCTGGCACGGCTCATCGCAGCCGGGCGGGCGGTCATACCGGCGAACCCGTCCCGTGAGCACGCCCCCTGCGCCATTGGCGAGGGGTGCAGGGTGAAGGTCAACGTCAACATCGGCACCTCGGGAAGCAGGTGCGACCCGGTGCTCGAGATGGAGAAGGCCAGGGCGGCGCTCGACAACGGTGCCGACGCCCTCATGGACCTCTCGACCGGGGGAGACCTCCCTGCGATGCGGAAGAAGATCCTCTCGCTCGATACAACCGTGGGGACGGTGCCGGTCTACGAGGCGGTCCGCAGGGCGGGAAACGCCCGGGACGTCGATGCCGACCTCCTTTTCAGGGTCATCCGGGAGCACTGCGAACAGGGGGTGGACTTCCTGACCCTCCACTGCGGCGTAAACCTTCAGGCACTTGCTGCCCTCAAAGCCGACCCGCGGCTGATGGGGGTGGTCAGCAGGGGCGGGTCGTTCCACTGCGCGATGATGATGCAGCGCGACGAGGAGAACCCGCTGTACGCGGAGTTCGACTACCTCCTTGAGATCCTCGCCGGGCACGATGTCACCGTCAGCCTCGGGGACGGGATGCGCCCGGGCTGCCTGCAGGACTCGGGAAAACTCGCGAAATCGGTTGAGTACGTCACGCTCGGGGCGCTCGCGAAGCGTGCCCGCGAGAAGGGAGTCCAGCGGATGATCGAGG
>DATKMN010000101.1:0-10871 GCA_035541835.1 Methanoregula sp.
GAGACGGACGCTGCCCGGCGGGATTCCATTCTCGCCAACGCAGCCGCGTACGTGGAGCTCGCAAAGGAGTATGCCGGCCATGCGTGATGTCGTTGTCATCGGTGCCGGTATCACCGGCATCCAGGCAGCCCTCGACATAGCGGGCCACGGGATCCACGTCCACCTCATCGAGCGCGAGCCCTCCATCGGCGGGCACATGGCGATGCTCGACAAGACGTTTCCTACGAACGACTGCTCGATGTGCATCCTCTCGCCCAAGATGGTGGACGTCGCCCGCAACCCCAATATCACCATCCACACCTGCTCCGAGGTGGAACGGATCGAGGGGGATGTGGGGCATTTCCGGGTGACTGTACGGAAGCACCCGCGGTATATCGATGAAGCTGCGTGCACCGGGTGCGGCGACTGCGTTGAGATCTGCCCGGTCGAGGTCTACAACCGGTTCGACGCGGGGGTCGGGGTCCGGAAGGCGATCTACAAGCCCCACGCCCAGGCCGTCCCCGACCTGGTGGTCAAGGATCCGGAGCACTGCATCGAGTGCGGGCTCTGCTACGATGCCTGCGGCCCGGGTGCTATCCTGCACGACGACAAGGACACCGGGATCGTGCTCGACGCGGCAAGCATCGTCATCACGACCGGGTATTCGGTGTACGACGCACGGGGCAAGCCCCAGTACGGCCACCTCGTCTACCCGAACGTGGTGACAAGCCTCGAGCTCGAGCGGATGATCAACTCCGGCGGCCCGACCGAGGGCAGGGTGAAGCGGCTCTCCGACGGGCGCATCCCGAAAAGCATCGTCTTCCTCCAGTGCGTGGGTTCCCGGGACATGCCCATCGGCAGGCCGTGGTGCTCCTGTGTCTGCTGCATGCAGGCGATGAAGAATGCGATGCTTATCAAGGAGAAGCAGCCGGAGACCGAGATCACCCTCCTCTACATGGACGTCCGCGCCTATGGCAAGGGATACGAGGAATATTTCGAGCGGGCGAAGGCCCGGGGAATCCGGTTCCTGAGGGGAATGCCGTCAGATATCATCGCGGCCGGCGACGGGATGAGCCTCCAGGTCGAGGACACCGAGAAGGGTACGGTCCACACCCTCCGGCCCGAGCTCATTGTCCTCTCGGTGGGGCTCGGCCCGGCGGAGAGCGGCGAAGGTCTTGCCGCACAGCTCGGCATCGCCCGGGAAGAGTCCGGGTTCTTCCGGCCCGTGAACGATGCCGTCGACACGGTAGCCACGGTCCGGCCGGGGATCTATATTGCCGGCACGGCGTACGCCCCTAAGGATATCCCGGACTGCGTCGCATCCGGCGGGTCGGCGGCGATGAGGGCTTATATCGATGCCATCAGATCGGGGCCCGGGTCGGGGTCGGCGTGAAGGACAGCCCGACCCTCTGGTGGGACGCGGCAGCGTGCAGCATCCGCTATATCGAGCAGACGCTCCTCCCGGATGAAGAAAGGATCGCGGAGTGCCGCACCGTTGAGCGGTGGGCGACGGCTATCCGCAGGCTTGAGGTCCGGGGCGCCCCGGCACTCGGCGTCGCGGGGGCGTACGGGGTCGCCCTTGCCGCGGCAACCTGCAGCGAAGAGGATCTTAGCGGATTCATGAACGCCGTCCGCCGGGACGCCGCCACCCTCAAAGCGACCCGGCCTACGGCCATCAATCTCGCGTGGGGTATCGACCGGGTCCTCGCCCGGATCGGCAGGGAACGGGACATCGCCGGCGTGCGGCGGGCTGCAGTCGGCGAGGCGGATGCGATCGCCCGCGAGGATACCGCCTGCTGCCATGCGATCGGAGAGTACGGGGCAGGGCTCCTCCCGGATTCCTGCACTGTCCTGACGCACTGCAACGCGGGGGCCCTTGCATGCTCGTCCTGGGGGACCGCCCTGGGTGTCATCCGTTCCGCGATAGTGGCGGGCAAGGACGTCAGGGTCATTGCATGCGAGACCCGCCCGCTCCTCCAGGGGGCCCGGCTCACCGCGTGGGAGCTGGCACGGGACGGTATCCCGGTCACGGTCATCACCGATTCCATGGCGGCACACGTGATGCGGACGAGGAAGATAGATGCGTTTATCGTCGGCGCGGACCGGATCACCCGCGATGCGGTCTTCAACAAGATCGGCACCTACATGCACGCGATCTGTGCCCGGCACCACGGGATCCCCTTCTATGTCGCCGCTCCGCTCTCCACGTTCGATCCGGAGAACCTGGCAGACGGGGTGATAATCGAGGAACGGGGCAGGGAAGAGGTCGCGACCATCGGCGGCCGGACGTTCGTACCGGAAGCCGCGGGCGTCATGAACTTCGGGTTCGACGCCACCCCCATGGAGCTCGTGTCGGCGGTTATCACCGATAAGGGCGTCCGTGAGCCGCCGTTGGATATTCCCGCACTTTTATCCCGAAGCACTGCCAAATGATCTTCTCCCCATAAGGCGTACCATGGAACTCGACCTCTTCACCCTGATGTTCTTTATCGGCGAGGCGACCGTCATCATCCTCTCCAGCGCAGTCGTCGTTGCGTTCGTCCTGGTCGTCATATCGCTGTATTCGATCCGTACCGGGCGCCTCTACTTTCCCCAGACCTTAAAAGCCGGCCTCGCCCTTCTCGAAGGGCTGATGAAGGCGATGTTCCGGCTGCTGGGCCTCGAGGACCGGGAGATGCTCGCCTTCTTTATCAAGCTCCATAACGCGATGAACAAGGCCGCATTCGAGCGGATCCCGGTCGCCGAACGAGCTGTCTTCATGCCCCAGTGTCTCCGCTCCTCCCAGTGCCCGGCCCACCTGACTCCCGAAGGCCTGAAATGCAGCGGCTGCGGCCGGTGCACGGTCGGGGAAGCCCGGGTGATGCTCGAGAAACTGGGGTACCGGATCTTCATTGTGCCCGGCTCCTCGTTCATCAAGCGGATGGTGAAGAAATACCACCCCCGCGCCATTGTCGGCGTCGGGTGCCTCACCGAGGTCAAGGAAGGGATCGACATGGCCGACAAGATCGGGCTCGTAGCCATGGGAGTGGTGACCGTAAAAGAGGGATGCGTCGAGACGCTCGTCGACTGGGCGGATGTCTACGAGGTGGCGACGCTCGGGATCGACCCGGCTTCAGTTCCCGAGGACTTTCATACTCTTGCCAACTAGGTTCCCGCTCTTGATCTTTCCGTGGACGATGATGGCGTCCCCGCTCGTGACATCGCCGACGATGACGCCGGGCCGGAGGATAACTTTCCCGCCTGCCTGGATCGAGTGCACGGCCGCGTGATCGAGGACGGTCACGTCCCCGTGGGCCACGATCGGGCCCTTGACCTTGGACTGGCTCCCGATGACCGCGTTCCAGCACGCGACGTCGAGTGCGACGCTCGACCGGGGGCCGAGTTCGAGGGTCCCCGAGACGTTGAGCCGGCCCCAGAAATGGGTGTGGGGCGGAACGACAAGATTTCCTTCGATCTTCACGTTTCCTTCAAAATACGACCCTTTCTGGACATAAAACGTGTCGCCTTTCTGGATGATCGCCGGCATGGATCCCACAGGGTAACTGAGGAGAGGGCAGGGGATAAACTTGTTGCTCCACCGGCGGGGCCGCGACGCACGGGGAGGTTTTCAGGCAAAGACCGCCGAGAGCGCGAAGACCACGAGGGATGCAAAGAAGCCGGCCTTCAGGAGCGTGGATGCCCCCGACTGCTTCACGCACTCCGGCGTTGAACACCGTAGGGAACGCACGGCTGCGAAGAGGATGACCGCATCGACGATAACGATCCCTGCAAGATACCACGGGCCCCACCAGAGATACGGGACAAAACTGGCTGACACCGCGAGTACGACCGTGGCAAACGCGGCCCGGACCGTCCCGGTAACTCCTATCCGGATCGGCAGCGTCTCCGCCCCGCCCTGCCGGTCGCCCTCGACGTCCTCAGCAGCCTTGATGAGTTCCCTCGCGAGCATCGCAAAGAAGGTGATGACTGCTACCGGGGCCACGTGCACAAGGTTCTCCGGGCCTGCAAGGGCGCCGCCGAAGAGGAAGATGCTCCCCGAGAGGTACGAGACCGCGATATTGCCGGCGAGCGGGAGGCGCTTGAGACGGGTTGCGTACGCCGCGAGGAGAAGTGAGTTGAATACGGCGATGGCGATGCAGACCGGGTTGGTCAGGACCGAGACCGCAATTCCTGCGATGAAGAGGCCGGTCGCATACCACCCTGCGGTCCGCCTTCCTACCGCGCCCGAGGGGATGGGCCGGTCCGGACGGTTCACTGCGTCGATCGCGGCATCACAGTAATCGTTGATGACATTGCCGGCGGCGGTGATGAGCGCGACGATGACAACGAGGAGCGCAGCGGCAGGAACCACCGTGCCCGTTGCGATGAGGTACGCGACGACCGATGCAATCCCGGCCACGACAGCGTTGACGGGGCGGGTGATCCTGATAAGACCGTGAAAGGTCATGGATAGGTTAGTATCTTGGTGCCGGTAGTAAAAAAACACAACAGAACCGGGAAAGAGAAACGGAGAGAACGGGCGAGGGGGGATTTGAACCCCCGGCATTCAGCTTAGGAGGCTGACGCTATGTCCGGGCTAAGCCACTCGCCCTGCCCATACCTATTGCAGAGTAAACAGGATAAGTATTTGGTTTACCGGCGTCCGGGCGTTCCGGCGTCCGGGCGCCTTCCGGTGACCTGCAGGGGAACGGCGGTCCGGAGGGTGTGAACAAACGTATAAGCCACAAGGACACACGGTATTTCAGACGCTATGGATCTGACCGAGGAGCACGAAGGGACGACTACGTTTTTTGTCCCCTCGCAGGACAAGTCCGACCAGTTCCCGCCGGGGACTGCGGATATCTTCTACAACCCGCGGATGGTGCTGAACCGGGACGCGACCGTCCTTCTCCTCCCCCTTCTCTCACCCTCGGACTATCTCGATGCAATGGGCGCAACCGGCGTCCGCGGCCTTCGGATCGCCCACGAGTGCGGAGTTCCGGTGACCATCAACGACCGCAACCCGGTTGCTGCAGATCTCATACGGAAGAATGCGGAGAACGCCGGGCTCAGCATCGAGGTCGTCTGCCGGGATGCAAACGCCCTCCTTTCGGAGCGGTCGTTCGACGCCGTGGACCTCGACCCGTTCGGCACCCCCGCTCCTTTCACTGATGCCGCAGTACGGGGGTGCCGGAGGTTCCTCTTCGTTACCGCGACCGACACCGCGCCCCTCTGCGGGGCCCACCTCGGAGCCGGTATCCGCCGGTATTTCGCCCGTCCGATGAACACCGAGTACCACAGCGAGGTCGGCCTCCGGGTCCTCCTCGCGTTCGTGGCCCGGGAGACGGTGAAGTACGACCGGGGAGTGGAGCCGCTCTTCTGTTTCGCCCGCGAACATTTCGTCAGGCTGCACCTCAGGCTCACCCGGGGGCCGAAGGCTGCAGACCGGACCATCGACCGGCTGGGATTTGTCCGGCAGTGTCCGAAATGCGCATACCGGGACGAACAGCAGGGGATTACTGCCATCTCCGCGTGCTGCCCCAACTGCAACGTCCCGCTCCAGCCTATAGGGCCGCTCTGGCTCGGCGGGATCCAGGACACGGGAATCCTTGAGCAGATGAGTGCTGCACTGGCTGCGACAGAGCACGGATCGAAGAAAGAGCTTGCGAAGATCCTCGGTATCTGCCGTTCCGAACTGCCGACCTCGAGTTTCTACGACTATCACCGGATCTCGAAGCAGCTCGCGTGCTCGCCGCCCGATATCTCCCTCGTTCTGGAGCGGATTTGCGGTGCCGGCTATCCTGCTACCCGCACCCATTTCTCCGGCTACGGTATCAGGACCACGGCCCCGCTCGACGTAATCCGGGCAGCAATAGACCCCGGCTTTCGGGAGGAAGGGGAAGGGTAAAAAAGGAGAAACTTCGGGAAAATACCGGTAAAAAATCCGTCACGGTTGCCCTGTCATTCAGGCGGGCTGTTAATTTCTGAGAAAATCCGGACATGCTCCTTTAGTGTTCGACAATAATGGTGAGCAGATCGCCATCGATGAGCTTGTGGGTGAGCCCGACCCTCTGCCCCGGGTGCTTGACCGACCTGCCCCAGATCCGTGCGTACCGGAACCGCTCCACAAAATCCCGGTGGAGCTTGTTGCAGACGTCCTCAACGGTGCTCTTCCTCCGGATTATAAGAGGCTCTTCAAGGTCTGCCTCTTCCCCCACGGGTTTGAGATAGACCCGCATGAACCCGAGGCTGTCGTAGATCGCGTCCTTGAGTTCTTCGAGATGGTAGCCCGCGGCGGCCGAGATCATGATCGGCGGGCTCCCGAACCGGTCCGCAATGTCGTGCTCGATCTCGAGGTACCGCTCCTTGTCCACGAGGTCTACCTTGTTGACCGCGATGAACGCAGGGATGTAGACCCGGTTGCCCTGAACAGCGTCGATGAGATCGTCCTGGGTCGCGTTCCCCCGGATAAGGATGTCGGCGTTCATCATCTTGCTCTCAGCGAGGATGGACCTGACCTCCTCGATATCGAGGTCGAGAGTGCCGACAGCATTCAGCCGCACACCGCCGTGCGAGGACTTCTTGATGGTGATGTCGGGTTTCGGGACATTGACCCGGATCCCGGCATCGTGGAGTTCTTTTAACAGCACGTCGAAGTGCCGCTCGTTGAAGACATCGACGAGGATGATGATGATGTCTGCGCCGCGGACGACGGCGATGACTTCCTTGCCCCGGCCCTTGCCCATCGCAGCGCCGGCGATGAGTCCCGGGATATCGAGGATCTGGATCTTTGCCCCCTTGTGTTCAAGGGCACCGGGAACGACCGTAAGCGTGGTAAACGCGTACGCGGCGACGGCGCTCGATGTCCCGGTAAGCTGGTTGAGGAGCGTGCTCTTACCGGTTGACGGGAAACCAACGAGGACCGCGGTGGCGTCCCCGGACTTCTTGACCTGGTAGCCCTCGCCGCCCCCGCCGGCTTTCATCGCGCGGTTGACCGCCTCGTCGCGGAGACGGGCGATCTTTGCCTTGACCCTTCCGATGTGCTTTGACGTAGCCTTGTTGTACGGGGTTTTGGTGAGCTCGTCTTCGAGCTCTTTTATCTGTTCCTCAAGACTACTCATTCCTATATGAATCGCCGCACGGGCGAGATATAGTTGTTTGTAGCGGTGGAATGCCGGAGGATCTGACGCGGGGGCATAGTAAGAAAACCTCAAATTTGTCCTCTCACAAAGATAGTACCGGAAAAAACTGCCGCCAGGATACCCGGTTCAGGCCGGATGGCGGCGCTGATCAGGGAATAAAAAAATTATGCAGTCCTTTCTTGAGATCACCGGGATTGTCTGGATCATATTCTGGCTCTTCTGGCTCGTTTCTGCGGTCTGGACCGGAGGGAACTCCGGCAACCGCCGGTTGTTCGCGATCCGGGTTGGCCTGGTCTTCCTGATCATCGCATGGTTTGTCATCATCCAGCCCGGCCGCAGCGGCGAAGGCGCCCTTTTTTCCTCCTTTGTTCCCGATACGCCGGTAACCGGGGCTGCCGGGGTCATCATTACCATTGCCGGCCTCCTCTTCGCGGTCTGGGCCCGGGTCCACCTCGGCCGGTACTGGAGCCCGGTTGCCGAGATCCAGGTGGATCACCAGCTCGTCCGGACGGGCCCGTACCGGTACGTCCGGAACCCGATCTATACCGGGATCCTTGCAGGGTTCGCCGGCACCGCACTTGTTGTCGGGCTGTGGATCGCGGTCCTCGCATTCTGCGTGGGCTTTGCTGCCTTCCTCCTGAAGATCCGGTCCGAAGAGAAGCTGCTCCTCGAAAAGTTTGGCGACGATTACCTCCGGTACCGGCAGGAAGTGAAGTCGCTCATCCCCTGGGTGATATAACCCGCGGGCCGGACGGGACAATCCTGGCAGACCTTCTGCCTGCCGGGGCACCGTATCAGGAACCGGGACTGACGGTCCGCCGGGCACCGCAGCAGGGACGCCGTGGCAGGAATCGCAGGCACCGGAAACCTATTTCACCGTAGAACGGGAACCGTAAGGGCATACAGTGCCGGAAAAAGCCGGCAGGATTCGCAAAACCCATGCAGGAAGTTCTCTGGATCATCGTGGCCGCCTGGTTCGTTTTCATGGGCTGGCTCTTTGTTCCCTCCATCCTCCGGGGAGGCCCAAGACCGCAGAAGGTTTCCGGGAGTTATGTCCGCTGGTCGCTGATTATCTTCGCGATCGTCATTGTCGTCTTCGTATTCATTGGCCGGGAAGATCCGGGTCTGTTCCTGGAACGGTTCCTCCCTGACTCGATCCTCACCGGGCTCGCCGCCGTCGCCCTCACGCTTCTCGGCCTCGGCTTCTCGGCGTATGCACGCCTCCATCTCGGGAGGAACTGGAGCAGCATGGTCATGATCCAGGAGGGGCACCGGCTCATCCGGACCGGTCCCTACCGCTTCGTCCGCAACCCGATGTATACCGGCCTGCTCACCGCCTATATCGGCGTCGTTGTCGCGCTCGGCATCATTGCAGCCCTCGCTGCGCTCGTGATCCTTCTTGGCGCCATCTGGATGAAGATAAAGGCCGAGGAAGATATCCTGGCCGAGAATTTCGGCGAAGAATACCTGCAGTACAAGCGGGACGTCCCGGCAAGGATTATTCCGGGACTTGTGTGACGGGCACTATCCGGCTCCTGTCCAACCCCCGTTTTTAGTCCGTTTCTCCCGTGAGACCAGGGTAGTATTGTAAAAAACTATAAGTAACCACATCGCCCATTTTAGTGGGCAACTGCTGCTATAGTGTAGTCCGGCCAATCATGCGAGCCTCTCACGCTCGCGACTGGGGTTCGAATCCCCATAGCAGCATTTTTTCATATTTTCGGTTTGAATTCGTGTTTTTTCTCTGTAATCCGTAAATAATGGCCGTGCGTCTCCCGGTCCTCATTTTCAAAACCGCACTAATTTATTTCCCGGAAAAAACCATTTCAGGTATTGTGCTTCCCGTTCCCCGGAATACTCCGCATATCGTCCTCCTGGCGCTTCTCACCCCCCTCGTGCTGGTCCCCGCAGCAACTGCCGGGGCCGCTGCCGGTCTGCCGGCGATCGCGAACTCGTCGCAGCCCGCGAAAATGGAAGTCGGCGTCTTTGTCAACTCCATCGACAACCTCGATTTTGTCAAGGGGAGTTACTCGATGGACTTCTACCTCCATTTCCGGTGGACGGATTCCTCCATCGACGGCCCGCACTTCGAGATCATGAACGGCCAGCCGTCTTCGGAGTACCATTCCATCGAGAAGTTGTCGGAGAGCCAGACCGGGCCGGTGAAGGAAGAGTGGTACCGGGTAAGGGCCGACTTCATGATCACCCCCAATATCCGTGACTTCCCGTTCGAATCCGGGATCACCCCGATCGAGATCGAGGACGCGGAGTACAACAACTCGGAGCTCGAATACGTCCCCCTCGCGGGGGAGAGCGGGATCGACCGTGACTTCACCATCCCCGGCTGGAAGATCGGCAGCCCGGTCTTTACCGTGGACCCCCACGCATACCCGTGGGGAGAATCTTACTCCCGGCTCTCGTTCGATGTCCCTATAACGAAGAATGCGACCGACTCCCTCCTCCAGACGATCATCCCCCCGCTCATCTTCTGTATCATCGCAGGGCTCTCGTTCTTCATCCACGTCCAGCACAACGAGATGGTCACGCTCCGGTTCATCCTCGTGACCAACATGTTCATCTCCGCGGTGATGTACCACTTCAGCCAGCTCACGCAGCTCCCGGGCCTCGGCGTGCTCAAGCTCTTCGACAAGTTCATGATCGCGGTGTACCTGTTCCTCGCGATAACGATCATCGTCACGTCGCTCTGCTACATGGCGCAGCACCAGTGGGAACGGCCGGACCTCGTGCAGAGGATAAACCGGTTCGGGGCGATCGCGTCCATCCTGCTGCCGGTCATTACCTTCGGCCTGTTCGCGGCATTCCTCTGAAACGTGGCAAAAACTTCAGGGGCCGGGAATTTTTCTGGCAAGGAACGTGGTCGTATACAGCGGGATCTTCCCGCTCCCGTACTGGACGAGGTGGCCCTTCATCGCGTTGATGAGCGTCCTCCGGTCTGATCCCGGCGGGATATCCAGACGGGTATCGAGGCCATAGACATTGAAATAGTAGGAATGGCCTTCGTCCGCAGTGTGGAACGGGCCCCGGTACCCTATGGTCCCGAAATCGTTTGTCCCCTGGATCGCGTGGAACGGGGAAGACAACACGGATATCGGGGGAATTCCTTCCGGTATGATCTCCCGTGCCCTGATATTCCAGATGAGCCAGCAGGTGACGATTTCCGAAGGCCCGAAGATGTCTTCCAGGATGATGGCGAGGTAATCCGAGTGTATGCGGCCGATACGGATACGGGGGGAGATATCGTCTCCGGCTATGGCGTTGTTGAAATGGTATGTCACATTTTTAAAGTCGATGTCAACGCGAAGATTTTCCATCCGGTCATCGCCGGCGCTAACATGCTTTTCATACCATATAAACGTTGAGGCTGGATCCCATGCCGGAAATGAAAAATGCGGCTCCTGCAGATTCCCCCTGGTTCACCGCAACGCCGCCATTTGTCTGGGCGTGAGGAGCCACTGGAGCTCGCCTTCAGGCTTCCGGTCAAAGGAATAGTTGCGGATCTTTGCAACGCTTCCCTTTGCAAAGACGATGGAGGCGTTGTCGTGGCCGGCAACGATCCTGCTGGCAAGGGACGAGAGCATCGGCTCGTGCCCGCAGATGAGGACTGCCGCACTGGTGCCGAACTGGGCGGCCCGGTAGCAGACCGAGTCCATATCCCCCCCGGGGGCAAGCTCGTCCCAGACCTCGACTTGATCCTCCTGGCCGAGTGCCCGTGCGACAATCTCTGCCGTGCCGGCAGCCCGGGGGAACGGG
>DATKMN010000102.1:0-4880 GCA_035541835.1 Methanoregula sp.
ATCACCAACGCCGGGATTACGGACGCGAAGGGCCTCGTGGTCAGCGTGGGCTCCCCGGCCACCGGGACCGGGACGTACCCGCAGTACGCGATAGGCAGCCTTGCTTCCGATGACTCGGGAAGTTTCGAGCTCACGTTCTCCTGTAGCGACCTCTCCTCGGTCCCGGTCCTGCTGAGCTGGAAGGATTCGGACGGCGACGATTATACGCAGGAGAAGGTCCTCGACCTCAGCTCCTCGGCGGGGAACGCCCCGGCAGGCTCCGGGACCGGAAGCACGGCACTGGGGACCGGGACCACCGGCACGGGTGGTTCGACCGCCTCGTTTTCGGATGCCGGCGGGCCCCCCGGCATGGGCGGGCCGGGCGGGTCCGGGGGACCCCCGGGAAGCAGCACGAGCCTCTTCTCGGCAAAGGGCGGGGGGATCAGTTCGTTCTACCCGCTGATCGCAGGCGGCATCATCTGCGTCGCCGGCATCGTCCTGTGGAAGAAGAGGAAGTGGCTCTTTCGGAAACTGAAGCGGCAGTGACGGGGGGACCATGGCAGAATACCCCCTTATCCGGCTTACCGATGTCTCGAAAGTCTACCACCTGGAGAGCGGGGACTTCGTCGCGCTGGACCACGTGAGCCTCGACATCATGGAGAACGAGTTCGTGGCGATCATGGGACCGAGCGGGTCCGGGAAGTCGACGATGATGAACCAGCTCGGCATCCTCGATGTCCCGAGCTCGGGCAGCCTCTTTATCGACGGGAGGGACGTGGCCGGCCTGACGAGCCTTGAGCGGACCCGGATGCGCCGGGACGCGATCGGGTACATCTTCCAGAAATTTTACTTGATACCCCTCCTCTCGGCTTACGAGAACGTGGAGTACCCGCTCATCCTGAAGTACAAGAAGCGGGACACGACCGGCAAGGCCTCCGGGATCCTCCGGCAGGTCGGGTTCGACGACGCCCTGAGCGCCCACCGCCCGAACCAGCTCTCGGGCGGCCAGCAGCAGCGGGTGGCGATCGCCCGGGCGCTGGTCAACGACCCGAAGATCCTCCTCTGCGACGAGCCGACCGGCAATCTCGACCGGAAGACCGGCCACGCGATCATGGACATCCTCACCGGGCTCCATGGCCGGGGAAAGACGGTCATCATCGTCACCCACGACCCGAAGATCGCGGAATACGCCCACCGGACCATCACGCTCGAGGACGGGAGGATCGCAGCATGATCCGCGACATCTTCTTTTCCCTCTCGGTGCGGAGCGTCCGCCTGAATTTCCTCCGGTCGGTCCTCGCATCGGTCGGGATCGTCATCGGCGTGGTCGCCATCTCCGCGATGGGGATGCTCGGCACGAACATGCAGCTCGAGGTCAAGGACCAGCTCTCGGCGGGAGCGAACACGATCGTCATAACCGCAGACGCAGTCAGGATGGGCCCGCCGGGTTCTGCCCCGGCATCTTCATCCTCGGCCTCCGGGGTGACTAAGAACGAGCTCGCGAAGATCAAGGCTGCTGCCGGGGAGAACAGCTCGGCGATCATCACCCTCTACACCACCAATACCGAGTTCGTCCTCGGCTCGGTCCCGGGCCGGGGATCGGTGTACGGCCTCGACCCGGACGATATTTCGAAGTTCCTGACGATCGAGAACGGGACAAATATCGTCGGGATCAACGATGCCCTCGTGGGGTCGTCGATTGCGTCAAATTTCAACCTCAGGATCGGGAGCAGGATCAAGCTCGGGTCTGAATCGGACACTTCGCGTCCGGTCGTGAAGATCGTCGGGATCTTAAAAGAGCGGGGGATGGCCGGTGACAATGTCAACACCGACAACGCGATCGTGGTATCGAAGGACTGGTACACCAGCCAGTACGGCGGGAAGGACACGTACAGCCAGGTGAACGTTGTCGTGAAAAATATTGACAACATCACGCAGGTCGAATCCGCGATAGACGAGAAGGTCAATACCGACAAGAAGACCCCCGCGGTGAGGATCTCCGACTCGAGTTCCCGGCTCTCGACCATCACCTCGTCCCTCGAGACCATGACCACCTTCATCCTCGCGATCGGCGCGATATCGCTCGTGGTCGCCGCGACGAGCATCTTCAACGTGATGATGATGTCGGTAAACGAGCGGGTGCAGGAGATCGGGATCCTCCTCTCCATCGGGACCGAGCGGGGAGAGGTGCGGAGGATGTTCCTGTACGAGGCGCTCATCCTCGGGCTCATCGGTGCGGGGGCCGGCGGCTTCATGAGCCTCCTCATCGGCTGGTCGGTGGTGAGCGCCATGATCGGGACAACGGCGTACTTCTTCCTGCCCGAAAGCATCGTGTACGTCCCCGCCGGCATGCTCGTCGGCATGGTCGTCTGCATCGCATCGGGGCTGTATCCCGCGTGGCGGGCATCAAACATGGACCCGATCGATGCGCTGAGGAGCGAATGATCATGTCCTCACCGGATCCGGGGAACTTTTCATCCGGGACATTGTGCCGGGAGGTGGTACGGATGTAGCCCGCCGCAGCGGACCGGATCCGTAACGCCAGACCCGGCGGGGCAGCCGGAGACGGAGTTTAGAAGAGCAGGATGTCCCGGAAGAGCAGGGCGGTCTTGTGCGCCCGCAAAAAACCGGTCCGGCACGGGACCGGTGCGGGAATAAGGAGCAGGAAGAGCAGGATTCGCGCAGGAGGTCCCCTGCACCCGGAGGGCCGGTCCGCATATACTACACCCTACCTGGACCCGGCAAGGACACACCTGATCTTGTCAGGCCCCGCCCGGGGCGAAATTACGGATAACCGATCGGACAACAGGAAACAAAAGGCACCGGGATGCCGGCAGCACACCCATACGATGAGGTTTTTCTCCCCGCTGCCGGGCCCATCCCCATCCCTTGTGACTCCAGGCACGCCGGGCATCGCTCCTTATCCTTCTTTACATTATATTCACCCGGGAGTTCAGGTATCCGCGCCGGAGCCGGAGTATTGGACTTTCCCGATACTTCCAATATAAAACGCCCCGGGCGGATCCCATAAAACAACGGCCACCCATCCGGGGAGGCTGTAAAAAAAACGGAGAAGACCATGATCAGATCAATCAGATACTTCTGCCTGGTGATCGCGGCGTGCTGCTGCGCAACCCTGCTCCTGGCCGCTGCCGCATCAGCAGCGGGACCGGGGCATGCCGGGCAGGGAGGCGCCGGCGCTTTTCCCCCCGGGCCCGGGCAGGCGCCCGGCACGGGAGGGGGCACGGACCAGGGCCCCTGGCAGGCCGGGCAGCAGGGCGGGCAGAACGGCGAGGGACCAGGCCAGCCGGGAGGCCCCGGACGGCAGGATTCCGCAAACATGACCGGACCGGCAAACTGGTCGGCGGCCGGACCTGGTCCCGGCGGAATGCCCCCGCAGTGCCCGCCACCCGGCGGGGACTTTTCGAACTCAACGGAGACCGGCAACTGGTCCGGCCCGGCGCCGGACGGGAACATAAGTTTCCGGGGCCCGCCGCCCGGGTGGGACGCGGGGAATACGACTGCCGGCAGCAACCCGCCGGGCTTTGGCCCGGGGAACGAAACGGCCCGGATGCCGCCGCACGGCATGGATGCCGGTAACGCAACAGCGGGCTCGCCCCCGTACCAGCAGGTGCCAGCGGCCGGTTCTGCCGGCGCTTTCGGCCAGCAGCCCGGTGCGACCGGGACGTCGCCGGCCGGGCAGCAGGGCGGCAGCCGGTCGTTCATTGACGAATTCTTCGCGTGGCTCCGGGGCGGGTCATGACGGGGAGAAGGGAACACTCATGAGACCAAACAGCATCTTCATCATTGCCATCGGGATCATCCTCGCCGTCGCACTCGCGGCGGCCGGGTGCACACAGGAGTCCACCGGCAGCACGCCTTCCGATACCGGCAGTGCGGCAGTTTCCCCGGCAATCGTACAGCAGACAACCACGGCATCGCCCGTCCATGCCACCGTCACCATGGCAGCGGATCCCGGCAACCGGACCGCTCCTTCGGGCACGCCGCCCGCGGGCATGCAGATGAACGGGACACGCCCCTCGGGAACACCCCCGGCAGGGATGGAGATGAACGGCACCCCTCCCTCCGGAACGCCTCCGTCCGGAACGCCGCCGGGCGGGTCCGGGCCGGGCGGCAGCCCGCCTTCCGGGACGCCCCCTTCGGGGACGGCGCCGTGAGGGACGCGGTCGGCCGGGCAATTTTTTTTAGAGTAAACCTTCCTGCCACGGGGTGAGGGTCGAGAGACCCCGAACGCCCGTGGAGCCATCGCAAAAACCAGTAGCATTTTAGGCATGCGCAAAAAGCGTTTTGGACTTGCGATGGGAGAGCCCCCTGCCCCCTTCCCTCTGAACTACCGCCACAGGCAGGAAGTTCAGAGGGCGGGGGGGCGATGAAAACCATCCATACATGACAACGAAAATCCGGAAGAGCGTCTGCATAGCCAATCAATAAATTTCCTGACAACCCGGGCGTCCTTCCCTCATCCGTCCCCGATCCCTTCCAGCTCCCGTAAAATCTCCGCCACTGACCGGTAGCGATCCTTCGGATCCTTCTGCATGCACTTTCTGATGATGCTCCGGATACGTTCCGCATCGGGCCCTTCAATCGCGAGGGGTGGCGGCTCGTCATGGAGGATAGCGTGGGTCACCTCGCCCATCCCCCCGCCCCGGAACGGCACGTGCCCCGTGAGCATCTCGTAAAAGAGGACGCCGAGCTGGTAGATATCGGTCCACGGTCCCGGTTCACCGAAAAGGTTCGGAGCGAGCTGCTCCGGGGAGGCGTACTCGAGCGAGAACCCGATGATGCCGGACTGCCGGCTCCCTTCCGCCTTCGCGAGGCCCCAGTCGGTGATCTTGGGCGTCCCGTCCGGCGCGATAAGGATGTTGCCCGGCTTGATGTCC
>DATKMN010000103.1:0-2974 GCA_035541835.1 Methanoregula sp.
TGCGATCCCGATTGTCTTGTCCATGGCAGGTTCCTGTACTTATTGGGATGGTGAAAAGTAATAAAATGCCCTGATCCGGACGGGTTTACCTGAGGGAGATCATCGTCCCCACGCCGTCGCGGGTGAAGAGTTCAAGGATGAGGTTGTGCTCGATGTTGCCATTGATGATATGGGCGAAGGCGACACCGTTTTCCACGGCCTTTATCACCGAACTGACTTTCGGGATCATCCCCTCGCCGACCGCCCCGGATTCCTGCAACTCCTTTGCATCCTCGATCGTGAGCTTGCGGAAGACCCGGGTGCGTTTCGCGTCCATCACGCCGTCAACATCGGTCATGTTGATGATCTTGAAGGCTTTCAGGGCAATCGCGATATCCCCTGCCGCGGTATCGGCGTTGATGTTGAGGTTTCCACCGACACGGTCGATAGCGATCGGGGCAACTACGGGGATATAGTCCTTGTCGAGAAGGGTGATCAGGAGCGAGGGATCGATCCACTCGATCTCGCCGACGTGGCCGAGGTCGACCTCTTTCTGGACTCCGCCTACCTCGACTTTCTGGAGCTCCATCTTCCGGGCGAGGATGAGGTTTCCGTCGCTTCCGGAGAGCCCGACACCCCTCCCCCCGCATTTTGCGATGAGAGATACTATCCCGCTGTTGATTTTTCCGACAAGGACCATCTGGGCAATCTCGAGAGTCTCCTGGTCGGTCACCCGGAGGCCCCCGACAAAGACGGACTCCTTCCCGAGAGCCTTCATCTTCTCGCTGATCTCCGGGCCCCCTCCATGGACGAGGACGACGCGGATCCCTACATAGTGAAGGAGCACCGCGTCCCGGATCGCATTTTCAAGGACCACCGGGTCGACCATCGCATGTCCTCCGAGCTTGATCACGATCGTCTTCCCGTGAAACTGCTGGATGTAGGGCAGCGCCTCCATCAGGACGTCCTCGCGCTTCATCATGTTGTATACCTCCCGTTGATCTCAACGTAGCGTTCGGTGAGATCGCACCCGTATGCTGTTGCTTCCCCTCTCCCGCAGGCAAGATCAAGGATGAAGATAACGGTTTTCCCGTGCATCGCCTCCTTTGCCTTCCCCAGGTCTGCGATTATCTCGCCGGATTTCACGAGCGGATACTTCCCTTCACCGTCGCTGATCCAGAGGGAGACTGCATTCGGGTCGAATTCGACCCGGGCACGGCCGGCCGCGGCTATGACCCTGCCCCAGTTCGGGTCCTCGCCGTATACGGCGGTTTTCACGAGCGGAGACTCGATAACCGTCCGGGCGACCTGCGCCGCGTCCTCCTCGTTCCGTGCACCCTGCACCGTCACTTCGAGCAGTTTGGTTGCTCCTTCTCCGTCCCGGGCGATCTGCCGGGCAAGCGACCGGCAGCACTCTTCCAGCGCAGCTGAAAACTCTTCCGGTTTTACCTTCCCGGCACTCCCGGTCGCCGTGCAGAGCGCGATGTCGTTGGTGCTCGTATCCCCGTCCACGACAACCCGGTTGAAGGTCCTCCGCGTCGCCTGTTTCAGGGCATGCGCAAGGGATTTCTGGCCGATCCGTGCATCGGTATAGATAAACGCGAGCATCGTTCCCATGTTCGGGGCGATCATCCCGCTCCCTTTCGTTATCCCGCCGATGGTGAATGTCTCGCGACGTACAAGGGCGTGCTTTGGGAAGGTGTCGGTCGTCATGATCGCCTGTCCTGCAAGGATCTCGCACTCGGGGGTGCGGCCGAGTTTTGGCGCGAGGGTTTTGCACTGGCGTTCAATCAGGGGAAGGTCGAGGTACCGCCCGATAACACCGGTGCTCGCGACACCGATCTTCCCCGGTTCGACGCCGAGGTTCGATCCCGCAATTTCCGTCATCGAGACCGCATCTTCGTACCCGCGTTTTCCCGTGTACGCATTTGCACACCCGCTGTTTACGATAACGGCTTCGAGTTTTCCGGACCGGATCTGCCTTCGCATCAGCTCGACGGGAGCTGCCTTGACCAGATTCCCGGTAAAAACGCCGGCTGCGGTCCCGCCGGCTCTTATGAGCGCGAGCCCGAACTTGCCCTCCTTCATGCCGCACGCCTCGACACCCGGGACCGCACAGATACTCTGGAATGTCATCTACTCGTCCCCGCTCTTTTCTGAGTACCGCGACGCGATCGCATGGATAATATCCTCCCGGGTTATGATCCCGACCAGTTTCTTTTCCCTCATGACGGGAAGACGGGCGACGCCTTCGCGGATCATGAGGGCCGCGGCTGCCTCGACGTCCATTCCTTCAGTTGCCGTGACAACACGATGAGTCATAACCTTTTTTACCGGCATATCCCCGATATTCCGAAGGGCGTGCTTGGTCTTCTCCCAGTTGATGTATTCCCGGATAGGGATCTCGATAATTTCGAACGGCGAGGGGAGCCAGAGATCCTCAGATACCCTTTCGGTCTTCAGGAGCGAGATGAGGTCGGATTCCGTCACCATGCCGACAAGCTCTCCGTTGTCGACAACCGGTAGGCCGCCGATATGATGCTCCCTGAGCAGGGCGGTCGCTTCCCGCAGAGGCATGCCGGAAGGGCAGGTTACGGGTTTTTTCGTCATCGCTTCTTTTACCAGCATGTTCTTCTCCTACGGCAGCATCCCTGCGCCGGTAAGTCCGTCCTGTTCCTCAAACCCGCACATCAGGTTCATGTTCTGGATCGCCTGACCGCTTGCACCCTTTACAAGATTGTCGATAGCGGATATCGCCACGATCCGTTTGCCTTCGCTCTCAACCATCAGATCGCAGAAGTTGCTGCCCCGCACTGCTGCAAGGCTGGGTTTCTGGTACCTGACGAAATGTTCAGCCTTATAGAAATCCCGGTACATCTTCTCAACGTCTTTCTGGTTCAGTGGTTCATCGAGGAGGATGTGTGCGGTGGTTAGGATCCCGCGGTTTACCGGCACGAGATGCGGCGTGAAATAAACATCCGCCTTCGAGCCAAGG
>DATKMN010000104.1:0-8551 GCA_035541835.1 Methanoregula sp.
AGATCCTCTTCCCCCGCGGCGCGTTCCGGTTCAGCAGGTAACCGGATGGTACGGCAGGTAAGGCTATATCGTTCCCCATTCACACTATTTTATACACGGGTGTCAGATGGCGGATGTATGCGTGCTTCTTGTCGAGGATGACAATATCATAGCCAAAGTGGCTGAATGGCGGTTGAAGAACCTTGGATATACCCTGTGCGGGAGGGCTTCCACCGGGGCGGAGGCGATGGAGCTCGTGGTCCGGAACAAGCCGGACATCGTCCTCATGGACATCAATATCAAGGGAGATATCGACGGCATAGAGACGGCGAAAATGATCAAGAAAGGGTTCAATATCCCTGTCGTGTATGTCACGTCCCACTCGGACGGCCCCACTCTTGAACGGGCGAAGGAGACGCACCCGGACGGCTTCATCATGAAACCGTTCGAGGACAATGACCTGCGGGTCGCCATAGAACTTGCCCTGAAAAAATAGGGGAAAACCCCAGCTCTTTTTTAAAGCTGGATGATCGCATTCTCTTTCTTCTTTTTTGCGGATGCCTGGTAGTCCCGGAGTTTCTGGGCTGGAATTCCCGAGCTGTCGGAAGCTTTGGTTGCATCGGCTGAGATGAGCGTCTCGGCATTGATGATCCCTGCCCGGGAGAGGCGCTCCACGGTCGCCTCGGTGAGGCCTTTGATGGCGAGGAGTTCCTTTCTCCCCCGTCCGGCCCGTACCTTTGACTGCTTCGCCGGCACGGGACGGTTGAGGAACCGGCAGGCGATCTCGATGTGCTTCCCGACCGTTGTTGCGCTCATCCCCGTCTTTGCGGCAAGCGTCTCCGGCGGGACGGTGCAGAACATCTCCGGGTCGGTAATACCTGCAGCCAGGTATTTTTTCAGGCTCACCGCGGGGATGCCGGTCTGCCGGAGGACCTGCCCATAGTAGACGATACGGGCGGAAGCGAGGATAGTTCCGGACTCTTCTTCCCCGATGCCGGCTTTTCTCAGGTCCGCCGGGTCTGCGTGGACGATACCCGCAAGCTCGGTAATCCCGGCGTCCCGGAGCGCACTCAGGATCTTTGCGTAGCTCCGCCCCTTCCGGGGGATAAGGTTGTCGCGCATGAATTTCCTGAACTCCGAGCGACGGCGGAGTTTTTCGAGGACAAGCCCGGCATCGGCCACGATCCGCCTGGCCCGTTCTTCGGGGATTTCGAGCCTTTTTGCGAGAATATCGGGCGGGCTCCGCGCCAGTTCCGCGACCGAGTACAGGTGCCTTTTGTGCATGGCTGCGATGAGGTTATCGTCGAGGGATGGGATCTCTTTGAGCGATTCGAGGTTGGAGTTGATATGGTGGCAGAGGGGGCACCCGATATCCCACGGGCGGGCACCTTTCCGGATCAGCCGGACGAAGTTGAGGTGGTGCCTGTCGCAGACCTCGTCGGTCCTCACCGCAAAGCCCCACTGGGCCATCGGCAGGCCGATGTTGAAGGTGCACTCCGGGTAACAGGAGCAGCCGATGAACTGGGCATTGCCCCGCATGTGCTTGATGGCGAGCATCCCCCCGCAGACCGGGCATTTGCCGAGGTTCATCTCCTCCGCGGTCCTCCCCCGGATGTCGTCGCCGATGACCTTCTCGTTGGCTTCCAGCTGGTTGAAGGCACGGTGGAGCATTGCCCTGGACTCTTTGATCACGTCCTCCCGGGTCCGCGCCTTCTCCTTGATCTGCTGCATGTGCGCTTCGATGGTCTGGGTCATGTCCGGTTTCGTGATGGTGTCCGCGTGCTGCTCCAGTGACTCGGTGACTACCCTCCCTACGAGGGTCGGCTTCATCGGGTTGCCCTCGACGTACTTCCGGGAAACCAGTTTTGCGATCACCTCATGACGGGTGCTCTTGGTGCCAAGGCCGAGCTCTTCCATCCGCTGGATAAGCTTGCTCTGGGTGTACCGTGCCGGGGGCTGGGTCTCCTTCTCATCGAGCGTGACCTTCTTCACCGGCAGCTGCTCTCCCGGAGCAAATGCCGGAAGGAGAACCTCCTTTGCCTCCGAGAACGGGTAGACCGTGTGATAGCCGGGCTCCAGGAGCTGCCCTCCGGTTGTCGTGTACTCCTCCCCGCCCGCGGAGAAGAGGATCTTCATGGTCTTCCACTGCGCGTCCGGCGAGAGGGTGGCAAGGAACCGGCGCAGGACCAGTTCGTAGATCCGGAACGCATCATCGCCGATAGCTTCACGGGTCGCCGGGCCGGTCGGGTGGATCGGGGGGTGGTCGGTGGACGATTTCTTTCCCCGGGTCGGGACAGCCCTCCGGTTGGCGATAACCCATTCCACGTCCTTCCTGAAAGGCGAATTCCGGATCGTCTTCAGGATGCCATTGAGGTCGAGCGACGGGGGATAAACAGTATTGTCCGTCCTCGGGTACGAGATGTACCCGTTCATGTACAGGTCCTCGGCGATCCGCATCGCGTTTGCCGCGGAGAGGCCGAGCCGGGCGGCGGCGACGATATAGGTGGTGGTATCGAACGGCGACGGTGCCCGGTCCTGCTTGCTCCCTTCCTTGACTTCGGTCACGACCAGCGGGGCCTTCGACCGGTCCCGCGCCGTCTCGGCAAGGGCCTTCTCGTGGAACCTGCCGTTGGTATGCCGGGCCTCGATCTCCTCTCCGGCCTTTTCGGTCAGGAGCGAGAGCTGCCAGTATTTCTCCGGGACAAACGCCTCGATCTCCTTCTCACGGTCGACGATCATCGAGAGGGTCGGGCTCTGGACCCGGCCGACAGAGAGGATGTTCTGCCCTCCTCTTTTTGCGGCGAGCGATATGAACCGGGTGAGCGACGCGCCCCACATGAGGTCAATGGACTGGCGGGCCTCCCCCGCAGCGGCAAGGGCAAAGTCGAGATCGGTGGTGTGGGAAAAAGCGTGCTCGAGTTCCTGGGCCGTGATGGCCGAGAACCTCGCCCGGTCGACCGGCACGTCCGGGTTGACGGCCCGCACGAGCTCGTAGGCTTCCTTCCCTATGAGTTCCCCTTCGGTATCGAAGTCCGTTGCTATTGTGACCCGGTCTGCCTGTTTTGCCAGTTTCTGGAGGAGCGAGACGATCCGCGGTTCGGTGGGTCGTTTGATCGTCTTTGCATCGATCAGGCTTCGCGGGGTGTACTCGTCACTCCGCCAGTTCTGGTACCCGGGCTCGAAATCGATCTCGACAACGTGGCCGCGCAGCCCCACGGTAGTCGTGTCCCCGAAACTGTACGTCGAGACACCGGCATCCTTCCGCTCGGTGATCTTCTTGCCGTGGCCAAGGATCTCCGCGATTCTCCGTGCCGAGATGTTCTTTTCCGCTACGATCAGGTGCACGGGTTTTACGCCTCCATTGTGTTGAGGGCTTCGACCAGCATACGGTTGAGCTCGCCGGGATCCGCCTTGCCCCGCGTCTTCTTCATGACCTGCCCCACGAGGAAGTTGAGCGCCCCTGCTTTTCCGGCACGGTAGTCCTCAATCGCCTTCGGGTTCTCGCGGATCGCGTCCGCAATGGCCGAAGAGATCGCGCCCGTATCCCCTTTTGTCAAGCCGAGGTTCAGGCGCTTCACGATTGTGTCTGCGGACTCTGCCGGTTCTTTTTTCAGGCGCTCGTCGAGCATGACCCGGAGCACGTCGACTCCGTTCCTGTCAGTTATCCTGCCATCCTTCAGGAGAGCAAGGAGACCGGCAAAATCCGCCGGTTCAACCAGCTCGATGGTCATGTCCCGGTAATTGAGTTCTCCGATGAGCGTGTCGGCAGTCCATGTCGCGGCGAGGGCCGAAAGGCCCTTGACATCGGCAGCAACGACCGCTTCGTAGAAGTTTGCGAGCCGGTAGTCGCCGGTAAGGGTGCGGGCGTGATTCAGCGAACAGCCGTACTGCGCCATGAACCGCTCCCGGCGGGCGTCCGGCAGCTCGGGGAGGACGATTTCGTCGACCCAGTCGCTGACATAAAGCGGGAGGAGGTCGGGTTCCGGGAAGTACCGGTAGTCATGCTCCTGCTCCTTGGACCGAGCAGCCTGCGTGCTTCCCTGGGCTTCGAGAAAGTGCCGGGTCTCCCGGCTCACTTTCTGGCCCCTGCGGATGAGGTTCTTCTGCCGGGCGATCTCGAAGGTAAGCGCCTTTTCCACCCCCTTGTATGAGGTGATGTTCTTCACCTCGACGCGCTCACTTCCCCGGATGGAGATGTTTGCGTCGACCCGGAGGGACCCCTCCTTCTCGCTGTCGAAGACGCTTAAATATTCGAGCGTGGCGCGGAGCTTGTTTAAGAACTTCCGGGCTTCCTTGGGCGACCGCATGTCCGGCTCGCTCACGATCTCGATGAGCGGGATGCCGGCCCGGTTGTAGTCCACGAGCGAATATTTTCCCCGCTCGGCATTGCCCATGTGGACGAGCCTGCCGGGATCCTCCTCGACATGGATGCGGGTCAGGCGGATTTTACGTTCCCCTCCCTCGTCGCCCTCGATCTCGAGGTACCCGCCTTCCGCCAGCGGTTTGTCATACTGGGTGATCTGGTATGCCTTGTCGAGGTCTGGATAGAAGTAGTTCTTCCGAGAGAACTCCGATTCGTGGAGAACCGCGCAGTTGAGGGCCTTTGCAACCCGCATCGCGTACTCGATTGCGCGCCGGTTGAGGACCGGCATCGCGCCGGGGAGGCCGAGGCAGACCGGGCAGACATGGGTGTTGGGGCCGTCGTCCCGGTAGTCGGTCGAGCAGCCGCAGAAGAGCTTGCTCTTCGTATCGAGCTGGCAGTGCACTTCGAGGCCGACAATGACTTCGTCTTCCATCTAGCTCACCGCCTGCTCGTACGCGAATGCCACATCGATGATCTTTTCGTCGGCAAACGGCCTCCCCATGATCTGGAGCCCGACCGGCATTCCGCGGACTTTCCCGCAGGGCACCGAGATCGCCGGGATCCCGGCAAGGTTTGCAGGGACCGTAAGGATATCTGAGAGGTACATCGAAAGAGGGTCGGTCTTCTCCTTCAGCTTGAAGGCAATCGTCGGCATCGTTGGTCCCGCGATCACATCGACTTCGGAGAAGATCCGGGCGAAGTCCTTACGGACGTTCTCCCGGGCGACCTGGGCCTTCGCGTAATACTTCCCGTAATACCCGGAAGAGAGGGCGAATGTACCGAGCATGATACGCCTCCGGACTTCGACACCGAACTTCGCGCTCCGCACCTCCCGGTAAGCATCGTGCCAGGACTTCTTCGTCTCTGCTGCCGGACCATACCGGACCCCGTCGAACCGGGCAAGGTTGGAGCTCGCCTCGCTCATACAGGTGACATAGTACGCTGCAAGCGCGTACTCCATGGAGGGAATGCTGCACGGGACCGTGGTGGCCCCGAGCTCACCGAGCCGGTGGATTGCAGCCCGGACCGAACCCGCGACTTCGGTGTCAACACCGGGACCGAAATATTCCGCGGGAATCCCGATCTTCAGGCCCCGGATATCTGCACTGGGGATATGGGAATACGGCCGGTCATGGGAAGTCGAATCCTTCCGATCGTGGCCTGCGATGACTCCCATAAGCGTCGAGACATCTCTCACGGTCTTTCCCATCGGCCCTATCTGTTCGAGGGAATTGGCGTAGGCGATGAGCCCGTACCGGGACACCCTCCCGTACGTCGGCTTGAGGCCGACGATCCCGCAGAACGCGGCGGGGCAGCGGATGGAACCCCCCGTGTCGGTGCCAAGCGCCATCCGGACCATGCCAGCAGCGATTGCTGCGGCACTCCCGCCGCTCGAGCCGCCGGGTACCCGTCCGGTATCGTGGGGGTTGAGAGTCGGTCCGAATGCCGAATTCTCGGTGGTTGTCCCCATCCCGAACTCGTCCATGTTGGTCTTGCCGGCAATGGCCGCACCTTCACCCCTGAGCAGGGCAACAACGTGTGCATCGTACGGGGGTACGTAGCCTTCGAGGATCTTCGATGCGCAGCTGGTCGCGATCCCGCTCGTGGAGATATTGTCCTTGACCGCGACCGCCACGCCAGAGAGTTTTCCCTCGCCACAGCACGGGTTCCGGCAGACTGTCAGGAAGGCGTTGTACCGATCTTCGGGGTCGAATGCGACGGTCTTTCCCATCACATCACCCTCGGGGCCCGGATGAAACCGTCTTCCCCGGTGGCATTCCGGAGCACCTCGTCCCGGGGCAGGGAGGGTTCCACGAGGTCTTCGCGCATCACGTTCCTGAGGTCCGGGGCCGCGGGTGGTTCGCCCGATACCCGGTCGAGTATATCGAAATATTCCAGAATCGCATTGAACTGGTGGGTAAAAGTGCCCAGTTCTTCCTCCCGCATCCCGATATCGGCGAGTTCCCCGATATGCAAAACCTCTTTTTCACTGACCATGGTGCACCCTGCTGATCTGGTCTAAGTACCCTTGCACCGACGTTTTATAACCATTGTGCCGTGCAAGCCGCTGGAGTTCTTTTGCCACCCCGCTCCCGTACTGCATCGCTTTCTTCTCGTACCATGCGAACTCCGCGGTGATATAACGTTCTGCAACCTCCCTGAGCGGGACCTTCCTCCTTCCCCCGCAGACCCTGGCGCTGCACGGGATCGCGCGGGCGGCGCGCACGACGCGGATGTCGAGGTAGGGCATGGAGAGATAGCAGCCGAAGAGCCCGGCAACGGCCTGGTCTCGCTCTGCCTGGAGTTCGAGCCCGGCAAAATCCCGGGCGAGATCATCTTCGAGTGTATCCGTCTCAAGGTACCGTGAGTACCCCCCGAAGAGTTCGTCAGCCCCCTGTCCGGTCAGGATCCGCCGGAACCCATGATCCCGCGCCCATTCGGCAATGAAGTACTGGGTCAGGGCAATGCCGGTGTTGACCGGATCCTTTTTTGGGATTGCAGCGAGGACCTGCGGGAGGGCTGCCCGGATGCCTTCCGGGCTGATGATGACTTCGGTGCAGTCAAGGCCGAGCCCCGCGGAAACCTTCCGGGCGCGCCGGAGGTCATGGGAACCCCCGAGTCCGACGACAACGCACTCCCGTTGTGCCAGGAACGCCACGAGTGCGGAGTCGACGCCGCCCGAAAGCGCGGTGACCCCTTCGTCGCTCCGGAGGCCCACTGCCGCGACAATAGCTTCTTCGAGCGGGAGGTCCGGCACTCCAGGCTCGATCGTGCACCGTTCGATACCCCTGCAGACGACCGTCCCTTTCGGGCAGTCGCCCTGGATCACCCCGAAGTGGTCCCGCGCCCTGCAGTCACCCCACGAAAGGAAGAACTCGCCGCCGAAACGGCTGACCTTCTCCGGGCTCTGCCGGAGGATCTCTTCGAGCCGGAGGAGCGGGAGCCTTGTCCCATCCAGTTCGACCCAGCCGGTCAGTGACGGCATGCTCATGGACGGTCCGTTATCGCAGGGGCGATCATGCAAAAAAGTTCCTTTGCAATCTTTTAAAAACATATCCATAGAACCACGCGGGACATGCCTTTTCGAGAACGGGCAGGGTGCGAATCTGCCGGGCCGGAAATGTCCGACCCGGAAAGAAGCGGCTGGGAAATCATTTTTTGCATACCACTGCCAATAACAAAGAGAGCGCGAGGGTAGCTAAGCCTGGCCAACGGCGCCGGACTTAAGATCCGGTCTCGAAGGAGTTCGTGCGTTCGAATCGCACCCCTCGCATTGTTTCCGGCAGGCTTTTTTTTTTAAAAAACAGCAAATTCCGATGCCCGAATCCGGGCGAAGACCGGAAATCAGAAAAACCGTGCGATCATTCCGGAGGCGGAGGGCCCGGAAACGGCGGGTGAGCAGAAGGGAGCTGAGGCCCGGAAGAGGACCTACTTTTCCGGATGGACCAGGACGGCAGTGATGTTGTCGTCGGAATCGTTCTTGAGGGCCGCCGCAATCAGCTCCTCGCACGAGAGGTCGAGGTTCATCCCGTTCCGCAGGACGATCTCCCGGATCCACCCCGCACGGACATAGTCGTGGAGCCCGTCCGATGTCAGGAGGAGGAAGCTGCCGGTGAGATCCCCTTCGTAAATGTCGGGTCTTACTTCCCCATCGGGGTCCCCGATCGCCTGGATCAGGACGTTCGATTTCGGGTGGTGCCAGGCTTCTTCCGGGGAGATCTCACCGGAATCTATGAGGCCCTGGACATAGCTGTGGTCCCTGGTCACCTCGAACCGGTCCGCCGAGATAAAATGGGCCCTGGTGTCTCCGAGGTTGATGACGGTGTAATGGAGTGCCTCATCGACACATGCAGCGGTGAGCGTGGTCGCCATCCCGCATTCGTCATCCCGGCCGGCCGACCGGGTGAGGATCTGTGCATCGGCGTCGCGGACCGCCGTTTCCAGCATGGTTTTAGGATCGCCCTCTCCTGCGCGGAACGCTTTATTGACGCAGTCGATCGCAATGCCGCTTGCGACTTCCCCCGCCGCATGGCCGCCGAGACCGTCTGCGACTGCAAAGACCCAGTACCTGCCTATCTTCCCTGCACAGAATGCATCTTCGTTGATATCCCGCAGGCCCTTTTCGGACCGCCCGGAATAACGAACACTCTTCACAGTTTTTCTCATGATTCGATGGGAGTTATTGGTTGCGGTTGCCAGGACCTCCCT
>DATKMN010000105.1:0-3306 GCA_035541835.1 Methanoregula sp.
GCAGGCTTTCGGAAAACAGCAGTCCCTTTTCCGGAGCCGGATCCACACAGCCGCGCCGTTTCGCAACGGATGATAACCTATAATTAATCGACGGTCTAATTTCCACACATCATTCGGGCGTGTTGTTTCGTGTTCGGATCCAGTAAACCAGTCCCCGGAAAGAACCTCTTCTGGCTTGTCGCGACCGCGGCGATCACCATTGTCATTATACTCGTGTCGATCTTCTCCCTCAAGAACGGCTACGCCGATATATTTCCCTTCTTCTACATTCTCCCTATCGTCATCGTCGCGTACTTCTCCCCCCGGTTTGCTGTCTACTATACCGTCATCCTCGGGTGGATCTTCCTCGCGCTCGTCCTCGTCTACGGGCCATCGAACCTCCAGCTCTATGCGGTGAGCATCGCCTGGTTCTACATCTTCGTATCCGTCGGCGTCATCATCGCCGCGTTTGCGGGCCAGCTCCTTCACGAGAAGACCTACCGGGAGATCTTCGAACAGTCGCAGGCAGGCATCTTCACGTTCCGCATCGGATCCGGCGCCCTGCAGGAAGCAAACCGGCAGTTCGCCTCAATTCTCGGGTACACCCCGGATGAACTCCGCTCAACGGAATTTTCCGCACTCTGGTTCGACCAGGGGCAGGCGGGCGCGTTTATGAAGCTCCTGAACGACGAGCACCGGGTCAACAACATGGAGATCGAGCTCCGGAAGAAAGACCGTACGGTCGTCTGGCTTCTCGCGACCGCTTCCCTCACCGGAGACGGTCTCGGGGTCTGCTCCGTCATCGATGTCACCGAGCGGAAGCGGATTGACGATGAACTTGTCGAGTCCGAGCTCCGGTACCGGACCCTCTTCGACGGCGCGAGCGATGCCATCTTCATCCATGACCCCGATGGGAAGATCTTCGAAACGAATACAATTGCCTCCGGCCTGCTCGGATACAACAAACGCGAACTCATGCAGATGCGGATGCAGGACCTCGACACCGAACCGGAGAAGCTCTTCGACAAGGAACGGGTGGAGAAGCTCCTCTCCCGCGGCCATATCCTGTTCAACTCGGTCCAGAAGCGGAAGGACGGTACAACGGTCCCTGTCGAGTTCAGCAGCCGGACCACCGAGTATTTCGGGATGGCTGCTGTCATCAGTATTGCCCGGGACATATCCGAACGCCAGCAAACGTAATACGAAGCGAGGATGCATCGCTGCCCTGGGCCTGGGCCTGGCAACCGGCGCAAAACCTGATCGTTTCGTTGCACCGTACGGGGACCGGCAACCCGGATACCGTGGACGGTAATAAATCAAAAACGGATTGGCCGGGATATTTTTTTAAAGTCCGGACCTCCCCAACGGCCGGATCGCCCATCCGGGCATCACATTGATATACTACCTGTAATACAAGGAGGTAACGGAGATGCAGGTTTCCCGCGAATCAGGGGAGTTCAGCCCCATGATGACCAGGCCACTCTCTGCCTGCGACCGGGAACGAAAAACCAACGCATTTATCCGGCCGGGATTTTCCCGCGAGAAACCCCTTTTTGTGAGGGGAGGAGTAAAGGATGCCAGCATTTGTTGATCCATTCAGTGGAAAGGTACCCGACCGCAAGCTCACGGACGCAGAACTCGTCCGGGCACTGCGGCTGAACCTTTCGGCAGAAGAAGAAGCGACCCACCTCTACATGGCCCATGCGGACGCGACCGATAACCCGCTTGCAAAAGCAGTCCTGATCGATATCGCCAACGAAGAGCGGGTTCACGTAGGAGAATTCGCCCGCCTCATCCAGATCCTGACCGGCGACGAGGACGACTTCCTCGCCAAGGGTACCGCGGAAGTCGATACCTGGGCGGCAAAGGTCGCTGGCCAGCCGGCAGCAGCGCCAAAGAAACCGGAAACGACCATCGGACCCATGAAATAATTTTTATCTGGAGGAAAAATCATGGAAAACAAGTATCTCGGGCGTGGAGACGCCCCAATCGCACCAGAGACGTGGAGCCTTATAGACAGCACCATGATCGGAGCGGCAAAGAGCCAGCTCGCCGGTCGCCGGCTGCTCGCACTGGAAGGACCGTTCGGGTTCGGCCTCAAGGCCATCCCCATATCAGATGTCGAGATCGAGGCAGGGATCTCCGGGAGCACTTTTGTCCCGGTAACAAAACTCCAGTCATCGTTCCGTCTCGGAAAGCGTGACCTCGCAGCCTTTGAGCGGGACCGGATCACCCTCGACACAGGGGTCGTCGCATGTGCGGCGATCGAGTGCGCTGCACAGGAAGACAATGTGATCTTCAACGGGGTCCAGGGGCTCCCCGGGCTCCTCACTTCCGACTGCTCGTCCTCGCACACTCTCACCAAGTGGGATAAGATCGGGACTGCGGCAGACCAGATCATCGCGGCCGTCACTAAACTCGACGACGCCGGGTTCCACGGGCCCTATTGCATGGCGCTTGCGCCGGCCCAGTACAACCTCCTCCTCCGGCGCTACCCGCAGGGAGAAGGGACCGAACTCGACCACATCCGCTCCATAGTGACCGAAGGTGTTGTCAAGGCGCCGAATCTCAAAAAGGGCGGTGTACTTCTTGCATCGGGACAGCAGTATGCATCGCTTGCAATCGGCCAGGACATGGCGGTAGGGTTCAACGGGCCGGCCGGGGACGGGCTCGATTTCTTCATCACCGAGACGCTGGCACTCCTCATCCGGGCCCCGGAAGCCATCTGCGTCCTCAAGTAATCCCCTTTTTTTCCCGGAAAATTAAAAATAAAAAGACCTTAACGAAGAGACCCTGTACCGGCGCGGGTTATCCGCTAAAGCGATCATCGGAAGGCCATGGCCGGAGGTTTTTTTTAAACCGTTCGGTCCTGCCGTTTTACCCTTACATAAATCACCGCTCGTGCCCGTGGTGCACCTCTGGCACATGGGGATGATCGTGTACGAGCGGCCCGTGGCTGTGGGCATGGCTGTGCTGTTCCCGGGCGAGGAGACCGGCACCCGCGATAAAGAGGGGGAGAGCAATGAAGAACTGCAGGCCGGGAACCCCCCCGAAGAGAATGAGCGAGAGCAGGGCGCCGATGAACGGGGCCGCCGCAAAATACGCGCTTGTCCGGGCAGCACCGAGTTCCCGCAGGGACCGCACAAAGAAGACGATACTCAGTCCGTAGGTGAAGAAACCTGCAACAAGCGCCGCAACGATCACGCCAGGCGACGGGACAGGTGCGTGGACAAAGACCGCGATCCCAAGCGAGACAAAACCGGCGGCAAGTCCCTTGGAGGTGGCAATCACAACCGGGTCCTTCCCCGAGATCTTCCGGGTAAGGTT
>DATKMN010000106.1:0-5994 GCA_035541835.1 Methanoregula sp.
GGCTGTACCGGCTGCAACATCTTTGACAATAAAGTCGGTTTCATCGATAATCAACCCCGACTGCTGGGTGTCCGGGACAAGTTGATCGAGGTTGCTGACCCGGATCTCGCCCTCCCCCATTTCTTTGTCACCTTTATCCAGCAAAACAACGATCCGGTACGATCCGCTGCGGGGCAGCGTGACTGACTGGGAGACTTCCCGGGTGCCGCCCCATTCGATTCCCGGAGTTGCTGAAGAAGTCTCACCATCGAGCAGCCCTGAATCGGCATTGAATGCCTGAAGCCGGACGGTGAGAGGGTCCGATGCGACGCCGCCATTATTCTGGATTGTCGAGGTAACATTCAGGGTAACCGAGGAAGTGGTGGTATGACCGGCGCTGATGACGATGTCCTTTACAGAAAGTTGCCCTTCCTTAAGGCAGCCGGTAGTGGAGACGGTACATAACAGGATGATTGTTACGGCGAGAAAAAAAAACGGGGGCAAATTCGGTCTCATGGGAATATCGACTCCGGATTTCTGCTCTTAAAATATATATTCCTGTTGAAATGCAAATTCAAAAATAATGAGATGTGCAGAACACCGGATGTTTTTATTTTCACGGGAGAAAATAGCGGATCCGGGAACTTCCGGATATGGCCCGGCGAATCAGCACAGCTCAGGAGATGTACCGTTCGGTTTTGAACCGCCCCACATTCCGGAGCAGCGCCGGATATCTGCGTACCCTGCCGGAATGCGGTACAGGATTCCCGGTGGCTTTTCGTAGAAATTTCTCAAAATTTTTTGCTGGCGCCATATGTGTCGACCTGAACGAAAAGCAGTTTTTTAAAGAACAGGTCCAGGCGTCGCAATGGAAGATGGAAAAACCGGAAGCTTTCTCTCCCCCCGGCGATCCGCCCGTCTTTCACACATTCTTCTTCCGGCCGCTCGCGTCCCGCATGTACTTCCCGAACTCGCTCTTGAGGAGGTTGTCGCCGGTGAAGACCGGGCCGTCCCGGCAGGTGCGGAGGCCGGAGGGGTCGATGCAGCAGGAGCCGCAGACCCCGACCCCGCACTTCATGTACCGGTGGAGCGAGAACTCCGCCCGGTGGGCGATGCCCTTCTCCTCGAGCTTCGCAAGCACCGCCCGCATCATCACCTCGGGGCCGCAGACCGCGATCCGGTCGTAAGCGCCGAGGTTGAGCTCGTCCATGAGCGTGGTGACAAAGCCCTGCTGCCCGAGCGTCCCGTCGTCGGTCGCGATCATGACATCCGTGCACTCGTCCAGCAGGTCGACGAAGAGGAGTTCTGCCTCGGTGCGGGCGCCGAGGAGGAGCGTCATGACGCAGTCGGACCGGGCGAGCGGGAGGAGCGGTGCGGCGCCGACGCCCCCGGCGATCGCGAGGACCTTCTCACCCTTCGAAAAGCCGTTCCCGAACGGCCCCCGGATCCCGAGCACGGCCCCTTCAGTAAGCCCGAAGAGGGCTGCCGTCGCGTCCCCGGCGTTCTGGACCGTGATGCTGTTCTCGGACGAGAGCGCCATCGGGACCTCGTCGATACCGGGCACCCAGACCATCACGAACTGCCCCGGGTTGAAACTGAACCGGGTGTCGAAGAAGAAGGTCCGGATCGACGGGGTCTCGCGCTTGATCCGCGTGACGGTCACCGGCGCGGGCATCCCCTCATCCATGGGCGCACCCCACGATCTCGTCCGGCGGGACGCCGTCTTTTGCATAGAGCTCCGAGCGGATCGTCTCGAAGACCTTCACATCGCGGTTGACGGCGCTCCCGATCTCGACTGCGCTTGCCCCGGCCATCATCATCTCGATGACATTGTCCGCGCCCGATACCCCGCCGCACCCGATGATGGGGATACGGCAGGCCTCGTAGAGCTCGAAGACGCAGCGGACGGCGATCGGGAAGACCGGGCTTCCCGAGAGCCCGCCGAACCGGTTGCCGAGGACCGGCCTTTTCAGGGACGTCGAGATCCGCATAGCCTTCACGGTGTTGATCGCGACGAGCGCAGACGCACCCCCGCGTTCGGCGGCCCGGCCGATCGCGGTGATGTCGGTGACATTGGGGGTGAGCTTGACCCAGGTCGGGACGCCGGTCGCGCTCACCGCACGGGTGCAGGCCTCCACGAGCCCCGGGTCGGTGCCGATCGCGGACCCGTACCCCTCCGCATGCGGGCAGGAGAGGTTCAGCTCGAAGCCCGCCGCTGTACCGGAGAACCAGGAGGCTACGGTCGCAAACTCCTCCGGGCTGCCGCCGAAGATGCTCACGATGACCGGCCTGTTTGCAAGCGGCGCGAGCTCCTCGGAAAAGTCCTTCGAGGGGTTGGGGAGGCCCATCGCGTTGAGCATCCCGTCGCCGAGGACAACGAGGCAGGGGCCGGCATGCCCGTCCTTTGCCACCGGGCCGATCGACTTGGTCACCACCCCCCCGGCCCCGAGCGAGAGCATCCGGGCGAGGGAAGCGCCGGTGGTGCCGAGGACGCCGGCGGCAAGGAGAAGGTGGTTCTCCAGCGCTACTCCGCCGACAGATACGGGTCCGGCCCTGAGCGTGACCATGGTGTTTAGAAAATGGTTGTCCCCAATTATAAAAGGCATCTTTTTTTTTCCGGGCCCCGGCCCCCGCAGGTCACGTCCCGCACGGTCTGCCCCCGGTCTGTCACCCGGTCTGTCACCCGGGCACCCGCCGGCCGGGGTCACACATTTGTACCTGTTCCACCCATAGTTGTAACAGAATGGCGCGGCTGGCAGTGATCGGGGTCGGGAGGATCGGCGGCGAGGTCGCCTACCTCGCGGCAGTCCTCGGGATCGCAGACGAACTCGTCCTCTGCGACACCGCCGCGGACCTCTTAAAAGCGCAGGTCCTCGACCTCCGACACACCGGCCTCGATCTCCCCGTCAGCACCGATCCCCGGCTCGTCCGGGACGCGGATGTCTGCGTCTTCTCTGCCGGCCTCCCGCGGAACCCGTCGGTCCGGACCCGTGCCGACCTGATCAGCGTCAACCTGCCCGTGGTCCGGGACACGACCAGTCTGCTTGCCGGGTTTGCGGGCGTGCTGGTCACGGTCACGAACCCCATGGACGTCAATAATTTTTACCTCTGCGACAAGCTCGGGATCGACCGGCACCGGTGCGTCGGGTTCGGCGGGCAGCTCGACTGCGCACGCTTCGCGGTCGCGCTGGAGGACCGCGGGATCCTGGACACAAAAGACCAGGCAGCCGGCGGCACGTGGGTGCTGGGGGAGCACGGCGAACACCAGGTCCCGGTCTTCTCCCGGCTCGGCAGGAGCACGGGCACCGGGGAACGGGAGGAGATCCTCGCCGGGCTCCGGGGCGCGAGCATGGAAGTCATCAAAGGAAAGGGCGGGACGGTCTTTGGCCCGGCCTGGCACATCGCCGGGCTCATCCGCCGGATCGCAGAAGACCGCCGGGAGACGGTCGCCTGCTCCGCGGTCCTCGGGGGCGAGTACGGCCTTTCGGGCTGCTCCCTCGGGGTCCCCGCCCGGGTCGGCAGGGAGGGCATCCTCGCGATCGAGGAGTGGCCGCTCGACGACTGGGAACGCGCAAAGATGCAGGAGGCCGGCACGTTTGTCGCCGGGCTCTGCGAAAAGGCGGTGGGCTGAAGATGGCGCAACCTGAAGGCAGCGGCCCCCGTCCCGGCACGGCCCCGACCCTCGGTTCCTTTACCGGCACAACGATTGCCATCAACCAGGTCGAGTACAGCCGGGCGGCTGGCGGCCCGGTCATCCACATCTTCGGGAGGGACACCGCGGGCAACGCGATGAGGGTCGATGTCACGGGGTTCAGACCGTATTTCTACGCGCCTGCCGACGAGGCGGACGCGAAATCCCCGCCCCCGCAGGTGACCCCGGAGCCGGGCGCCACGTTCCGGTCCATCCGGGGCGAGCCCCTCCGCAGGCTCTACACCCAGCAGCCGGGCGACGTGCGGGACGCCCGGGAACGGTACCGGCACTTCGAGGCCGACATCCCGTTTGCGACCCGGTTCATGATCGACTGCGGCCTGACCGGGGGCGTGACCGTCCCGGGACCGGAGGCCGACTACCACGAGCTCGTCCCTGCCGTCGTCGACGCGCCCGCCCGGGTCTGCATCATCGATATCGAGTGCGAGGACGAGCGGGGGTTCCCCGACCCCCAGCGCGATGCGGTCATCTGCATCACCTGCCACGACTCCTTCGAGGACGACTACACGACCTTCCTCCTCGCGGGCGGCGGCGGGATGCCGGCGGACATAGGAGCACAGCAGGCGACCGGCGGCCTTGCGAACGGCTGCTTCCGGAAGACCGGGCACACGATCTGCGCCTATGGCGACGAGCCCTCGATGTTCAAAGCCTTCGCCGCGTACATCGCCGCCCGTGACCCCGACGTCCTCTCGGGCTGGAACTTCGTGGACTTCGACATGCCGTACATCGCTGCACGGATGGAGCGGCTCGGCCTCCAGTCGCAGGTGCTCGCCCGGCTCCCCGGGGCGACCGAGCGGAACGCGCTCCGGGGCCGCGCGCTCTTCGACCTCCTCACCGCGTACAAGAAGATGCACTCGACCCAGAAAGAGTCGTACCGGCTCGACGCGGTCGCACTGGAGGAGGTCGGGGAGCAGAAAGTCCGGTACACGGGCACCATCTCCGACCTCTGGAGGGACCGTCCGGCCCTGCTCGTGGAGTACAACTTCAAGGACGTCGAGCTCTGCGTCAAGATCAACAAAAAAGACAACATCATCGGCTTCTACCGGGAGATCGCCCGGTACGTGGGCTGCCCCCTCGACAAGACCCTCAACTCGTCGAGCGTGGTCGACGTGTACGTCCTCCGGAAGGCGTACGGGAAGTACGTCCTCCCGTCCAAGGGCTTTGCCAATGCCGAGGAGTTCGAGGGCGCGACCGTCTTCGAGCCGAGCCGGGGCGTGCGGGAGAACGTGGTCGTGCTCGACTTAAAGTCCCTGTACCCGATGGCGATGATGACCATCAACGCCTCGCCGGAGACCAAGGACCCCGGGGGCGAACTCAAGGCGCCCAACGGCATCCGGTTCGACAGGGAGCCCGACGGCCTGACCCGGAGCATCATCGCCGATCTCTTAAAGGAGCGGGACGAGAAGAAGGCCCTCCGGAACACGTTTGCCTTCGGCTCGCCCGAATACGTGATGTACGACATGCAGCAGAACGTCCTCAAGGTGATCATGAACACGTACTACGGCGTCTCGGGTTACCCGCGGTTCCGGCTCTTCGACCGGGAGATCGGCGCTGCGGTCACCTCGGTCGGCCGGGCCATCATCGAGCACACGCGCCGGGTCATCGAGCAGCAGGGCTACACGGTCATCTACGGGGACACCGACTCCTGCATGGTCCAGCTCCCGGCCGGTCTTGCGCAGGAGCAGACCATCGCGACCGCACGCGAGATCGAGAAGAAGCTCAACGCGAGCTACGCGGAGTTTGCAAAGACCGAGCTCAATGCCGACAAGCACTTCTTCTCCATCAAGTTCGAGAAGATCTACCAGCGGTTCTTCCAGGCCGGGAAGAAGAAGCGGTACGCCGGCCTCCTCGTCTGGAAGGAGGGCAAGGACGTCCACGAGATCGATTTCGTGGGCTTCGAGATCCGCCGGAGCGACACGCCGCAGATCACCAAGATTGTCCAGCAGAAGGTCATGGAGCAGATCCTCGAGGGGGCCGGGTACCCGGAGGTGAAGGCGTTCCTCTCGGACGTGATCCGGAAGTACCGGGCCGGGAAATATTCGCTCGACGAGGTCGGTATCCCGGGCGGGATCGGCAAGGGGCTTCACGAGTACGAGACCGACGATGCGCAGGTCCGGGCCGCGAAGTACGCAAACATCCACCTCCACACCGAGTTCGGGAAGGGGAGCAAGCCAAAGCGGGTGTACATCCGGTCGGTCACCAGCAAGTACCCGAAGACGGATGTCCTCGCCTTCGAGTATGGCGACCAGGTGCCAAAGGAGTTCGTGGTCGACTGGGAGCTGATGCTCGAGAAGACGATCAAGCAG
>DATKMN010000107.1:0-3561 GCA_035541835.1 Methanoregula sp.
TGAGCTGCGAGTTCCCCGGAGAGACCCCGGGTTTTTTCCGGATTGAAAACCACCCGGACCATCGCCACATCTTTATGCCCTTTTGGGAATAACTGGTGAGAGTACAATTACCAGCATATGTGGTGTCACCATGGCAAAGAAACAGACAATAACAAAACCAGCAGGGGAAGAGTGCAAGGAGAAGGAGTGCGCGGGCTGTCCAACCGCATCGACCTGCGCGTCGAAAAAGACCGGTGGGGAAGCGGGGCCAGCGGGGCTCCCGCCCAAGGCTCCTATTGACGTGAAACATGTCATCATGGTACTCAGTGGCAAGGGCGGCGTGGGCAAGTCCACCGTCTCGGTCAACCTGGCGTATTCCCTCTCGAGTCATGGCTACCGGGTCGGGCTTCTCGACCTCGATATGCACGGCCCGAATATCCCTATCATGCTTGGGATCCAGGACCACAAGCTTGCAATGATGGGGAACAAGATCGAGCCGGTCCATGTAACCGGTTCGCTCTCGGTCATCTCGATGGCCTTTCTCCTCCCCGACACGAGCACTCCCATCATCTGGCGCGGGCCGATGAAGATGGCCGCTATCCAGCAGTTCCTTACGGATGTGAACTGGGGGGCCCTCGATTTCCTCGTCGTCGACCTCCCTCCCGGGACAGGCGACGAGGCACTCACCATCGCCCAGATCGCACCCAATGTCCGGGGCGCGGTCATCGTTACGACCCCGCAGGACGTTGCGACGCTCGATGCCCGTAAATCGGCGAAGTTTGTCGAGAAACTCGGGCTTCCCGTGGTCGGCGTTATCGAGAACATGAGCGGCCTCATCTGCCCGCACTGCGGCACGGAGATCGACCTCTTCGGGAAGGGCGGCGGAAAGAAGGTTGCAGAGGAACTCAACGTCCCGTTCCTTGGCGCGATCCCGCTTGACATCGAGATGCGAAAAGCCGGCGACGAGGGGCGTCCCTTCGTCATCCGGCGCGGCGACAGCCCCACCTGGAAGAGCGTGGACATGGTGATGGAAGCGCTCATCAAAGTAATCGAGGGTTAGACTGATGGACTACCTGCGGATCCTCACCGGAAAAGAAAAACCCCTCCCGATCTATGCGGGGATCGTGGTCTGCCTCGAAAAACCACTCGCGTTCCCCGATATGATCGAGCCGATCTACCGGGAGGCGATGAACCTGGACGACGATACGCTCGACCGGTTCCGGTTCAGCCTCCTCCGGCTCCAGCTCTACGCAGACGTCCACCGGAACGAGGACCTCGAGAAGGCGATGCACATCCGGTATGTCTCGCAGGTGCTCGAGAAGGTGGTTTTCGGGACGCTCGTCATGGAGCAGGAAGAAGAGCCATCGGCGGAATGACCGCTATAGACCGCAAGGCTCTTATCATGTCCCAGATGCACTGGTGATACCTATAAGTGCCCACCCGCACAATACTAGCACTAATCTAAAAACCCGTGTTTTTTACGACGGTAACGGATGATCATAACCCCAAAATTCAGCGCTCACATTTTGTAAAAAGAGGAGAAATCATGACATCACGCATGCAATCCCCCCATACGACCTGCCCGGGGTGCCAGGAGGAAGTGTTCCTCGACGAACTCGTCGCGGGGAAATGCCCCCTCTGCGGCTGCTCGCTCGAAGAGTTCGACGAGGCATTCGGGGAGTATGAAGGGACCCTTGACCGGACCGACCTCGCGTGGCTCATTTTCAACTATTTCGTCTTCAAGAAGTTCGTTGACATGGGCGTGCCTCCCCACCAGATCATGGAATTCGTCGCCACCTACGAGCAGAACTCCGAGAAACCTCCCGAGGAATGGACCAGGGCCGAATTCTCCCTCGAGGTCCCGATGAATGGCTGGGACCGGCTTCGCCCCAAGCGCTGTGCGAAGTGCAAATCGTTTTTCTTCCGGGAGGGAAGGAAGCTGATCCGGGGCGATATGCGGAGAACAGCAATAAGGGTCGAATACCTCTGCGACCGGTGCTGATCCGGTTTCCCTTTTCTTTTTTATTCAATATCCGGTAATTAAATCAAAACACATAAAATAGTCTGGTTCTTATTCTTTCCTATGGAAAGGCTGCCGGCACCCGTCCTCGTTGTAACTTTTGTCCTTGTTGGTTTTCTGGCAGGGTACGCATCGGCCGATATCTCCTTTCCCACCGTTACCCACGTTTACTTTGAGAAGGGAGGCGTGCCGTACAACGGGAGCGTCAGCTATACCGTAACCTGTTACGGGCGCATGGAGTACCCGTGGGTGCATCCGGTAACCATTGCCCCGGAAAACACTTCCGATGGTTCCGGGATCGTGTTCACGTACTCCGCCAGTTGTCCGTTGTATGGATGCACTATCAACGAGCCGTTTTACCTCAACTACCGTATCATCGACTCCTGCGACCTTACCGGGGAGACCGCGGGGACGAAATTTGCCTTGAAGAACTTCTCGGCTACTCCGTTACCGAACTGCACGGACCTCCACCAGTTCGACATCAGCAAAGGATATGGGGAGTATTACAACGAGACGCCGTCATTTACCGAATGCGAGAACAGGAGCAGGAAGGCGGCGGAGCTCTGCGACAACTACGTGGTCCCGTGCAGCCCGGATGCAGACAAGGATTGCGGGAACTGGATACTGAACGATACCCCCGTGAAGGACTCGCCAAAATCCCGTGCCTGCCGGGAGGCAGCTGACCGGGAGAACCTTGCCTGTTACGATCTTCTGGAGAAACTGGACCCTGCGACCATGATCATGTGGAAGGACTCAAGGGGCCAGGATTCACCGGCCATGCGGATTTGCGAACAGCATTTCATGATCCCTTCGTCCGATCCCGGCCGTAGCCCTGGTGCTGATCCATCGATTACCGGTTCCAGTCCTGGCGTACCTGTATTTGTGGCCGGGGACAAGGGATTGCCGCTGCCGGCAAGGTCACCGGTTGAGTCACTCTGGTGCACCATACTTGCCTTCTTCGGGGGGAAGTGTGCATGAACCGGAGTATGAAGTTTTCCTCCGCAGCCTTCTTGATCTTCTTCCTCCTCGCAATCCCGGCGGCAATGGCCGACATCAGCATCCCTACAAAAACGACCGTGCTCATTGAACAGGACGGCAGGGAGTTTACCGGCCCGGTCTCGTTCAATGTCAGCTGCTACGGGTACATGTGCAAGGACTACGACTGCCGGCCGGACCGGGCATACGGCGAGCGGGACCCACACAATGCCGCACCCGTCTTCTCGTATTCCGCCTCATGCCCGAAGTCCGGCTGTGCGATCTACCAGCCGTTTTACACAAACCACCGTCACATCGCCTGGTGCGACATGGCAGGCATCGCAAACGGCACCCCGTTCGCCCTCCCGAACTTCTCTGAGAACCCGGTCCCCGATTGCACGATCGACTTCCCGTTCGATATGAGCACGAATGATACTTACTACCGTTACCCGCCAGCATACCGGGACTGTCAGCAGCAGAAGGAAGAAGAGAAGAAGAATGTGTGCGGGAAGTACATCACCCCTATCACCTGGGCGGAGATCGAGAATTCGACGGGCCTCTCCTGGTTTGCCAGCAATGGTACGTAC
>DATKMN010000108.1:0-4586 GCA_035541835.1 Methanoregula sp.
TATTAATGGTGTCCAGTTTATAGTTTTAAAGTGGCTATGGAAAAAGTGAGTAATGACCATCACGATCACATCTGCCTCTGCCCGCTCGAAGGTATCATCAATATCATCGCCAAAAAATGGGCCATCCTGATCATCAGCATCGTCGGCCACCACGGGAAGATCCGGTTCAACGATATCATGCAGCGCCTGGACGGGATCAGTCCAAAAACGCTCGCCGATGTCCTGAAAGATCTCCAGAAAGAAAACCTGATCCACCGGGAATCGTTTGCAGAAATCCCCCCGAGGGTCGAGTATTCCCTGACCGAGGATGGGAAACAGCTCTGCGAGGCGGTTCTTCCCCTCATTCGCTGGGCGGAGCGGCGCGACCACGTCTCGACGCACGGGTGCGGAGGCAGATGTCACGACAATGGGACACCGGGTTTAAAGAAAAAAGTCGTAAAAAAAAATCGTACGGGTGCCATAAGAAATCCCTGACACCGGGCTGGTCTGTCAGAACTTTTCAGGAAACTGCCCATGCAAACCACCCATCTCCCGATCATGTCGACCGTGTTCCCGACCCCTTTTGGCAGAATCCGGCTTGCATGGGTCAACCACCCCACGGGGCCACTGGTCACGAGGATCGCCCTCCCGGATGACCCGCGTGCCGGCCGCGAAGAATTCCCCCCGGCAATTCCGCTGACTCAGATTGAGGATAACAGGATCGGTGCACTGATCCGCGACATCCGGTCGTTCCTCTCCGGAGAAGACGTTGTCTTCGGGACGGAGGTAATCGACCTTGACCGGTGCCGGCCCTTCCAGCGCAGTGTACTTCTCGCAGAACACGCGATCCCCCGGGGATACGTCAGCACGTACGGCAGGATCGCCCGGCACCTCGGCATCCCGGGCGGCGCACGGGCTGTCGGTACCGCGCTTGCGAACAACCCGTTCCCGCTCGTGATCCCGTGCCACCGCGCCCTGCGGGCGGACGGGAGCCCGGGCGGTTTCCAGGGAGGGACGGCGATGAAAATCCGGCTGCTGGAGATGGAAGGGGCTTTGTTCCGGCCGGATGGAAAGGTACTGATGGATCATCTCTGGTACTGACGGGGCGGGAATCCGGAAGTACACTGGTGCAGGCCGGACCAGCATCTCCTTCTTCCGGAATTGTTCCCTTTACAAAAGGCCGCCCGCTCTGTATGGTCAATTTTGAATAAAAAATCCGGGGGAATGAATCCGGATTCCGCTGGAATGCAGCAGTATCTTCCGGATTTCAGGGGATTGATAAGAAAAAGGGTATAGCCCGCTCGAACGACTCATCTTTTGCTCTCGTGGTCGCTTCCCTTGTGCCATCCTGCCCCGGGGAGGCGGGGACGCAGGCGATTGCTCCGCATTTCCTGAAATCCTGACAGAGGTAATACAGCGCCATCGCAAACAGGGGCGCCACAGCGGGGGGGCGGAGCCCCTGGAGCGCCGGGGTTTTCAAAGTCTCTGGTTTATGATCTTCCTGCGCCTTCTATCCTGGGCATCCGGTTCTCATGTTGTCTCGGTATTAACCCCATGCTGACTTTGGAGGTACAAAAACATTTTACCAAAAAAAATTACTTGCTGCTCGTCACGGTCTTTGCCCCGCGGAGGATCCCGATGGTCCCGGTCCGGACGAACTCCTTGATCCCGTACTGCCGGAGCAGCTTCTCCAGCGCATCGATCTTGTCCGAGTCGCCGATGACCTGGAGGATGAGGGACTTTGCCCCGACATCCACGATCTGCGCCCGGAAGATGGCTGCGATCTGCATGATCTCCGCCCGTGATGTCCCTAGGTCCGCGTTAACCTTGATGAGCGCGAGCTCGCGCTCGACCCGCTCGCTCTCCGTGAGGTCCGAGACCTTGATGACCTCGATGAGCTTGTTGAGCTGCTTCATCACCTGCTCTACCTGTGCATCGTCACCGATAACAACGATGGTGATCCGGCTCATGCCCGGTTCCTCGCAGGGGCCGACAGCGAGGCTCTCGATGTTGAAGCCGCGCCGGGAGAAGAGGTTGGTGACCCGGGACAGGACGCCGGCCTTGTTCTCGACAAGGACCGAGAGCGTGTGCGGCTTCATCGCGGGTGCCCCCCGATCATCTCGTTGATTGCTGCACCGGCCGGGACCATGGGGAAGACGTTGTCCTCCCGCTCGATCCGGAAGTCGATGACGAACGCACCTTCGGCTGCAAGGGATTCTTTCAGGGCCGGCATGACCTCTTCGACCGATTCGACCCGCACGCCCTCGACGCCGTACGCGTTTGCGATCTTCACGAAGTCGACGGACGGGAGCTCGGTATACGAGTACCGGTGGTCGAAGAAGAGCTCCTGCCACTGCCGGACCATCCCGAGATACATGTTGTTGAGGATTGCGATCTTCACCGGGATCTTATACTGGGCGACCGTGCCGAGTTCCTGGATGTTCATCTGGATGCTCCCGTCACCGGCGACATCGAAGACCGGCACATCCGGCCGGGCGAAATGCGCCCCGATCGCGGCCGGGAACCCGTAGCCCATCGTCCCGAGACCGCCGGAGGTGATCCAGGTCCGCGGCCTGTGGAACCTGAACCACTGGGCGGTCCACATCTGGTTCTGCCCGACCTCCGAGACGATGACCGCATCGCCTTTTAAGAGCTCGTTCATCTTCTGGAGGATGAACTGCGGGTGGAGCTTTCCGTCGTCCTTGTACCGGAGCGGGTGGTGCTCGCGCCAGTGCTGGATCTTCTTCCTCCACGCGTCGTGGACGCCCTTCTTTTTGATGGAGCCCAGCATGTCCTGGAGGACGGCCTTCACGTCACCGACGATCGGGACGTCGACCCGCTTGTTCTTGCCGATCTCGGCGGGGTCGATGTCGATGTGGACGATCTTCGCGTGCGGGGCGAAGGTATCGATCTTGCCCGTTACCCGGTCGTCGAACCTCGCGCCGATCGCAATGAGGAGGTCGCTCTCGGTGATGGCGAAGTTTGCATACTCGGTGCCGTGCATGCCGAGCATCCCTAAGTTCAACGGGTGGTCGCAGGGGATGCAGCCGAGGCCCATGAGGGTCGTCGTCACCGGGATCCCGAGCTGGGTGGCAAGGGCGGAGAGTTCTTCCGATGCATTGGATGAGATGACCCCGCCCCCGGCGTAGATGACCGGCCGCTCCGCTTCGAGGATGAGCGCGATAACCTTGTCTATCTGCCGGGTGTGGCCCTTGTATGTCGGGTTGTATCCCCGGAGGACAACTTTTTCGGCAGGCGGGACGTCCTTTGCCGTCCCGGTCTGGGCGTCTTTCGGGAGGTCGATGAGGACCGGCCCGGGACGTCCCGTGCCCGCGATGTAGAACGCTTCCTGGACGACGCGGCTGATCTCGTCGGTCTTCTTGACAAGGAAGCTGTGCTTGGTGACGGGCATCGTGATACCGGTGATGTCGGACTCCTGGAACGCGTCGTTCCCGAGCATGTACGTGGGGACCTGCCCGGTGATCGCGACCACCGGCACCGAGTCCATGTAGGCCGTGGCAATACCGGTGACGAGGTTGCACGCACCGGGTCCCGAGGTCGCGAGGCATACCCCTACCCGGCCGCTCGCACGCGCAAAGCCGTCTGCGGCGTGCGCTGCTGCCTGTTCGTGCCGTACGAGGATGTGCCGCAGTGGTGAATCATAGAGTTCATCATAGACCGGCAGGATCTGGCCGCCGGGGTAACCGAATATGGTCTCCACCCCTTCGCGGCGCAGCGATTCAACGAGGATTTTTGCCCCGGTTTTCATGCTCTTCCCTCAGTAGTCTGTTCATTCCGGCGATCATCGCCTCAACGCTCGCCATGATGATATCGGTCCTGGCGCCGCGTGATGTAAGTATCTTCCCGTCTTTACTTAATCTTACTGTCACGTCGACGAGGGCGTCCGTCCCGCCCCGGATGGCGTCGACATGGTACTCCTCGAGCCGGATGTCGGCGACGTCCGAAACGCATTTCCTCAGCACTTCCATCGCCGCATCGACCGGCCCGTCGCCGGTTGCTGCCCCGGTCATCTCGACGCCGTTGACCTCAAGGGTCACGGACGCGGTCGGGATCATGTTGCTCCCCGAGACCGCGGTGAACTGGCGCATCCTGATGATCGGTTTGCACTCGATAGCGAGGACCGCATCCGAGACTGCCATCAGGTCCGCATCGGTGACACGTTTTCCCTCGTCCCCGAGCTGCTTGACCCGCTTCACGATCTCCTTCAGCTGGTTTTCGTCGGCCTTGTAGTTCATCTCGTGGAGCGCGGCCTCGACCGATGCGGTCCCCGAGTGCTTGCCGAGCACGATCCGCCGCTTCCGGCCGACCATCTCCGGTTTTATCGATTCATAGGTCGATGGCTCGCGGATGACGCCGTGGGCGTGGATGCCGCTCTCGTGCGTGAACGCCATCTCGCCGACTACCGCCTTGTTCACCGGCAGGGGGACTCCCGTGAGCCGTGAGACGAGCGTGGAGAGGGAATAGATCTCCTCTTTCCGTATCCGGGTCCCGCACCCGTACAGGACTTCGAGCGCCATCGCGAGCTCCTCGAGCGGCGTGTTACCTGCCCGCTCGCCGAGGCCGTTCACCGTCACGTGGGCGCAGGT
>DATKMN010000109.1:0-3679 GCA_035541835.1 Methanoregula sp.
AAATTGGGAGTTCGCGAATAGTTCGCTTTCCTGATTTTTCTGCTGGAACGTTAAGAATAATTTTATTGAAACCATAAGCCCCAGCCGTGATTTGAACACGGGACCTGCTGATTACAAGTCAGCCGCTCTGCCAACTAAGCCACTGAGGCGCCATAGTAGATTGACAGTGGAATGTAAAAAAGATGGTGTTCCCCGTGGATTTCCGGAATAAACCGGCACATCGTGACACTTCCCGGTGCAAACACCTTAAAGGTACCAGAGCGGAGGTACCTGTACTGATGGTTCACCTCACCGTAGATATCGGCGGAAGGCCCGGGATCGACTGCCGCGGTTTCTGTGAATACTGTTATTTCAAAAAAGTACGGGGGACACAGCCCCTCGGGTGCCGCTACTGCCTCCCGTTCACAAAAGGATGCGACTACTGCACCCGGGGAGTGAAGGAAGAGTACGCCGGCTTCAAGGATCTGAAGACTATTGCGGAAGAAACCCTCGGAAACCTGCAGACGAAGACCGGGGATCTCGACCGCATAACGATAAGCGGCGGTGGCGATCCCAGCTGCTATCCCCGGTTTGCCGATCTCGTGGAACTCCTCGGGTCCATGGAAGCTCCCCTTCATATCGGGTACACGAGCGGCAAGGGCTGGGACGACCCGGCAATCGCCGACCTCCTTTTGGAAAACGGGCTCACCGAGATCTCCTTTACGGTATTTGCCGCAGATCCGGCCCTGCGGCACCGGTACATGCATGACCCGACTCCCGAAGCTTCACTTGCCATTTTCGAAAAACTCTGCTGTTCTGCAGACGTCTATGCCGCGGCAGTCGTCATCCCGGGCGTCAATGACGGCCCGGTCCTCGAGCATACCTGCGAATGGCTCGAGGAGTGCGGTGCAAAAGGTATCATCCTCATGCGGTTTGCAAATACGGCGGAGCAGGGACTTATCCTCGGGAACGGCCCCATCCTCAAAGACCAGGGGGTCCAGTCCGTTGAATCGTTCCGCGACACGATAACCGATCTCAGCAAAAAATTCCGGATAAAGATCTCCGGCACGCCCCTCTGGGACCCCGATATCGGTTCTCCGTTTGCACTGCTTACCCAGCCCGGCCTCCTCCGGAAACTTCCCCGGATCCGGAAGCGTGCGACGGTTATCAGCGGCTCGGTTGCAGCCCCGTTTATCAACACGATTCTCTCGGGATGCGGGTCGCGGGTGCCGGTCGTTCCCGTGAAAAAAGAGATCGCCTGCCTGATAACCATCGGGGACCTTGAGGCCCTGGACCCATCAGGTCTCGAAGACGTTGTGATCATTCCCGGCCGGGCATTCGTCCACGGGAAGGAGGCAGCAGACGTGCTCAGCCGGGACGGGAAGGAACGTTTACTTATCCGGGGACCGGATACCCTTACGGCAGATGCGGAAACGAGCATGGGGATGACCCGCAGCCAGGTGCTTGCGATGGAGATGGAAGGATTCACCGACCTGATCCGCATCATCAATTCGTACGGAAAATAATCTCTGAAAAATTGCGGCTGGGACCGGTTGGTCGCCTGAATTCTTACGGAAAACCGTAGGGGGAAAAGATCAGGCTATTGCCGCTGTTATCCCGATGACACCTGACTGGATAATCACGGCAACTGCGATAATAACCCCGGCCATTTCAAGGGCCACTGCAACATTCCCCTTCTTGAGCTCCTCAAACTCCTCGACACCTTTTGTCAGTTTATCGAGGATGTTAAGGGCAAGATAAATTGCAGCGACAGCAAGTACGATACCCAGGATGAGCTGGGCCAGTGCAACTCCAACCGCGGTCAGGCCGTCGAACGAGAGAATGCCCACGGAAATCGCCTTGTTGATCCCTACCGAGAGACCCGAGACCCCCGACTGGACGACGAGCGCTATGGCGACAAAGACCGAAGCAACGATGATACCGATTGCGACATTTCCTTTCGCAAGTTCTTTCTCTTCATCGATATCCCTCGTGATCTTGCCGAGGACCGCAAAGCCAATGTACAGCGCGATGACTGCAAAGATGATGGCAATAATCAACTGGACTAATCCGACAACTGCGTTTTCAAGAAGCATTCATCTCACCTGTTCCACTCATTTTGTACGTGCAAACAACACATAAAATTATCGTCAAAAGAATTCGAGGAACTCGTAAATATAAACCCGGAATCGTAATCGGACCCGGAAATCAAGGGGATAAGAATTGTGGACTTTGCCTGATTTCCCGTATGCTGCGAGGGGGTTACGATCCCCCGATCTCCAGATGTCCCGAGGCGGGAACGCGAGGTGCATTCACAACCCTATGAGTCTGGCGCCCTAACCAGCTAGGCCACCGCAGCACAAAAAGTGCATAGTAAAAACGCGGTAAAAATTATTAAAGGTTCTGTTAAAAGAGCCGGCCTGTTTATTGCCCTTCTTTTTTCTGTTGCAGGTACAGAGTGGCAGCAGCGGAGATCGCAGCGATTTTTTTCCCCTGCTCGAACGACCCGGCTAGGGTCTGCATCCTTGTCTCCTCGACCCGGGTGTACTGGTCGAGCGTGTTGAGGATATGCTCTTCCTGCAGGAAGTGGGTGTGGGTATTTCCTTCGATAAACTGCTGGTTGTTCATGATCGCGTAATGCAGAGGAATGGTAGTCTTGATACCGAGGATGATGTACTCGGAGATCGCCCGGCACATCCTCCTGATGGTGTCGCTCCGCCTGCTGTCCCAGGCGCAGAGCTTCGCGATCATCGAATCGTAATTCGGCGGGATCGTGTAACCCATGTGGATGCCGCTGTCGACCCTGATACCCGGACCTCCCGGGGACCGGTACCGGAGGATCTTACCGGGGTCCGCAGCGAAGTTGTTCATCGGGTCCTCGGCATTGATCCGGCATTCGATCGCATGGCCCCGGATCGAGATATCGCACTGGTCAAAAGGAAGAGATTCGCCCGCGGCTATCGCGATCTGCTGTTTCACGAGATCGATGCCGGTGACAAACTCCGTGATCGTATGTTCGACCTGCAGCCGGGTGTTCATTTCCATGAAGTAATAGTTGCCCTCGCTGTACAGGAACTCGACCGACCCCGCGTTCGTATAATCCGAGGCTGCCGCGACCTTGAGGGCCGACTCCGCCATCCGGGTGCGCAGCTCGTGGGTCATGATCGGTGAGGGGGCTTCCTCGATCAGTTTCTGATGTCTCCGCTGGATAGAGCATTCGCGGTCGAACAGATGGACCGCGTTACCGTGTTCATCGGCAAGCACCTGGAACTCGATGTGCCGGGGTTTCACGAGATATTTTTCGATGAATACGGTCGCATCCCCGAACGCGGACTGCGCGATCCGCCTGCTTCCGTTGATCGCATCTTCGAGCTCCTGCTCATCGCTGACGATCTGCATGCCGATCCCACCGCCACCGGCACTTGCCTTGACGATAACGGGATATCCGATCGCCGCGGCGACGCGTTTTGCCTCTTCCAGGTCGCTGATACCTCCTTCGGTGCCCGGGAGTACAGGAACGCCCGCCTCCTTCATCATCTGTTTGCTGCCAATCTTCGATCCCATTGCCCTGATGGTCTTCCACCGGGGGCCGATGAAGATCACGTTCTCGTCCTTGCAGAGCTTTGCAAACCGGTAGTTTTCGGCAAGAAAACCATAGCCCGGGTGGATTGCTTCGGAGCCGCTCTTCTTGGCAACCTCG
>DATKMN010000110.1:0-12074 GCA_035541835.1 Methanoregula sp.
AAGGATCGGTTGTTTCCCTCCAGGGCATCTGGCGGCCATTCCTGCGGTAGTAACCGAGGACCATTTTCCGGAAATCACGGATGCCGGAACGATCACTGGAAAAATTACGGAAAAACTCCGGGGGTATTCCCTGCTTTTCCCCTGCCTGCCCATTCGTCGGTCCGCGGATATTGTTCATCGCCTTTCTGTCCTCCGGGTCTCGGGTCGTCAAAATACGAGAACCGGCTCGGCCGGTATGGTTATCCCGGAATTAAATTCTCCGGAACATCCGGTCGAGTTCATCACGGGTAAACCGTATCATGGTCGGCCGGCCGTGAGGACAGGTGAACGGGTTCTCCGTCTGCCTGAGCTGGTTGAGGAGCCGCTGGCTCTGTTCCGCGGAGCATACCGTGCCGGCCTTGACTGCTCCCCGACAGGCAATGACCCGGATCACCCGTTCGCGGGCATCCGGTTCACGGATCCGCTCTTCCCCTACGAGGTCGCCGATCATTTCGTCGATCAATCCCATATCTTCGATCTTTCCCAGGAACACCGGAATTGCCCGGACAATAAAACTGTCACGGCCGAATTCCTCAATTTCAAAGCCCCCGTCCGCGAGCGCCGGCATAAGTTCGCGGAGAATGGCAGATTCTTTCGCCGTCCGCTGGAACACGACCGGAACGAGCAGCTCCTGTGATAAACGTCCGGTTCCGGTCTCCCGGGAAACCATCTCGTACATTACACGTTCGTGGGCAGCATGCTGATCGACAAGGAAAAGTTCTCCGAAACGATTCGCAGCGATAATGTAAATACCGCCGAACTGGCCGATCACTTCCATGGCTGGAACGTGCCCGGAATCGGCACGGGTACCGGAATCAAGTTCAGTCTGCCGGAGCTGGCGATCGGTAGATATGGTGCCGGTATGCGTGGGTTCGCTGACACCGGCTGGCCCGGGATCAGGAAATTCATATACCGGTATACCCGGCGCGTCCACACGTGGGCGGGCGTACCCCCCGTACGGATGCGGGGCATTTGCGGAGGGAATGAGGTTCCTGCCAAGAAGTGTGGATCTGATAGCTTCACTGACGACACTCGTGATCTCTTTCTCGTTGGAAAGACGGACCTGTTTTTTTGCCGGGTGGACGTTTACGTCCACAAGGTGCGTATCAATCGTGAGATCGATAAACGCCACCGGGAACCGGTCGCGGGGAAGAAGCGTCCCGTACCCTTCTTTGACCGCCGCTATTACCGGCGGTGAAGATACAAAGCGTTTGTTGACCGAAATATGCATCCGTGCTGTATCCTTCCGGCTCAGGTCGGGGGGTGAGACGAAACCGGACACGGTCATGAAGGGTAATTTTTTCCTGACCGGGATGAGCCTTGCGGCAACATCGCTCCCATAGATTCGCGCTACGGTGTCGAGCATGGAGGTTGACCGATCCGTGAGCAGTTGTTCCCGCTGGTCCGTGAGAAGACGGAAGGATATTCCGGGATGCGCAAGGCAGATGCCCTCTATTACCGCATGAACGGCCGCGATCTCAGTATTTTTTCCTTTCTGGAATTTTTTACGGGCAGGAGTGTTGTAAAACAGGTCCTCCACCAGGATAGAGGTCCCTTCCGGGGATCCCGTTTCTCCCCGTTCGCGTATCTCCCCACCTTCTATCACCATCCGCGTTCCGGTACTGGCACCCCGTTGGCGCGTCACGAGCGTCACCTTTGACACCGCAGCGATACTGGCGAGAGCTTCACCCCGGAACCCGAGCGAATGGATCGTGTGAAGATCCTCTATACCGGCAATTTTGCTGGTTGCATGGGGGGTAAACGCGAGCGGGGCTTCGTCCGGAGACATCCCGGTACCATCATCGCTCACCCGTATCCCGCAAATCCCCTGGCGATCTGTTGTCAGCTCGATCCGGACAGACCGTGCGTCGGCATCGATCGCATTCTCCACCAGTTCTTTTACGACCGATGCCGGGCGCTCGATAACTTCTCCTGCAGCGATCCGGTTGACCGTTGCCTGGTCAAGAAGATGTATCCGCGAGGAGGTATCATTCACCGTCATCAGGGCTCCTTTTCAGTCTCCAGCATTTTCTTCAGTTCGGCCAGCTGTTCAAGCGCCTGGAGAGGGGTCATCCGGTCAGGGTTTAACCCGGAGAGGATCCCGACAACCGGATGCGAGTTCCCGCTCCGGACGGGTTCGGTGTCGTCGACAAGAAGAATCTGGGTATACCTCCGGGGTCGGGTCCCCGGACCGACCGGGCGGTTGAGGGTCTCTTTCAGGATAACGTCGGCGCGATCGGTAACCTTTTTGGGGATACCGGCAAGGCGTGCGACATGGATACCGTAGCTCTTGTCCGTTGCGCCCGGGATAAGCCGGCGGAGAAATGCGACCTCCGTCCCGGTCTCTTTTACCGCAAAATGATAATTTTTCACCCGTTTCAGGTACGACTCTGTCTCGATGAGTTCATGGAAATGCGTGGCAAAGAGAGTCTTTGGGCCTCCGGCCCCCTTCCCGTGAAGGTATTCAAGGACAGCCTGTGCGATTGAACACCCGTCCACCGTGCTCGTCCCCCTCCCGATCTCGTCAAGGATCACGAGACTCCGGTCAGTGACGTTATTGAGGATATTGGCCAGTTCGAGCATCTCGACAAAAAACGTGCTCTGGCCGCTTGCAAGGTCGTCAAATGCACCGACCCGTGTGAAAATCCGGTCGAGGATGCCGATCGCAGCTGACTGTGCAGGTACATAACACCCGGCCTGCGCCATGATGCAGATGAGGGCAACAGCACGCATGTACGTTGACTTCCCGGCCATGTTTGCGCCCGTAATGATCATGACCTGCGTTCCGGTTCCCGCCAGCTCCGTATCGTTCGGTACAAAACCCCCTGCCATCTCCTGTTCGACGACCGGGTGCCTGCCATTCCGGATAAGGATCGCATTCCCGTCCGTCAGTTTCGGCCGCGAATAGTCCCGGTTCCTGGCAACCTCCGCAAGGGTCGTCGCCACGTCGAGGACAGCAATCCCGCGGGCAGTTGCCTGAAGATCGGGGATGGTCTTCCTGAGACTGTCGAGAAGTCCGGTGAAGAGCTCGCGCTCCATCCCGAGCACCCGCTCGTCAGCGCTGGTAATCACCGATTCTTTCTCCCGGAGCGAGGGGAGCGTGTACCGCTCACCCGTTGCGGTCGTCTGTTTCCGCTCGTAGTGGGATGGGACGAGGTGGAGGTTGGGTTTAGTGACATCGATATAGTAGCCAAAGACGCGGTTATATCCGATCTTGAGCGATTTGATGCCGGTTGCTTCCCGTTCCTGTTCCTGAAGTGCGGCGATCCATCCCTTGCCGGAATGAAGGACGCCGCGAATAGTATCGAGTTCACGGGAATACCCGGTTCGGATCATGCCGCCGTTCCGGGCGATTGCGGGCGGATCATCAATAATTGCCCGGTGCACAAGATCTATGACATCGGGGAACTCCCGGATCTCCGTAATCGCCTCACGGATACGTTCCGGCACCACTTCGCCACCGGTTTCGCTCGCTGTGCTTTTCAGGTCCGGCAGGATTGAGAGCGAGTCTGCAAGCGCCACGAGGTCACGCGGCCCGGCATTTCCATACGCGATCCGGGCAGCGATCCGTTCCAGATCCCCGCATTTTGCAATTCGGGAACTGAGGGCGAGCCGGAGCACCGTGCGATCCGCGAGGAACTCAACCGCATCGAGTCTCCGGTTGATCTCGCCGATATCGGTAGAAGGGTTGCTGAGCTGGCGGACCAGGAGCCTGCTTCCCATTGGTGTTTTTGTCTGATCGAGCGAGGAGAGGAGTGTTGCACTCTTCGTCCCGCCCCGGATACTCTCGCTGACTTCAAGATTGCGCAGGGTAATGGCATCGAGCATCATGTTCTCCGATGAAGAACGTACCGAAAGACTGCCGATATGGCCGAGATCGGAGAACTGGGTCTCCTTTGCATACGCAAGGGCCGCCCCTGCCGCGCAGGTGGCAGCTTCCCCCTCCCTGCATCCGAACCCGGCAAGCGAAGCGACACCGAAGTGACCGGTGAGACCCCGTGATGCCGCCTCCGCGGCGAATGCTTCGTCCCTGAACGGGGTGACGACGACACCCGTCCGGGCGATCCGTGCGCTCAGTTCCCCATCGGAAGATGCGGGGACAATGCATTCCGCCGGACGGTAGCGGACGATGGTCGAGATGAGATCCGGAAGCCCGCCGCCCGCACCGGTAAACGAGACAAAGAACTCTCCCGTCGAAATATCGAGAAACGCAGCGCCCCATCCCCGCTTTTTTGCATCCTGGCAGACAGCCATGAGATACGATGCGGCGGATGAGCGGATCATCGAGGGATCAATAACGGTGCCCGGTGTAATGACCCGGGTGATCTCCCGTCTGACTATCCCCTTTGCTGTCTTCGGGTCCTCCACCTGGTCACAGACAGCCACCCGGTACCCCTTTCCGACAAGTTTTGCGAGGTACCCGTCAACAGCATGGTACGGGACGCCCGCGAGCGGGACCCGGTTCTCCCCTCCTTTTGACCGCGAGGTAAGCACGATCTCAAGCTCCTTCGAGATTAGTTCCGCATCCGTCTCGAAAGTCTCGTAAAAATCGCCGATCCTGAACAGGAGGACCGTATCCGGATACCTTGCCTTAAGCTCCCGGTACTGCCTCATAACGGGCGTGAGTTTCTCCGGGTCCTGTTCGGGTTCTGCCATTGTTCAAGAGAAAGGTTGTGGGCCGGAGAAGTTAAGGGTGATGGCACCGCCGGATCTTACCCTGATCGCAGTTCTCCGGACCGGGAAGACCATAGTCCTGCTTATAACGGGGAACAGAAAAATGCCGTTTCCTACAGGATAGATGCATCATCATAACGGAACTGTCCATATTCAGGAGCCGGATTTTATAATCCTCTGCTGCATGGAACGGGATCAGATTGCGTCAAAAAGCTCATCTGATACTACCGCACATGGCCTACAATGACCGGGAAAAAAGGAGAGGGCCGGGCAGAACCGCCACCTGCACCCCCCCGTAACCGGCTTGCAGGCGAGAAGAGCCCCTACCTTATCCAGCACAGTACAAATCCGGTCGACTGGTACCCGTGGGGCGAAGAGGCTTTCTCCCGGGCTGCCCGCGAGGAAAAACCGGTTTTTCTGTCAATAGGATACGCCACCTGCCACTGGTGCCACGTAATGGAGCACGAATCCTTTGAAAATAATGAAGTCGCTGCACTGCTCAACCGGGATTTTGTCAGCATCAAAGTGGACCGTGAGGAGCGGCCGGATATCGACAGCATCTACATGGATGCAGCCCTGGAGATGACAGGCCGGGGCGGATGGCCCCTCACTATCATCATGACACCGGATAAAAAGCCGTTCTTCTCCGCCACCTACCTTCCGAAGAACGGGAGGTTCGGGATGGCCGGGCTCCTCGAACTCCTCCCGCGTATTGCCGGTCTCTGGCGGGATCACCGGGCAGATCTGGAAAAATCCGGCGGGGAGATCCTGCTGTCGATCGGGTCACCGCAATCCATCCCTCCGGCAACGGCGGCAGATGCGCACCTTCTCACCGAAGGCTATGAGGCATTCTCCGAACGGTTTGATGATCTCTACGGGGGTTTTGGCAATGCACCCAAATTCCCTTCATTGCACTCGGTCCTGTTCCTCTTCCGGTTTTTCCGGCGGAGCGGTAAAAGGAACGCCCGCGATATGGCCGTAAAGACGCTCCGTGCAGTTACCATGGGCGGTATCTATGATCACCTTGGCGGCGGGGTCCACCGCTACGCGACCGACCGGCGGTGGCAGGTCCCGCACTTCGAAAAGATGCTCTATGACCAGGCGCTGCTCCTGATGGCGTGCTCCGATGCGTACCAGATAACCGGCCTGGAGGAATTCCGACAGACTGCGGATGAGGTCGTCGCATACGTGACCGGGGACCTTGCATCGCCGGAGGGTATGTTCTGTTCTGCTGAAGATGCCGACAGTGCCGGCGGAGAGGGATTTTTTTATCTCTGGACCGCAGGCGAGATAGAAAGAATCCTCGGTGGTCGGGATGCCGGCCTTGCGAACCTTGTGTTTAACATAGAACAGGATGGCAATTTTGATGGCAACGCGAATTCCGGGCTTAATGTCCTGTACCGGACAAAAACCTATGGAGAGCTTGCCAGCCGCCTCAACGTGCCTGAACAGGAACTCGCACCGCGGATCCGCCAGGTGAAGAACCTTATGTCAAGGGCAAGGCTCGAACGCCCGCGACCGTTCCGGGATGACAAAGTCCTGACCGACTGGAACAGTCTTTTTATCGGTGCCCTGGCCCGGGCGGCATTTGTGTTTGACAACCGCGAATACCTGGCCATCGCAACTGCGGCAATGGATGCACTTCTGGACTGCATGCGTACTTCTTCCGGCGGCCTGTTCCACCGCTACCGTGACGGGGAAGCCGGCATTCCGGCATTCGGAAGCGACTACGCGTTCACGATATTCGCTCTCATCCGCCTGTACGGTGCCGGATTCGATCCCCGCCACCTCCGGGCCGCGCGGGAACTGCAGGACTATTTCAGCCTCCATTTCTCCGATGCAAAGGGAGGTTTTTTCTCCGTCTCCGATGAATCCGAACAGCTTCCGTTCAGGAAAAAAGAAATCTACGACGGTGCAATCCCATCCTGCAATTCCATGGCCCTTGACGACCTCCTGATGCTTACCAGCCTGACCGGAGAGGAGCGGTTCAGCGAATCAGCTGACGCAACCCTCCGTGCCTTCGCTGCCGAAGTCCGGCAGTCACCCGCAGCGTACGGCTACTTCCTTTGCGCGCTCGACCAGGCGATTGGACCAGTGCCGGACGTGGTCATTGCCGGACAGCGTGATGACCCCCGCACCATTGCCCTGACAGAAACTGTACGATCGCGGTATCTCCCGGATACAGCGCTCATCCTTCTTACCGGAGAAAACAGGGAGATTATAAACTCCCTTGCCCCGTTTACCCGGGAGATGAAGGGCACCGGAAATCCGCCTGCTGCCTATGTCTGCTCAGGGAGATCCTGTGCCGAGCCGGTAACGGATGCAGCGGAACTGGGCCGTCTCCTCGACAAGGATACGGCAACAGGGGATAATCAATTCAGAGGTTCTTGAGGGCGACGAGGTCTTTTACCCCGGTGAGCCGCCAGACGAGGGACCGTTCTTCCTCGGCAATTATTGCCGGCGGGTCGTCGGGGGAGTGCCCGAGCGCGGCAAGGATATTGCCCGAAAGGTTCCGGCCAACGATCAGGTCAACGAACTTCTCACGGATTATCTTCTTCTCGATCGAATCGTGCACTTCCTCGAGATAGCCCTGCAGGGTAACGAACGTATACGAGGAAAGATCCTTGGTATATTTCTCGATCTCAACGGAAACGTGGGGGCTCTTCCGGAAATACTCGATCTTTTTTCCGTATTTCGTGGAGAGGAAGTACATGAACGATCCATCAAAAACATAGAGGAACGGAGCTATGTACGGATATTTTTCACCCTGGAATGCGATTCGGCAGACATATCCCTTCTCAATCAACCGGTCATACTCCTCCTTCTCCATCCGCGGGATCCTGATGATGTCCATACCAATTCGCTCGATCTGCGTTCCCAACAAAACCTGATAAACCTTGTCTATTTTGTGCCGGCTTAGTCGTGGATGAAAGGGCCGTGAAGTTCAGTCGCGACCGACCGGAAACCCGGCGTGGCTCCAGCCGGCCATGCCGCCGAGAAGGTTGGTTACATCCCGGTACCCGTGTGAGGTGAGGATGCCGGCAGCCAGGCTTCCCTTGTACCCCGCATCGCAATACGTGACAACCGGGCGATCACGGGGAATTTCGTCGAGATGGTGCGGGAGCTCCCCGATATAGCGGTGGAAGGACCCGGGAATATAACCTTCAGTCTTCCGGTTCCTGATATCGCGGACATCGAGGATAAAAAGATCCCCGCCATCCATCCGGGCATGGAGGTCTGCCGGTGAGCAGGTAGGAAACGAGGCAATATCCTGTGCTGCCTTCACCCAGGAAATGAAGCCCCCGGCGAGCCAGCCCCTCAGGTTGTCGTACCCGAGCCTTATGAACCGGACACAGACATCGTCCATATCCAGGTTGAAGTCATCGATAATGACTACCGGCTCATCGTAATTAAGGAACCATCCCATGAACGAGGCAAGGCCGTCTCTCCAGATTGAGAGGCTCCCGGGAATATGCCCCCCTGCAAACGCTGCTGGCGACCGGACATCGATTATCTGGCATCCACTCTTCCGGAGTTTTCCGATATCCGCTACCGTAAGCGGGCCGGCATGCGGGAGCTCGTAGGGCGAAAGAGCGCCGCGGGAATTCAGCGCTTCCATGGTATGGAAGTAGGGCGGGAAATACGGGGAGTCGGAAACCCGGTGTGAGATGAAGGCCTCCCGGCCCATGAGGAGGAGAGGATTGGTCATTTTTTCGTATCCGGCTGTCGTGAACGGGTGACTGGCAATCGTCTCCCCGCAGACAGATCCGGCACCATGCGCGGGGCAGATGATGAGGCCGTCGCCAAGCGCGAGGAGAATACCGGTGACACTGTCATAGATTTTCCCGGCCATTTCAGCTTTCCTCGCATCCCCGTAGAAATCCGTCCTCGCGATATCTCCGGCAAAGAGGGTGTCGCCGCAGAAGACGAGATACGGCTTCTCGGAAACCTCGCGGTCTCTCACCACAACGGATATGCTCTCCTCGGTGTGACCGGGGGTCTGCCGGATTTCCAGCTCAAGAAGCCCGATTGCGAACGTATCGCCATCTTTCACGCTCGTCCCGTAGGAAAAGTCCCTGCTTTCACCATGGAATATACGGGCGTTACAGCACCGGGCGAGCCCCGCAGACCCGATGACATAGTCTTCGTTCCGGTGGGTCTCGAATATATGGGTTATCTCAAGACCGTTTGCATCCGCACATTCGGCATAGATCCGGAAATCCCGGCGCGGGTCGATGACCGCAGCCTTCCCTCCTGAACCAATAAGATAGGAGTTGTGGGCGAGACCTTCAGAGACGATCTGTTGAAAGAACATGTCCGTTCCCCGGCAGAAAGTGGCGCTGGTGAAGCGAGAACCGCCCCAGGGCCGCTTTTCTGGTTTCCGATCCGCACATGGGCGACCGTGAGGTAAATACTTGCCGGCAACTGTCCGGAAAGCCCGGGGAGCAATGGGTGTTACCTATAAGCAGGGATACCGGAGAAGTACCGGAGGTGTCTGCGGACCTTTACCATTCCGGATCCACGAGGATAATTCCGCGAGGGTTATGGGGACGTACCCGATCACCTCTGCGCTCACATTGATCCTGCGGTGTTCAAAACTGATGAACGGGTACCGGGCAAGATCGTTATTGTGGTGGTGCCCGTGGATGACCCAGCCCCCGAATCCGCGGGGCGCATCGGCAGGATCGTGGGTGACGAAGAAACGTATGCCATCATATTCCAGCTCCGCCGAAGAAATACTGCCCGGCAGGTCGATATCATGGTTGCCCTGTACCGGGATGATGCGTCCGCTGAGCTGTGCCAGGTATTCCCCGGGTTGCCGCGATTCGGGGCCATAACAGAGGTCCCCCAGAAAATAAACAACCGATTCCGGGGATACGGCCCGGTTCCAGTTTGCTATAAGGACACGGTCCATCTCCCCGGGATCCGCAACCGGGAACGGCCGCGAACAGTAGCGGATGATATTTGCATGCCCCAGATGAAGATCCGCGATAAGGAATACTTCGGGTCGGTTGCCGGACAGATTGGCCGGGAGTTCAAACCCGGCGGACTTCCGGAACCGGGACAGGCTCTCCCGCCACGAGGCGGCATCGTGGACTTCTTCGCCACGGATCCATCGCTTTTCAAGGAGCTCGTATTCAGCGAGGATCTCCTCGCCCTTCATTACCGTGATTCTCAGCCCGGTCTCATCGATCAGCAGAGGTGAAATTTTTTGTTCCTGCTTGTCGCCGGGCGCGCTTCCATAGGGCGTTGGAGCCATACCAGAACCGGCAAGTACCGGGTCCGTCCGAATGGTGCTATCGGAGACAAGGGCTCCATACACATCGTCAGCAACTGCAGGATCGAGCCGGTTGGCGACCGTTACGTGATACCATTTATGGTCGTGGACTGCATCCCACGTATTCTGGCTTGCCACGATCGGTGCCATGGCACCGGCAATACCCTTAGTCAGCTCTCTCAAGGCTGCAGAAGGAAGGACCGAGAACGCGATCACGCTTCCGTGCATGCCTTCCCGCTTCTCCCAGTTCCCGATAAGGAACGGGACAGGATCGAAACCAGAAGCGATCCGTTCAATCTCCCGGAGAAAGAGATCCTCACTGAGCCCGGGATTGAGAGTAAGCGGCCCATAAATGGTCACATGCGGGTGGCGTTCCATATACTCTGCAAGATCGTACCCGTTTGCGATGGCAGTGATGAGTGTTTTTACCCGCCATTTTGTCCGAGCAAGCCGGATCTCGATGAGATACGTAACGTCCATGCATTCAGTCCCGGAAAGGCATCCATCTATAGGATCTTTGTGCGGTTAAATCCTGATCACGGGACCGTGTTACCATCTGATCAGATACCGTTCGCAGGTTACCCGTACCCATATCCTCATAGGAGGTGGAAACAAACTAATCAGCACGCATGAACGGCAGCAGCCCGAAGGTGACCACACTTCTCTTTGATATGGACAATACCCTCTTCGATCTTGTCGGGGCCCAGATCGCATCGTGCCGCGAAGTCGCGCATTTCCTCGGGTATGATGACGGGGATGAACTTTTCAGGTATTTCCTCCGGCCGGATCGGGGGTTCGAATCCCACGAGAATATCCTCGATTACCTGAACGACCGGAACCTTGAACCGGACGGCATATACCGGGATGCCTGCAGGATGTACGAACGGGTAAAGATGGAAAATATTACACCCTACAGGGGGGTGCATGAGACGCTCGGCATCCTCTCGGGATCGGGATACCGTATGGGTATCGTCACCGATGCTCACTCGAAAGACGCGACTCTCCGCATGGAAAAGATCGGGCTCCTCCCCTTTTTCCATGGGCTGGTATCGTACGATATGTCCGGCAGGAAAAAGCCTGCACATGAGACATTTCTCCTCGCGCTCGGGATGCTGCGAACAACGCCGCAGGAATCGGTCCTGATTGGCGACAGCCCGCGGAGGGATATCGAACCGGGCCATGCACTCGGCATGAAAACAGTCTATGCCCGGTACGGTGACCGGTTCTCCGATGACCGGTCGGATGTGCAGTCCGATTTTATTATCGACTGCTTTGACGAACTGCCACAGGTACTGGCCGGCCTGCAGTAAATTTTACCATAAAAAATTCATTAACCAAGCGTGGTCCCGCGCGGTTATTTTCATGGTTAAACTGCATTTCCCCGCTGATTTTTGAGCGTTTTTTCATTGTTCTGACCACAACTTAAAAAAAAGAGAACGATAGATGTTTAAAGATATGTTCGTTCCCACAAAGGTCTTTTTCACCAAGGGGGTTGGTGTTCATAAAGACCGTCTTGCCTCCTTCGAGCTTGCGCTCCGGAAGGCCGGCATAGAAAAATGCAATCTTGTCTACGTCTCCAGTATCTTCCCGCCCAACTGCCGGCAGATCCCCAAGTCCGAGGGGCTCACGCGCCTTATGCCGGGCGGCATCACCTATTGCGTCATGGCCCGGAACGAGACCAACGAACCAAACCGCCTCGTCTCGTCCGCGATCGGTCTCGCCCTGCCCAGCGACTCCGAGGAGTACGGCTACCTCTCCGAGCACCATGCGTACGGTGAGACCGAGAAGAAGACCGGTGAGTATGCCGAGGACCTTGCCGCAACGATGCTCGCGACAACACTCGGTATTGAGTTCGATGTGAGCCTGGCGTGGCAGGAGCGCGAACAGATCTACAAGGCAAGCGGCAGGATCATCAAGACAAAGCATGTCTGCCAGTCTGCCGAGGGTGACAAAAACGGCCTGTGGACGACAACGATTGCAGTTGCGATCTTCCTTTAACCTTTTTTTCAGGTATTCGTTTCCTTCCCCGTTCTCTTTGCAGCCATTTTCCGTATCGTTTCGGCGAGCGCTTTTACTGCCTGCC
>DATKMN010000111.1:0-22941 GCA_035541835.1 Methanoregula sp.
TAAGCCTCGAAAAATCATCAGGTTCTCCGATTGCCCGGATCGGACCCGCTCAGCTCAATCGTTTCCCTATCGACGACAGCCACGCCCGGGACCCCTCGGCCCGGGTATTTGCCTCGAAGACCGCGGGCCGGATGTACCTGATGATCCACCCGTCCCGGAAACTATCCCGGATCTCAGCTTGCGTTACCCGGCGCGGGCCGTACCCGCCCGGCTCCAGTTCGGAAAAGCAGAGCATGAAATAATTCCCTCCGCTGGGCAGGACCGATTCGAGGTTCTTCACGTACCCGGGCCGGTCCTCATCGGAGAGCGTGTGGAAGAACCCGCAGTCGGTGACCGTACCGAACGTCCGGTCCAGAGTCGGGAGGTCCCGTGCGTCGAGGACGCGGAACTGCACGCCGGGCCGGCCGGCCGCCTTCTTCTGAGCCTTTTCGATCGCGGCGGGGGCCGCGTCGATCCCCAGGACTTCATACCCCTCGCCTGCAAAGAAGAGGGCGTTGTCTCCGGTCCCGCACCCGATGTCAAGGACCGGGCCGGTAATCTCTCCCTGCCGGGCCAGCGCAACGAACTCCTTCTGGGGACGGCCGATATCCCAGGGAGGCCTCCCCCGGTATGCCACCTCAAAGAAGTCCATGCTTCACGATAAGGGACGGCAGGGTTATTGAGATTTCCCCATTCTTTTTTTTCCGCGGCCATCCATGTACGATAATGCCAGCCGGGGCCGGTGACAAGGACGTGAAGAAATCAGGTAAACCTGTTGGCGGATTGACCAAAAAAAGAGATGACGCCATGGCCATGACCCGCTGCCCCGGCTGCGGCGCTGCACTGCCGGACCGGCACCTCGACCCGCCGGAGAAGTTCAATGCCTCGGGCGAGTGCTGGCAGGCGTTCTCCGACCTCTCCTGCTATACGGTGGCAAGGCAGGACCCGGGGTTCATCCACCAGCACGCGGTCGACGCGTACGAGGCGCAGCACGCCGGCGGGAACGTCCGGCCGGTCACCGTCGTCTTCGGCCTTATCGGGCTGTACCTCGCACTGGAGCGCGGGTTCACCGGGAAGGAGGTCCAGCAGGCGCACATGCGGATTGCGAAGCTCCGGAAGGACTGGCCCCGGCTGGAGCCGCCGGAACCCCGGGCAGCGCTAACCGTTGCCGATGTCCTTGCCGCACCCGAAGGCCCGGAACGCGATGCCCTGCTGATGCAGTGGGCCGCAGCGGTCTGGGCGATCTGGGAGGACCGGCACGCGTGGGTCCGGGAGACGACGGACGCGCTGCTTGCAGGTCCCGGGAAATAACAGGATTTTTTTAACGGCGCTCTCTTTTGGAACCGTTCAGCCAAAAGAAAACCGGTCTTCTCCGCCTGCATTTTTTCATGCCCTGTGAAATCCGGCATAGTCATTATATTCCGACACGGGCACAGGGAAGGCATGCCACACATGATGGTCCATCACAAGGTGCGAGACTTTGCCGCATGGAAGCCCTTCTTCGATCGCCACGAGAGCACGCGGAAGGCAGGCGGGTCAAAGGGTGCACGGGTGTTCCAGAACGCCGAAGATCCCACCGACGTTTTCATCCTGATGGAATGGGACTCGGTCGAGAACGCGAAAAAATTCGGGATGTCCGCGGACTTAAAAAAAGTCATGGAACAGGGAGGGGTGATCGGCGCTCCTCACGTCCACATGCTCAAAGAGGTCCAGGTATCAAAGGCCTGATCCCATAAACCGTCCGTCGCCGCCTAGCCCTTGGTACAGAAGTACGCGAGGCGCATATGGTACTTCAGGAAGAGCTCGCACCCGAGGCAGTAGCACCGGACTTCGGTCTTGTCCGGGCAGGAGGTCCGGCCCCGGGCGCAGAAGAGCTCCTGCGGCTCGTAGTTTGCAAAGCTGTGCGTCCTGTACGTCGGGCAGTTCCCGCAGAACTGCCGGCAGATCGCCCGGTTCTCCTCGGTATCTTCCGGGGTGTTCGTTGCGAGGGGAGTCATAGCAGTATATCTGTGTACGAACGATAACAGATTTCTCAAAAGCGGTGCTCTTCAGGCCACGGTCCGGGTTACCGGTCCGCACGGAACTGTGCCGAGTACGGGATCGACCGGCAATCCGTTCATGGGGCCAGGGCCCTCACAACTTCATCTTCCCCGGCAGTTCCCGGGCCCAGGCAGCGATCGCGGGTCCTGTCACGCTCCTTTTTATCAGTTCTCCGGTACCCGCCCGGCCGCACCCTGAACTACCTTTATCGTCTCTCTATGATCTGTTTCGGGGTGAGCAGCCACAGGAGCTCTCCCGACGGCTCTTTATCGAAGGAGAAGTTCCGGATCTTTGCGAGGCTTCCCTTTGCCATGACGACAGAAGCTGTTCCTCCCCGGGAAATGATCCTGCCCACCAGGGTGGATAATTCCGGTTCATGGCCGACCAGGAGAATGACTTTGTCGTCACCGGATTGTACGGCACGGCGGCAGATCGCCTCCGGGTCTCCGCCGGGCGTAAGTTCTTCCCAGATATGCAGCCGGTCCTTCCGGTCCAGTACTTTTGCGACGATGCCGGCAGTCTCGCTTGCCCGGGTCAGAGGACTGGAAGCGATGATATCAAACCGGAACCTCTCTTTGAGAATCCACCGCGCAATCTGCCGGATTTCTTCCCTGCCACCGGGAGTCAGCGGTCGCGTGGCGTCATCCGGATCATCGGAAGACTGGCCGGCTTTTCCATGTCTGAGCATAAAGAGTTCCATAACGAAAAGAACCACCCGTTCATTCAATAAATACTCTTGGCACCAGCGGGACGCTGCCTGTGGGATTGGCAATTATCCGTCTCCCCGCCACCGGCACCGGATCGTTGGAACGGAAATCTATATATATTTTCTTCTTTAAGTATATATTAGTCAAAAAAACTCTATTCACATGGCGCAAACGGGCGATGACTGGATCTATTCAACCCACCGGGACCTCACCGATCTCGCCGCTTCGCGGATGGGTCTCTCCGCGTCGGGGCGGACAGTTCTCCGGAGGAATGTCATCGTGCCCGACGCATGGGGCAGGATAGACAAAGTGCGGCACTATATGCCGCTCTGTTCTTTTTTCGCGGGCGAACTGACGAGGGAAGCTATACGCGAAGCAGCGACCGGCAGCAGCGCCGAGACACGGGCGCTTGAAAAACTCGGCCATGCGATGCACTTCCTCCAGGATGCCGGCAACCCGTGGCATGCACGTCCCCTCCTCCCGCTTGTCCAGAAAAATCACCGGCCCTATGAGGAATATGTCGCGCGGAACATGCGGGACGGGTTCTGTTTCCGCCGGGCTCTCCAGAAACGTTCAGCACGGCCCAACCCGTACGCGGAATTTACGCACCGGATCGGGGACGGAGCTGCATATCTTGCGCGGCACGCCGTGACCCGGTTTTCGTTCCTTGATCGCACCATCCGTACGGATCCCCGGTGGCAGGAGCGCGAAGATGTGGCGGAAGTAACCGTATCCATCCTCGGCTCCTGTCTGCGGATGTGCGAAACGCAGATCCATGCGTTTACCACGCGGGCACAACCGGTGGTCCCGCGCCCGGTCCGCCTGCCCTTCGCAGTCACCCTGACATTCCTCGGCTCCGACAAGCGGAGACTCCTGGTGTAATCCGCCGGAATCCGGACGGTCTATGTCGCGGGCGGTTCCCCGTTTTTCCATTGTTCAAGGAATATCATCAGCGCCCCGGCACCAAACAGGGGAAGTGCCGCCCAGAACTGGATGGCCAGGGTATCGGCAAAGAAGAAGAGGGAGACGATGCATCCGACGAACGGGGCGGCGGCATAGACAGCTCCTGCCCGTGCGGCTCCCATTTTCCGGAGAGCCGAGACAAAGAGGATGAGGCCGGCGCCGAACGCAACAAATCCAGTCGCAAAGGCGCATGCAACCGGGAACCATCCGGGAAACGGTTCCCGGAGAAGGGCGGCCAGGACAAGTGCGGCACCGCACCCGCACACTGCCTTTGCAAGGACGATCATCGCGGGCGAAAACCCCCGGATCCGTCCCATGATATTGTTGTCCACGCCCCACAGGAAACAGGAAAGGATGATGCCGGCCGCGCCGGTTGAGAACTCAAGGTCCGCCCCGCCGTTCCAGCTCAGCAGGATGCTTCCGGCGAGGATTGCGGCCAGTGCAGTCCCGGTCCACCGGTCGACCGGCTCGCGGAACAGCAGGAACGCGATGAGCACGGTTGAGACGATCTCAAAGTTCAACAGGATCGATGCGGCAGCCGCAGGTGTTACCGTAAGGGACGTGACCTGGATGAGCGGGGCAAAAATGCCGCCGATAACCGCGGTACCTGCCAGCCACCGGAATTCCCGGGCCGGAGACACATCTGCCGGAACCGGGACATGCAGATCGCGGACACCGAGCCAGAAGAGGGCCCCCGTGCCGGAACCAGAGGCGAGGACCGCCACGAGGACGGCGGGCGCCATCGAAGACACCAGGACCTTCAGGACGGGAACCGTAATCCCGAAAAGGACCGCGGCGACTGCAATCGTGGCAAAAGGACTCGCTCGCGCCCGGCTGAAAACCTCCATGGTGAACTCACGAAATCCGGATCATTTCTTGTGCGTTCATCGGAATTAAATCGTGCAGTAACCGGTCCCACGACCCGGCTTTTAATAAATCCGGGATTTTTTTACCGGCCAAACGTTTTGTGTTTTCAAACGTTTGTGTTTTGGATAAAAATTCATGCACCTGATACTTCAGCCGATAAAAAAATCAGCCGGACGCAAAAAAACTGCCCGGTGCTTATTGCCGGTCTTCCAGGTGGCCTGAACCCCGGATCGTATTCTCAACTTCTGAGAGAAGCACCCATCCTTTATGCGTTCCTTCGATGGGTGCGTGCAGCCGGATCCGCTCAATCAGCTGTTCGTGCCCGACGAAGGCGCTGTGGCTCGCACATCCCCGGTCCCGTACAAAACCCGCATGTACCCTGCCGCGCCAGGAGCAGTTCCTGACGCATGTTTCGCACCGGTACTGGCTGACCTGCATCGCTACCGTCGCCATGCCCCACGATGATCCTCGATGTCCGCAGGTATATATTTTCTTGGTATCGTGCGGACAATTCGGCCGGAGGTCAGCGGGTCCATCTTTCTCGGAATGAGGATAACCCTGCCGGGAAAAAATGAGTAGGGTCTGTGGGGGATTTGTTCTGGCAAATCTGACAATGATCAAGAAAGACCCATGCTTCTTGATATTCTATTGTTGAACGTTCAAAAATATATAGATTTCCTTTTTAATCTGGTAACAAACAATGTGTTTTAGATGATTTCACGGGATTCAAAATCATTTTTGGGTCCTTTAATTCGTTTAACCTGAAAATATTCCGGCCGGAGGGCAGGATTTTTTTCAGATTATCCGGCGGGCACCATCGTGCGCGGATCCCGCGGGAAAAACCACCGGTGCCGGGTGAAACTATAGGTATCTGATGTAAAATCTATATTAACGTGGTAAAAAATATATACTCATGCGTCCACTATCTGATCGGTGAACTCACGAGTCTGTGGGGGATAGATGATTTCACCGGAAAAACCGTAGCAAATCAGTCAAAAGGGAAAATTTCCCCGATATCCTCTCTCCCTGCTTTTTTATCCGGACTTCCGGATCCTAAAAAGATCCGTCGTTCGCATGTTCTCCTGGATCAGGCTGCCGGAACTATGCTCCGGAATCAGAGGGTCGTCCACGTTTTTGTGCCGTGCGAAATGCAAAAAAATCTACGAACCGGGAATTCAAGTACGTGCCCCGGCCCGGCTCAACCGCAACTCTTATCGATATCCGGTTCCACGTATCATCCGGATTGGAAACAGTCATGATGAAAACACTCTCTCCGGATGAAGCGTTTGCACGCTCCGCACCGATGATCTACACGGTGGTCACGAGCATCGATGAACAGGGAAAACCCAATGCCCTCGGGGTGTCGTGGGTGACGCGGACATCCTTCGAGCCGTTCCTCGTGCTCGTGTCCATAGATCACGCACGGTATTCCCACGCCGGGATCAGGAAGAACCGGGAATTTGTGGTCAATTATCCCGGCCCCGGCCAGGAGAAGGGGGCATGGCTCTGCGGGACCACCACGGGAAAAACCAGCGACAAGACAAAAACATCCGGCCTTGCGTTCATTGCATCCGAAAAAGTCAGGCCGCCGACCATCGACGGCGCCGCGGTCGCGTTCGAATGCCGGGTAATCAGTGAATTCGAGACCGGGGATCACACGGTCTTTGTCGGCGAGGTCGTCGCTTCCCGGGGGAACCCGGAGGATGAACGGCACCTCTACGTGACGGCCCGGTTCCAGTTCTGTCCTCTCGACAATACCCTCGGGGAGTCAGGAGAGTAGAACGCTGCTGTCGCAGCGGGATGGGTTCCGTGGATCGGACTAAAAAAAGAACCATTTTTCAGAATGCCCGTATCTTCACAGGCTGTTTTTTAAAAAGACGACCGGAGACAAAAAACCTGCCTGAAGTTTGACCGGGGAGATCTTGTTATCCGGACAAAGGGAGGACCCGTTATGTTCTCTGCCAGACGATACCGTGTTCATCGACCAGGCGATCAGCGCCGATCGTGTACGAAAGAATCGTGTCACCGGGGACCCAGACGGCTTTTGGCGGGCAGACCGGGTTGCCACATGTTTTGTCCTCCTGCCAGCTCATGACAGATGGATCGAGTTTCAGGACCGTGTTTTCCGCAGTCCACGTACCGGACTTCGTTACGGAATACGAATTATCCAGATAGGTGCCATCCGGTCTGATTTCAAGCGTGTGGACGTCGCCGGTCGCAGTCGTATGGGTATATGTTCCCGCAACAGCCGGGGCCGACGCTGCACAGCCGGAGAAGAGGATGCACAGGATAACCGAATAAACTGCCAGCACAGAATACTCCGGGGTCTGCATGCTCCGTTCTCCGGAAACACTTCGCATTCCGAAGATTTATGCATTTGTTGACATTTTTCCGGGATATCTGATCCAAAGTGTCCGGATCCACTTTCACCAGAACGCATTGACACGTGATCCGCGCAACGCTGGTGCGACCGGGCGGGTCTCCGGGGAAAACCCGGTTTTTCCTTCACGGACTGTAGGCCGCCTCCCGCAAGGTACAACCCTGACAAGCGCCAATACGATCATTGCACGAGCGTGAGTATACCGTGGACCCGGCCCTTCAATACGCCATCTTCTTTTTTACCGGGATCGTGACCGGGACCGCATCCGGCCTCTTCGGGGTGGGCGGGGGGTTTTTGATGACACCGGTCCAGTTCTGGCTCTACATCCTCGGCGGGATGGACGGCACGGTCGCCACCCGGGTCGCCTTCGGGACGTCCCTTGCGGTGATGATCCCGACGATGGTGAGCGGGTCGCTCGCCCACGCTGCCCGCGGGGCGGTGAACTGGAAAGCCGCCGGGACCATGGGCTGTGCCGCGGTATTGGGGGGATTTTTCGGCGGGACGCTCGCTGCCCACCTCCCCGGCATCGTCCTTCGCGGGTTCTTTGCGGTCCTGATCATCGTGATGGCGGTCCGGATGGCATGGCATCTCCGGAGCTGCGAAGTCTGCGAGCCCCGGGGGTCGACTCCCGGCTATGTCCTCACCGGTCTTCTCGTCGGCACAGTGTCCGGGCTTGCGGGCATCGGCGGGGGGATCCTCCTCGTCCCGGTCCTGGTCATGCTCTTCGGCTACCCGATGCATTCGGCGGTCGGGACCTCGTCTGCCTGCCTCATCTTCTCCTCTGCCGGTGCCGTGACAGCGTACATTATCAACGGGATCGGAACGGCCGGCCTCCCCCCCTTTTCAATCGGGTACGTGAACGTGCCGGTGTTCCTCATCCTTGCTGCCACGACGATCCCGGCAGCCCGGTTCGGGGTCCGGTGTGCCCATGGCTGTTCCGGCCGGACGCTGCAGATCATCTTTGCCTGCGTACTGGTCCTTATCGGCGGGCTGATGCTGGTAAGCGGGTGAACGCACCCCCTGCGGCCAGACCTCCAGAAAAGCTCATCCCAAATACGCACTCGAAGAACCCTTCGGGTTCTTCTCAAGCCCCCTTCCTGGCGGAACGGGGCCCGTATCGGGCTCCGTTTGCCAATCCGGCGGACCCGTTTTTTGTTCCAGTGGAAATAGTGCCAACACCGCCAAAAAATATTGAGATAAATGGCTATTTTCAGAAAACAATCGATTAAAACAAAATAAGACCGGCCAATTTAGCGGGCCATAAACGGTCCCCCTTTTCAGATCGGGCATTCGTCCGTCCGGAAAAAGAGGGGCTGGAAACCCCCTTGGCGGCCGATTATCGCGATCGGCCCGGGCTCCGACGGATCCCGGTTTACGGGGTGTATGCCGGCACACCCCATGTCGTCGTCGTCTTTGTCGGCATCATCTGGTCCATCTGGTTTGACATAAAGTCACCCATCTTCAGGACTCCAGGCGTCAGGGTCGTGATGCGGATCCGCACCGCCAGGCCGGGTGCGTACGTGATGGTCTTCCCGTCCGGGCTCCATGAGAGGGGGCCGGGCTGGATATTCGAGATCCGGTTCCGGTTCGAACCGTCCGGGTCGACGATCCCGAGATAGCTCTCAGCGGAGAACGCAAGCCGGGTCCCGTCCGGGTTCCATGCAAGGGTATCAACGGTCCCGTCGGTCGTGATCTTCTGCAGCCCGGAGCCGTCCGGCCGGACGGTCCAGACGTCCCCGTCCCGGATGAACGCGATGAGATCGCCTTTCGGGCTCCACCGGGGATAGTCGTCGACCTTCCGGTCTATGATGTTGTCGGAAGGGTTCTCATCCTGCGTAACCGCACGCACCGACCCTGTTGCGACCGTTATTACGCCGATCCCGTTCTGGCCCGGCATCGCGAGCGGGACTGCGAGTTCCGTCCCGTCGGGGCTCCACGAGGATTCCGTGCTGAGAGAGAATGCCTTTGTCCCGACGCGGGCGAACTCCTGCGGGTTGCTGCCGTCCGGGTTCATGACAAACAACCTGCTCCACGTGGTGCCGGTCGCCGGGGACTTGTCGTCCGGGCTTCCGCTGTAGCTGTAGCCGTTGTAATCCGAGAGGTTGAACCCGGTGGCGGCAATCCGGCTCCCGTCCGGGCTCCAGGACGAGAAGAACATGTAGGGGAGGGGCCCGGGCAGCACGGCGGGTTCCGATCCCGGCGCCGGAATTACCGAGATCACGTTCTGCCCGTTGACGTGCCGGTCGAACGCGATGCGCCCGGACGACGGATCTGCAGAGAACTGTTGTACACCTGCGTCATGCGTGAGCTGCGTCCTGCTCCCGCCGGACCGGTCCATGATCCAGAGGTCATGTGCGCAGCTGCTTGCCTGCGTTACACCCGCTACCGGTGTGACCGCAGAGCAGTCCTCTGCAGAATACAGGATATGGCTGTCCCGGGTGAACTGGGGGCTTGAAAAAGACCCGGTGGAGCTGTAGATACTGATGTCGTCCTGTTTGCTCTGGTTCAGCTCGTTCACGGTCATAGGCGGAAGGCCGCCGACGGAAGGAAACTGCATTGCCTGCATCAACGCATACGCGGGGACCAGACAGGCCGCAAGGATGATCAGGAGCGCACCCCCGTACATGAGGAATTGCTTTCCCGTGGGATGAGTCCCTTCCGGGCCGGTGCCGGGCACGGCCGCGGGTTTCCGGGCCTCGGTCTCCCCGGCATCGTACAGGCCCGAGATGTACCGGAACTGGAAGACCGTCAGCCACGGCCCGAGGACGAACGGGAAGAGGAAGCCTGCCTCGGGGACGAGTGAGAGCAGGTCCACGACAATGCCGAAAACGAGCTGGATCACCAGCAGGATGACGAGCGCGAAGAGGTACCCGCCAAACCCCATCCGGTCGATGTCGGATTCAATTGCCCTGATTGCGAAGGCCTCGCGGATAAGCCCGGTCCGGGCAAACCGGGTGATGCCGACAATCCCGAAAAAAACGAGGAGGGCAAGGATGACCAGGTCGCCGATCAGGATGACGGGCAACACGATAACCATGCTGAGGAGCGAACTGAGGGACAAGCTGGTCAGCCTGGTGCTGAAGGTGAAGAGCTGGAGAAGTTCGAAGGCTACGAAAGGCAGCGCCCAGATGAGAACAACGATGTCGAGCCTGATGCCGTCGAGCGCGAGTGCGGCCCAGCGGTCGAACTCCGCAGGCTCCCCGCCGCCCCGCAGCAGCCGCACGGTATATCCCGAGACAAAGAAGGAGCAGACGACAGCGGCACCTGCGAGCGGGATGACTTCGGGCCACGGGATCGCGTCCCAGTGGATGACCGTCCCGTCAACGACTGTTTTGCTGGTCACGATCAGGGACAGGGCAAGGGCCGGCAGGCTGAGGAGCAGGAAGATAAGCCACCTTGACCACTTTCCGATGAGCGTATTTCTGGTAAATGCAAAGGTTTCAGAAAGAAAAGAGCTGAACGTCATTATTCACCGGTAAAAAATACGTACAGTCATTATATAAAGGGCGCTCATTTTGTTTTTATCCCCGGAAAGGATTTCCCGGGCACTTATCGCACCGGAAATCCCCGGCCCCGGATAAAACATTTTTATATTCTTCCGCGCTATGGAAAGACCGGTGAATTCCTGATGCCGACGATTGTCCATTTCGATGTGGCCGCAGAGGACCCGGAGAGAGCAAAGAAATTCTATGCCGCACTCTTCGGGTGGAAATTCGAGTCCTACCCGGCGATGCAGTACAACATCATCACCACCGCAAACCTGGACGGGACCCCGGGGGTCGGGGGAGGCCTCGGGAAGCGGATGGTCCCCTCGCAGCGCATCACCAACTACTTCGGCGTCGCCTCGATCGATACCGCGATGAAGCAGGTGAAGAGCCTCGGGGGAAACGTCGTGTCGGAGAAGATGGCGGTGCCGGCGATGGGATACCTCGCGAACTGCACCGACACCGAGGGCAACCCCTTCGGCCTCTGGGAAGCGGACACAAACGCCCGCTAGAAAGCCCGGACCTTCGGCCGGACCCGTTATCCCCGGCTTGGCTTCCCGGTACAGCTGGAGAGGAAACGTTATTTTTCCGGTGCGCATTTTTAAAAAAAGCGGGTTTTTAAAAAAGGTGGATGCGGGCTGCTCCGCCGGGACCCGTTCTCCGCACATAACGGGGAATCCCTGTGCGGGTACCCGGAACACGTCAATCCGAAGTATTTATTGTATGGGATTTAATACTCTTGAGTAATGGACCTGAAGGCTGATCCCGCTCCGACTCCTTTTGATCAGAAGCTCTTCCTGGTCTTCATCACGACGTTTGCCGCAATGACGGCGTTCGAATTCGCCGGGATGTACCTGTACCCGTATCCTCCCGACTGGCGCTCGAACCTGGTCACCAGTTTTTTCGTCAGCGGCCTCGCCATCATCATCGCCTACTTCCCGCTGAAGTCCTACTATGATACGAATGTCAGGGTACTCTCGGAGATGGAGCGGCGCCGGTCCGTGGAAATGGCCCTGAAGGGAAGCGAATCGTACCTCGGCAGCATCATCCGGGTCGCCCCCGTCGGCATAGCGGCCGGGACCGGCCGGGTCCTGGGGACTGTCAACGAACGGTTCTGCGCGATAACCGGCTACAGCTCCGCGGAACTCACGGGTACAACCACCCGCATCCTGTACCCCACGCAGGAGGAATATGACCGCGTCGGGAAGGAGGCCCGCGTCTGGCTCGCTGAGAACCGGCCGGCGGGAATAAAAGCGGTCTGGAAGAAAAAGGACGGGACGCTCATCGACGTCCTCCTCTCCTCAACCCGCGTCGACCCGTCGGACCCGTCCTCTGCCGTCACGTTCACGGTACTGGACATCACCGAACAGGAGCGTGCGGAAAAAGAACTGCGGGAATCGGAGAACAAATTCCGGAACGTGGTCGAGAACTCCTTAGATGGCATCCTGATCGTTGCCATGGACGGCACGGTCCTCTTCCGCAACCGGGCGGAGGCAGCGATCTTCGAGCTGGAGAGCGAGACGGCCCGGCTCGGTTCGGCAACGGTCTTCGAGTACGTCACCCCCGATGTGCGCGAGCAGCTGCAGAAGGACTTTTCCCGGGTCGCGCAGGGAACCGACAGTTACCCGGTGACCTACCCGGCACTCACCGCGACCGGGCGCCCGATCTGGGTCGAGGCCACCGGGAAACTGATCCGGTTCCAGAGCTCCCCGGCGGTCCTTGTCTCCCTGCGGGACATCAGCGGACGGAAACAGATGGAGGAGACCCTCCAGCGGGCGAACCGGAAGCTCAACCTGCTCTCGACCATCACACGCCACGATATCAACAACAAGCTCCACGCCCTGAACGGGTGGATCGAACTGGTCCATGCGAAAGTCGCCGATCCCCCGCTCCAGGAATATTTCTCGCGCATCACCGAGGCCAGCGACCAGATCGCGACGATGATCCAGTTCACCAAGGAGTACAAGGACATCGGGGTCAGGGCATCGGTGTGGCAGAACATCCGCGGGCTCGTGGACGAGGCGGGAAAGGATGCCCTGTCCGGGCAGGTCAGCATCGCAAACGAGCTCCCTGCCGGCGCCGAGCTCTTCGCCGATCCGCTCATCGTCAAGGTGTTTTTCAACCTGATCGACAACGCGCAGCGGCACGGGGGGAAGATCACGACGATCCGGTTCTCGTTCACCCCCCACGACCATGCAGGGATCATCGTGTGCGAGGACGACGGGGACGGCATCCCGGAAAACGCAAAGGAGCGCATCTTTGAGAGGGGGTTCGGGAAAAATTACGGCCTCGGCCTTTTCCTGATCCGCGAGATCCTCTCGATCACCGGCATGACCATTACCGAGAACGGGGTCCCGGGCAAGGGGGCCCGGTTCGAGATCGCGGTACCCCGGGAAGCGTACCGGTTTACGGATGCACGAAAAGATGCCGGCCGGTCCCGGATAGAAAATACCTGACTGCTCCGGAAGGTTTTTTCTTCGCGCCGGCAGCCCGTTCGTGTTCCGGAGACCCGGTTCCGTAAGGTCCCCCATAATCGCCGGGTTTATTGGTCACCGGTCTTTTTTCCTGAACCGATCATCATCCTGACGCAGACACCTCCGGTTATCCGGAACTCATCCTGCCGTTATCTTCCCTGAACGGGTCTTCTCCCGGAACAGGCCTCGTTCACGGATCCGGTCCTCTCCCGGTCGCCATCTTCAGGTATCCGGTATGCTTTCGGAGTCATCCTCGCGAAACCCGTCATCTCCCTCGTACTCATCGTCGGGTATCCGGTCATCCTCCCGCGAACCCTCATCTTCTGCCATCCCGTCTTCAAAGATGGTATACGACCCTCCGCCGGCGTGGTTCTCGAACTCGCTGATGAACGTGTTGAGCCGGGTGACCGGCACGATGGGGACCCCTTCACAGACCAGGACCTCCTCTTCGATGAGGGTGACGATGAGGGGGACTGCTTCCTCACCCGTGACCTCTTCATAAAATGCGGTCCTTTCCGTGTGCTGTACGATCGCCTTTTTCAGGGCGGACAACCGGTACCGGCTGCCCGCCCACTTCTTGCACTCGGCGAGGAAGGTCCGGTCTCCCTTCCGGGCGATGACGTCGTACTGCCGGCGCTTTTTGTCCCGGGTTTTTACGGTGTTCACCCGGACGGAAAAATCGTTCTGCTCGAAGATGAAGCCCGTGAGCCGCTCGAAATGCTGCCAGACGACCCCTTCTGCAACGGTCTCGAGGTCCGCGATGCTTTCGATCTCTTCGAAGTTCATGAAGATGTGAAGCATGGGTCCTTTCGCGTTATCAAAGCTGGCAAAACGGCAGGGGATACCCGGACTTTTGTGTAAAAGGCCGACCGTGCCCGTGGCTGTACCGGATGCAGCAGTCAACTCAGACGGCCGGCGGGAAGTCCCCCGCATGGCAGGGGAAAAAAAATACCTAGCGGTTGACGCAGAAGTACCCGACCCTGAGGTGGTGTTTTGAGAAGAGCTCGCAGCCCACGCAGAAACACCGGATCTCCTTCTTATCCGGGCACGAAGAGGCCCCGCGTGCGCAGAAGAGTTCTGTCGGCTGGTATTTTTCAAGGGAATGGGTCCGGTAGTTCGGGCAGATCGTGCAGAGCTTCCTGCAGATCTCCCGGTTCTCCTCCGTATCCTCGACCATATCTTTTCCCGGGCTGAACATAAGGGATCAGGTTTGTGATCCCCGTTAATAGATCTTGTTATTTGAAGCGGGGAACTTCCTGTAAAAAAGGATTTTTACGGAAAAACACCTAAAAATCCCCCTCCTTCAGAGCACCCGCTTCACGCCGGGCACCGCCCGGATCAGGTGCGCAAGCACAAACGAGACCGCGATTGCAAGCGGGAGCACGATCGCGAACTTGGCGAGCTGGGGGAGGGAGACCGAAGCAAACGCAAGGGCGAGGAGGATGAGGACGACCGGGTGGATGATGTACACGGTGTACGTGTCGCCGGCCATCGCTTCCGTGACCGGCCCCTGGCGGTTGAGCCGTGATGAAAATGCCCAGAGCAGTCCGGTGACGATCATCACGCAGGCCATCTGCTCCCAGAGCGCGAGGAGGAGGGCCTGCCAGTGGACCCCGCCCATCGCCGGGGCAAGCCCGCCCGGCGAGCCCAGGACCACGGAGAGGAGGACCGGCTCGGCCGCGACGAGGAGCAGGGCGGCGGCCGCGCACATTTTCCCGGTCCGGGCGGGGACGTTGTCGAGCCAGTGGTTGTGGGCCGCGTAGATCCCGATGATGAAGGCCGCGATGTACTGCGCGAAGAACGGGGGCTGGAGCGTGAAGTACCAGGTGTACCCGATCGGGAGGAAGACCCGGACCAGGGCGGTAACGAGACCCAGCAGGAGCCCGAGCGCGAGGATGGAATGAAACGCCGGGAACGGGCGCGGTTTTACCCCGCCGGCCGGCGCCGGCGGGCGGAACGCGTTCCAGGCCAGGTACGCAAAGGTCGCGACGAGGAGGAAGAAGACAAACCACATCGGCCCGAGGTGGAGGCCCTGGAATGGTACGAAGTACGAGACCAGGAAACCCGTGACCGATGCGGGAGCGTTCCCGGTCGCCGCCGTGAGGACGTACGCGATGAACGGGGCGATGACAAGGATCCAGACCACGAGCGGGATACCGAGCCGGACCAGCCGGTCGCGGGCGAAGCGGGCCGTCCCCTTGCGCGAGAGCGAACCCGGGAGGAAGTAGGCAGAGACCAGGATGAAAAAGCCCATGAAGAACGCCTGGTCCAGCCCGTCGAGGACGATCAGGACGAACGGGTTGCCGGGCCCGTTGCCCGGGTCGGTGAAGTACCAGCTGCCGGGCCCTCCGTACGTGATGGAGCAGTGCGTGGCGATGACGAGGCAGATGAGGAGGATCCGGAGGTTGTCGATGAAAAGGAGTCGCGGGCCGCTCTTCCTCTCCGCGCCGGCGCCGCTCATCGGATACCGGTTGGGAGTACTGGTATTTTTGCCGATCGGTTTGCAACCGGGCGGCCGCTTTTGTGGCCGGACCCGAAGAAAGGATTATCCTTCCACATCGGTCACAAGAGAGTATGGAATACCGATCCGCGCTCTCCTCCGTGGCACTGATCGCCATAGTGCTCCTCCTCGCGGGATGCACGGCCCCCTCCTCACCGGCCGCGCCGCCCGCGACGACGCCGGCACCATCCGTACCCGTCACGTCCCCGGCTCCCGCGGTCATCCCCCCCACCGCCCCGGCACCGGTGGCGGCTGACACGACCACGGCGGCGGTCACGACCGCGACGACGCCTGCACCGGACCCGATCCTCCACCGGTGGATCCGGCGGTACACGGTCAACCAGAGCGATTACGGGTATGAGTTCAGGTTCTTCCCGGACGGGACCGTGAGCTATGACGAAGGGCCGACTACGGAGATCTCGAGCAATATCCAGATCCCCGATCCGGTCTCGGAGGCCTCGGGCACCTGGGTGAACGAGGGGAACAACAAATACCTCGTGAAGATCCTGCCGACCGGCGAGACCGGGGCGCCGGTGGTCCGGGAGTACACCCTCGTCCCCCGGAACTCACCGGCAAATTACCCCGGCCTTGTCATCCCCGCCCATATCGAGAGCTCGTTTGAGACAAACCAGATCCCCAAGGCCCGGGAGCCCATGCCGGATGAGATGGACTATCCCGAGCAGGCAAAGATCGATTAACACTTTTTTCAGGAATTATCCGGGCAGTCCTTTGCGATTTTCAGCTTGTAAAAAACCCCGGAGGAAGGTTAAAAATATAGAATCAAACAACAAAATATATAGTCGCGAACTCCCCATCCTGAGACGGGAAACCGCAGCCGAAAGTGTGATGTGCATTCACCGGCGGCATCTGTCCGGCGCCCTGGCTTTTTCAGGCCGGTTCCGGCGGACCAGGACCGCAGTACCCGGTTTTTCCCGGGGTGGAATGAAAATGAACAAGGCAGTGGCCGTCATGAGAACGTTTACCATACTCATTGTCGAAGACAACGGGCTCATTGCTTTCATGCTCCAGAGATTATTCGCAGAATACGGATATACCGTGCCGGCCCCGGTGGCTTCGGGCGAGGACGCGCTGGAATATGTCCGTGCCAATCCTCCCCCGGACCTTATCGTCATGGACATCGCGCTCGATGGCCTGCTGGACGGCATCGAGACCGCCCGCCTCATCCAGGAGACCGGTGACATCCCGGTCATTTTTATTTCCGGCATCGATCAGGAAACCGCATTCACTGCCGGCGGTCCTTCAAACGAAGGGTTTATCGGGAAACCCTTTGTCGCGAGCGAAGTCCTCCTGACGGTCGAAAAAATGGCCCGGCTCCGGACGGGAAGCGCCTGAAACGGCCCTTTATTCCGTCGGTGCGGAAGGCTCCTTTTTCCCGTACACGATCCGGACCATTGCGCAGATGACGATGAGATACGCAACGAGCCTGATGAGCACCAAAAACCAGCTGAGTGTCGCTGCATAGCCGAGCAGGGTTATCAGGTGGGAAAGGGCGAATAACCCAAACGCAGCCCCGATTAACAGGACGGTGGCGTTGCGGCTGTTGGTGTACTCCACGGTTCCTAAAACGAGGATGATAACCGCGAGCAGGAAATTTACCAGGGTGACCGGGTCCAGATTCAGTGTCATTCACGCGCTCCAGCCCGCGGACTCCGCGGACACGGTACTGTTGCGAGGACCGAAATTGAATGTTTCGGTTTTTTGCTCCGGATGGCAGGCAGAATAGTGAAACGCAATCGTATTCCCGGAGAGTGTCCGGTGTTGCTTCCTTGAGGTTCCGGTTTTTTTGAAAAAACGGCTGCGGGCCCGGCAGGAAGGGAGGGGCCAGCCACGGGACGGCCGGGATTACTGCCGGCCACCCTCCCGGGCCGGCTGCGATTAAAAACAACCGGTGTGGTAATTTATGGCTGAAAAAAGCGCCGGGTTTGTTGAGCGGAGGAGCCCCGGCCCGTCGTTTGTATTCGACAGGAATAGGGTTCCGCCCGGTGACCTGCCCCCCCGGTCCCGGTGAAAATAAAAATTCACGTCCCCGTCACGAAATTGTACCCGGTCACAACGTCGTCCCCGCAGACCGTGCATCCCCGGAGGAGGACCTGGTCGGTCTTGCTGTTGTACCGGTAGATAGTGACTCCCTTGCACCCGAGCGACCGGGCCAGCAGGTAGATCCTCCCGATCTCCGCCGCGTCCGCCTCCTCGGGAAGGTTCACGGTCTTCGAGACCGCGTTGTCGACATGTCTCTGGAAGGCGGCCTGCATCCGGATGTGGTGGTCCGCCGGGATCTCGGGCGCGGTCTTGTAGAGCTCCCTGACCTCATCGGGGACCGGTGCGCCCGCGAGCGTACCGGTCTTTTTCACCTGCGCAAGCACTGCGTCCCCGGACCGGAGCGTCCCGAGGTATTTTTTGAGGATCGGGTGGACCAGGGGTACCTGCGCATTCCCGATCCGCCGGGTGGTCGCAAGCGAGAAGAGCGGCTCGATCCCGCTCGACGTGTCGGCGATGAGGTGGAGCGAGCCCGTGGGTGCGATGGTCAGCACGGTGGCGTTCCGCATCGGGCCGGTGTAGATGCTCTTATCGATGGCAGGGAACGAGCCCTTCTCCTCGCCCAGTTCGCGGGAGGCCCCGTGCGCTGCCCGGGAGATGAGCGCGATGGTCCGGTCGGCGACCCGGAGTGCCTCCTCCGAACCATACGGGATGCCCATGAGGATGAGGGCGTCGGCAAACCCCATCACCCCCAGGCCGATCTTCCGGGTCAGGAGCGTCCGTTTCCGGATCTCCGGGACCGGGAACCGGTTGGCGTCGATAACCCCATCGAGGAACTGCACGCCGAGCACGGCCGCCCCGCTGAGCCGGTCCTCGTCCAGCACGCCGTCTGCAACGAACCGGGCGAGGTTGAGGCTCCCGAGGTTGCAGCTCTCAAACGGGTAGAGCGGCTGTTCGCCGCAGGGGTTTGTTGCCTCGATGGGCCCGAGGCCGGGCGTGGGGTTCTTTTCGTTGATGATATCGAGGAAGAGGACGCCGGGGTCGCCCGTCTGCCACGCGGCCCGGCAGAGGGTTTCCCAGAATCCGCGGGCGTCGACGCTGGTTGTGACCGCGCCGGTCCGGGGGTTGACGAGATCGTACGGCGTGCCCTTTTCGAGGCAGGTGAAGAAATCCGCATCGAACCCGACCGAGATATTGAAGTTCCCGAGGCCGCCTTTTGTCTTGGAGTTGATGAAGTCCAGGATGTCCGGGTGGGACGATGCGAGCACAGCCATGTTTGCGCCCCGGCGCTTCCCGCCCTGCTTCACCGCGTTGGTCGCCTCGTCGTACACCCGGATGAACGGGACCGGGCCGCTCGCCACCCCGAGGTTGGAGGAGACGGGGTCGCCGGCCGGGCGGAGCCGGCTGAACGAGAACCCGGTCCCGCCGCCGCTCTGGTGGATTGCCGCCATGACCGCAAGGGTGGAGAAGATCCCCTGTAGCGAGTCCTCGACCGGGAGGACAAAGCAGGCCGAGAGCTGGCCGGAAGGGGTACCGGCATTCATGAGGGTGGGCGAGTTGGGGATGAAGCGGAGCTCTTCCATCATCCGGAAGAACTCCTCTGCCCGGGGGGTACCGACCGCGCCGGCAACCCGGCGGAAGAGTTCGCCGGGCTTCTCGCCCGGGAGGAGGTACCGGTATTCCAGCAGCGACTGCGCGACGGGGGTCAGCTCCATGATGCTCCTGTGGGCGTGGTTGGATCACGGCCATATTTAAACTCTCGGGCGCCGGGCACGTGCATCGTCAGGACAGGAGTTTTTGACGGTCCTTCCTCTCCGGCTCCGCAGACCGACAGGATATTTCACGCCGGCGTCCAACACCTGTCTGCCGGTTCCCGGAATAGTTCCGCGGGAGACCGGAAGGACACGTATGGCCCGGTACCTGATCGACATCCGCCTCATGGGCCCGGTGAAGACCCGGATCCGGACGCTCTCCGACCAGCTGCGGGAGAAGTTCGGGATCGCAAACCGGCTCGTCGCCCCGCACATCACGCTCGCCGGGCCGTTCTCGACAGAGGACGAAGGAAAGCTCGTGGAGGACTTCACCCGGGTCTGCCTTGCGCAGGAAAAAGTGCCCCGGTACGAGGTGGGAGGGTACGGGTTCTTCGATGACACGCGGGTCGTGTTCGTGACGATCACCCCCGACGAAACCCTCCGCGAGTTCCGGTACCGGCTGGCGCAGGCAATCGGCCCGTACTGCGCCCTGCGGGACTATGACCGGGACTCCGCAGATGACTTCCGGTTCCATGCCACCATAGCCATGAAGCTCGACTGGCTCACGTTCCGTCGGATGAAATGGTATTTCCGGAACCAGGAGAGCATCGTCTACCGGCACCACCCGATCCGGGCGACCCTGCTCCGGAACTCCCGGATCCTCTGCGAATACGATTTTGTCCAGGGGCGGATGCTGAGCCGGGCGCAGGCGCTCTCCCGGGCTACGAGGAAGCGGGACTACGATATCCTCCGGACCTGGGAGGACGGCGAATGGGAGTAAGCCGGCGGGATCTTTTGTCGGTCCCGCCCGCCCCGCACCAATGAGAACCTTTTTCCTCACGGCAGCCGGGATAGCTTGGGATGAACCTTCCCCCGGTACCGGGGGTGTCGCCCGCGTCCCCTCCTCACCGGAACCATAGTCCTCATCATTCTCATCCTCAACCGTTCTCCCCGTACCTGTCCACGGGGCGGATTTGTCTCCGGAACCGCCGGGCCTCTCCCCGTCACCGGGCAGTCCTTGTTATCCGGGCCGTGGCAGGAGCTGTGGGAGAGGTTCGGTGCTCTCGGATCTGACTGATCCTGCCCGTACCGGAAAAAAGACTCCTCCTTTTATGAGGTCAGGATCACCAGTACTCTTCTTAAGAGCGCAAGCCCGGTGCGAAAAAATAAAAATCCCGCACCGGCTGCCACCACCAGGAGTAACTGATTTTGTGACTATGGAAATTTCAGGAACCGAAGTTTCGGAAGAACGGATAGCCCCCCTTGAGACCCGGGTGCGGGAGATGGACGCACTGGTCAGGGGGCTGACCGGAGAACTGCTCGACCTCAAGGCGATCTTCATGAAGCTGTCCCGTGAGACCGGGGAGCATATCCGGCAGGAACAGGAGCCGTGGCCGGCGCAGAAGGGATCAGGCACGGCAGCGCCCGCCGGAGAATCCCTGCCCGCGGAGACCGGCCCGGCAAACACGGTCGTCCTGAAAGGCGGGCGCCGGCAGGACGCCCCCGCAACACCGGCACCGGAACCCGTGATGGCCCGGATCATGCAGCCCGACGGGACAATGAAGATGGAGGCCCGGTACGGGGACAGCCACCAGACCGATTCGACCTCAGGCTACGGCCCGGACCAGAAAATAAACCTCACGCGGCTCAAAAAGAAATCCTGATCCGGGACATATTCATAAAAAGCCTTAACCCCCCGGCGCACCTGCAGGTGTATGGTGGCACCCGTGGAAAGACAGCCCGTAAAGTCCCGCATCCTGCGCTCGGTCGGTTACGACGGCGTTTCAAAGATCCTGGAGATCGAATTCACCAACGGAGAGGTATACCGGTTCTCAAACGTCCCGCAGAAAGTCCACGCGGACCTTATCCGTTCCGCCGAGATCGGGAAATATTTCACCGATAAGGTCCGGAGCCGGTTCCAGGCAAAACTGGTTGCCGGGTGAAAAGGTCACCCCGGTATTTTTTTGGATGCGCGTTTATTGCAGGGAAGCCGCCCGGACAAGCCCCGCGGTCCACGGGTCCCGGCGGGGACTTGTACCAGCACCTTAAAGAATAAAAACCAATAGTCAACCATTCATTCACAGCCCGGGGGCTGCAGGGAAAAATGGCCGTTCTCGTCCTTGTCCATGGCGGCAGCATGTCCACGGAGACATGGAACCGTCTGACAACCGGGGCACCGGTCCATACGGAGGACGGCCGGATGGGCGCACGGATCTGGGACCCGGTGGTCCCGCTCCTGGCTGCTCACGGCCACCGCGTCTTCACCCCGGCCCTTATCGATGAGCACTGCACGGACCTCACCGGGCATATCCTCCAGCTCTGCACGCTCATCGCCGACCGGGGCCTGACAAACATTGTCCTTGCCGGGCACAGCTACGGCGGGATGGTGATCACCGGCGCCGCAGCGCGGCTGGAGGGGAGGGTCCGCCACTTGGTGTACATCGATGCAGCCCTCCCTGCTCCCGGGCAGTCGCTCTTCGATCTCATCGCTACTGCCGGCATCGACCCCTTCTCATGTGCCGGCCTTGAACCCGCCCCCCCGTACACCGAGAAACTGCAGTTCGACCCCCGGGACCTGGAACCGGTCGGGAAGACGTACGTGTACTGCACGGAGAGCGATTTTGTCCGCGTCTCCCGCGAGGCCCTGAAAACCGTAGCCGGCGTCCCGGGCTGGACGTTCATGGGGCTCCCCTCGTCGCATGTCCCGATGGCCGAGATGCCGGACGAGGTGGCGTGGATCCTACTCGATGCCGTAAAAAGGGCCGGGATGTAGGGCGCAGTTTCCTGCCGTCTGGAAATCCCGTTAACACCGCGATGTGCCGGTACCGATGACCGTGCCGGCAATGTTGTTGGTGGCGGAGAGGAGGGTGTGGGCGACCAGGTACGGGTGCTGGTACCCCATGATCGCCGAGACGTCGTTCACCGCGTCAAAGGCCGTGTACGCGACGATGCAGAGGAGGATGAGGGCCGGTACGAGGCCCGCCCGTGCGTTCTGCCGGAAGATATAGGGGACCGCGACCATCAGGGGGAGCAGCGCGAGGATCCCGAGGACCATGCCCGGCACCATGCCGATCCGGGCAAAGCACGCGGCGCTCACGGAATTGCATTCGATAAAATGCCCGTATACGGCCTTCATGTACAGGGTGCACGCGGATGCAACGGTTGCGCAGGCCATCGCCGCTGCAATCAGGACCCAGTAACGCCTGTCGAAGTTCACGGATCTCAGGTGAGCTCCGGATCTATATCTAGTCACAGAAGCTGCCAAAGGTATGCCGGAGCGGATTATTCCTGAGTGTCCCGGAGGCTTCAGAGCGGCCACCGGCGTTTCCGGTCGTTTTTGAGCGAGGGGCACCGGTTGAAGTACGTCTCGCCCCAGACCCATGGCTGGTACGTGCAGCACATCCCGGGTTTGACCGGGTGGATCCCGCAGAGGTACCGTGTCTTTGCGACCCGGCGCAGGAAGGGGCAGACCGTGACGTACTCCCCGGTCTCCGGGTCGCGCAGCCCGGCCGAGACGAACGTTGAGAGGTCCTCGTGACGGAGGCCGGTACAGGGAACGGAAGTCCCGTCTTCGAGCGTTGCGACGAACCAGCGGAGGATATCCTCCCGCCCCTGTTCCATCCATACAAAGAGGTTCTCCGCGGTCGGGGCAATGCCCGGGCCGAAAATCCGGCAGCAGAGCCCGCACTGGGAGCACGGCTGGTCTTCTTCGGTCTGTCCGTCCATGGTATCCTTTGTCTTTGTTCACCCGGCATCTGGATAAGGGTTCCGGGAAACGGGTCCGGAGCCCTCCTGGA
>DATKMN010000112.1:0-8299 GCA_035541835.1 Methanoregula sp.
TTGGGAGTTAAGGGTTGGTTTCAAAGAAAAGATCAATTTTTTTCCGTACGGGGAGGGGGGACAGCTACCCCTCCCCCCTCATGCAGGGGGGTGGGGGGTATCTCCAGAAAATCCGGAGGGGGGGAGGGGGCTACCTCAGAAATTTTTGTGGGGGGTAAGGGGGTCCCTTTAAAATTTTATGATGCGTGCGGCCCGCCCGGATTGCCGGCTCCGGCGTGAACGGTGCCCCGGAGGCGCGGGGGTCGGGCACCATTTTCTGGTGGGGGGTGGGGGGGTTACCTCCGGAAAATCCGGAGGGGGGTGGGGGCTATCGAAAAAAATCGGGGGGGGATGGTCGGGCACCCCCTCAGCTATCGTTGAGTCCTTCCGGAGAATTTACATTCAAAAACAAATCGCCAGCACTCTGGACATCGGTCCCAACGGAGTCCGGGCAGATCTCACTTTCACCCCGCCCAAGCCTTTTTCTCTTTAAGAGCGTATTCCCCACACTCTGGATCACAGGAAGGAAGTGACACAGAATGGCCGGATTAAGGATCGATACCGGAACGCCCGATGGGGACGCTCTGGGGTTTTTTGGCGAACTCTTCTCGGGCTGGATGGAAATGACCGGGGAGAGGAGGCTCTATCTCTTCTACATCATCTCCCGACGCAAGAACGAGGGCAATACCCAGGCCCTGATCCGGAACTGGCTCTCAGGAGGGTATGATCTGCGGGTTGTAATGCCAAGACCGGTCATGCGGCATATCCTAGAAAAGTTCGGGTTCATTGCCACGTACGAGGATATGCCGGAGCACTACGATTACCCGGTCGAGGTCTGGTACCGGCCGGTTACCGACAGTCTCAATTCGGGGGCCCTGAACACAGTGAGAACGGGATCGGAATGATCCCTGCATATTTTTCAGGGCACCAAAAGCGAGATTATTTTATCCTGCTGTAATGCACTCTTATCAGGTTCTTATGGCAAGCGACGGCATGGATATCCAGACGATGGTCAGGGTTGGGATGTGGGGAGTCCCGGGCGTATGCGTAATTCTCGGGATTTTTGCAATCGTGATCGGCGATACTTCCGGCATGAAACTTGTTTCCGGGGACGGGTGGACGTTTTTTTACATCGGCATCCTGGCATATGCCGCGGAGATTCTGCTGTATTATGCAACGAAGAGAAAGCAGGGATAATTTTTTTCTATTGCATATGAAACCCGCCCGATACGCCCGGCATCTCACGTTCATATTCTCCTTGCATTCAGAACGGAAATGTTGAATCACCTTTTCCGGATATGTTGATGTTACTCTGAATTTTCCAAAAGCGTCCGGCTCACAATCCACTCCCTCCGGGCCTCCCGGCTTGTCCCCACAATCAGCCAGCACTCGTCCCCGTGCCGCTCGCAGACGCCGCAGGCCTCGATGATCTCGCCCGTGAGTGCCTGGCCGCTGTAGGTGTGGGTAAAGGAGAGAACCCGGGATATCTCCGGGTGCTCAATCTCGTACACCGCCGGGTTATCGAAAGCAAGCGAGGCATCGGTGACCCTCGCTTCGATGGTCATCTTCCCTGTGATGGTCCCCTTCGCCGTGGGAGCATGACGAATCTCATCATCGGACCGGGTAAAGAGGATATCGAAGTACGTCCCGTCCACCTGCCCCCGGTTCCACTTCCGCCTCTCGTGAAGGACAAACGTGTCGTAAGGGATCTCGGGCTTCCGCTTCTCGTAGACCTTCCGCCACATCTCCGGGGAGAGCCCCTCAATCTTCCCGCTGAGGATCCCCTGCCGGACCTTCTCCTGTGCCGTGAACCAGTGCCGGCCGTAGACGACCATGTCGATGTCGGAACTCTCATCCTCAAGCTCGCAGAGGAGTGAGCCTGTACAGCCGATGGTGCCCGGGGGAAGTGAGAAGAGGTCGACGAGCTTCTTCACCCGCGGGTGCCGGGCTGCGATGCGGGGCAGCCCCTCATCTGGTCGGATGACCCGCTGTACGTCGCTTCTGGGGATGCGGTGGATGAGGCCGGCATACTGCGGTTTCGTCTCCGCCACCCGTGAGTATGCCTCTTCGAAATCCAGCTTCGTGAACCGCAGGCCTGATGGATGGTGGCGGGCCCCCTTCTCATCGGGAATGTAACGGAGGAGACACCCGACCTTCTCCTCGTTGTCGTAAGCAGAGACCGCGTAGAGCCAGCCGTCACGGTCTTCGACAAAATCCCGGAGCCGGATCGGTCGCACCATTCTGTATCCCCGGATTTTCAGATCGCCGCGAGGAACCGGCCGATCGCCTCGATCCCGGCGCCGGCCCGGAGGATCTTCCGTGAAGGGAGGTCAACGACCGTGCTTGGCGTACCGGGCAGGACCCCGCCATCGACGAAAAGTTCGTAGGGTACGGTCACTTCGTCCCTGGTCCTTGGATCGCGGGCGCCGTGGAGGTTTGCGCTCGTCGCGGTTATCGGGGAATCGAAGCGCTCAAGAATCTGCCGGGCAAGATCGTGCGCCGGGATCCGGACGCCTATCAGCCCGGTTCCCCCGGTCAGCATGTCGGGGATGCAGTTACGGGCCGGGAGGACAACGGTGACCGGCCCGGGAAGGAACTTCTCGATGAACGCCTGCATCCACGGCTCCGGCCTGCAGACCGCACCGAGCATCTCGAAGTCGGCGACCGCAATCGAGATCGGCATCCCCATCGGACGTTGTTTCGCCGCGTAGACCTTAAGGATCGCCTCATCGGAGAGGGCATCGGCCCCGAGGCCATAGACCGTATCGGTGGGGTAGACAACGAGGCCGTCGTGGCTCAGCACCGACACCGCCTTTTCAACGATATCCACTAGAATTCCCGCCCTTTGACCCGGGTGATGTCGAAGACGGCCTTGCTGCTCACGTGCATCACTGCAAAGACCCCGGCCTGAACCGGGTCGGTGACCACGAGATCGGCGTGTTCGGGCACAGTCCCCGCCATCTTCAGCGCAATGACCGGGATGCCTGCCTCCCTGACCCGGTCAACTGCCTTACTGATGTCGCCGCCCATGATCGAGCCCGCAAGAACGAGGATGGTGGCCCGGGGAAGGCGGGCGACCGCGTCGACTGCGAGGGCGAGCGTTCTTTCCCCGACGATCGGGATAGTATCCACCGATATCCGCTCGCCCCTTATGTTGTGCCGGTCCGCCTCGTTGACCGCGCCGATGGCGACCTGCGCGACCTGCGCACCTCCGCCCATGATGATGACCCGCGAGCCAAAGATGTGGGAGAACGGCTTGTGAGGGGTCACGTTCCGGACGGAGGGGATGACGGCGAGATCCGCGATGAGCCGTTCCTGGTCTTCAGGATCGTCGGCATCGTACTCAAAATAGAGTTCCGCGAGACCCGCGTATGGCCCGGAGTCGAAGACCTCCTGGTTGATCATCACGATATTTGCTTCATGGTCCGCAACCACAGTCGCGATGTCGCGCAGCACGCCGCGCCGGTTCTCGGCGATGATCTGCATGGCCATGCGCTGGGGTTCCGGTTCCATAGGCAATGCGATAACCGGGGATCGAACCCGGGTTAGAAGCTTGGGAAGCTCCTGTCCTACCGCTAGACTATTATCGCGCTTTCTCACTACTATTGCGCCATTTTCAAGATAAATATAGTGCCCTCATAGAAAGTGAAGGAACAAAAAAAGGGCCTGTGCAGGGGCGATTGCGCACGTTTTTCATCCGCAGGCAGTCGATATTTATAAGCAGTGTCAGTAATCATACGTGTATTGCACCGGGCCGGAGATTTTGGTCCAGCAGCGATTCCGGGAACGGGAAATGAGATACGGCGGGAAAACAAAAACGCCGTTTCGGGATTTTCCGGTGCCGGGACGAACCCTTTGGAGAAGAACCATGAATGGCAGAATAATCCTCATCACCCTGCTTGCGTGTGCAGGCCTCCTGTTGTGTACCGCCCCTGTCTTTGCCCAGACAGTGAACGGCCAGACCGTTGTGTACCAGACTTCCTTCGATTCCGACCCCCACTGGACAACGAACAACCCCTCGAACGACTACTGGGACCCGACGCTTGCAATGTACCACTTCTCGCTCGAACCGAGCACGCAAAACTACGCGTATATCCCGGTCGATTACAACCGGGGGTCGTTCACGCTCGAATATGATGTCATCATCAACCGGATCGACCCCGGAACCACGTTCCGGCTCGGTTTCTCAGGCGCCGAGATGGACCGGACAAAGGGGCCAGATGTCCTTACCGAGTTCACCAATGCGAAGTACGGCCAGATTATGTGGATCCGGCTCGTGACACCGGGGAACCAGCTCGTCCAGGCCAACAGTGAGCATGCTGCCACCGAGCTCGAGCCCGGGGCTTACGATGGGCCGACGGCAAAGTACGATATCAACCGGACCTACCACGTGACCGTGACCTATAGCGACGACCAGAAACTGCTGGGCATGAAAGTCGAGGACAAGACCACGGGTACCGAACTCTGGGGATACTACGTGAGCTCCGGTGAATACCTCCACGGTATGAACCGCATATTCATCGGCACCGTGGGAGATTACGGTGTAATGAACACGTACGCACAAGGGTATATCGACAACGTCCGGTTGAGCGTGCCGGTCGCGGCAACCCCTACGGTGACTACGACCATGCCGGTCCAGACACCACCCACGTACGCGATAACCCCCACGACAAAACCTACGTCTGTCCCGCCCACGACCCTGCCCACGCCGACGAAATCCCCCGTGCCCGCCCCGCTCGCGATCGGGGCACTGGGTATCACCGCACTGTTTTTCGGACTTTCCTCGCAGCGGAAATACTAACTTTTTCCTTTTCCCAATTGAAACACCGGTACCCCGGGGGGAGGAATGGTTAAATCAGCCCTTCCGGAAAATCCCTAAAAGAGTATTGGGGGTATGGGTCTGATGTATGACCAGGGAGGTGTGTGTATCCTCCCTTCTCTGGAGTGAGAGATGGGCCGTTTTTGGCCCTGGTCGCGATCCGGCATGCCGGTCGCGCTCCCTTTTCCCTGGGAGTAGTTTGTGCCGCAGAATCTCCCTTGTTTTGGGAGGTCTGAGCCACGTTTTCAAACCGCAGGGAGGGCCCGGCTGGTCCGGTCCTTCCGGACTTCAGGGTCTGCCCGGATCCGGACTGCGGCAATAGCCGCCGATGGTTCCTGCCGGGCCTGCGGCTCCTGTGGACCCGTGGAGAGTTTCCGTCAGCATCGCGCATCCTGCGACCGGCGCAGCGCTCCCGTTCCCAACCTCCCGGGAGGTGTCGTTCCCTGCAGCACTCGAAGGGTTAACCATCAGTGCGGCCGAGAAGAGCACGAGGGCAATTCCGAGCAGAATTTTTCCCGTATCCATCAGTATTCCTCGTCGTTTCTGCATGGGTCGGTGACACGCCGAAGGCATTCGTGTATCACCTTGGATCATAGTCTCTACGGCGGTGTTGATAAATACCCCAAATCTCCGGGGTTGGCATATATAACCCCGGGGTTCTCCTGATGAACCGGGGACGATGAGGAAGAATATAAACCGTCATGTCCAAAAACCTAGTGTACCGGATCCAAACTCTGTCATGTGGTGTGCTGGAAGCGATCATTTTGGTGCTGTACTATGAAGGCTGAGGACAAGTCCCCGACGATAATAATCCATGAAGATTCCGATTCCCTCGAAGAACTCTCGGAGTATCTCGATGTTCTTTCGAGCAGCGCACGTCTCCGGATCCTGAAGTTTCTCGAGAAGAAACCCCGCGATGCGCGATCGATCAGCAAGGAGATCGAGACAAGCTATGAGAACACCAAAAAACACCTCGACAAACTCCTGAGTATCGGAGTGATCAAGAAAGAGGCGGGGCTCGGCGCGCCTACTTCCAAGGGGATCCACCCGGTCTGGGAATACTCGCTTGTCCCCGGGGGCCTCGAAGCGATCATCCGGAACCTCGGTCTCTTCTCCAACACACGGGTCCAGATCGTGGCAAGCGATATCTCGCACCGGCTCGACGACGTCAAGAAGACCATCTCCCGGGAAGTCCTCGGCAATGTCCCCGCTGCCATTGTCCTCGGGGGACCGGACGACGGCAAAGTATTCCTCCTGAAAAATGATTCCGTCCGGATAGGGAGGATCGACCCTGAAAACCGGGCCCTGTTCGATCCCGATCAGGATATCGTTCTTTCCGAAGGATATTCTGCGGTGACCCGCGTCTCAAAACCCCACGGGCTGATCCTGAAAGAACGGGACACCTGGTTTATCGAGGATGAAGGCAGTACCGGTGGTACCCAGCTCAACAACAAAAAGATCGAAAAAAACGTCCGCGCCCAGCTCCGGGACGGGGACCTCCTGGAGCTCTCCAAAGGCGTCTCCGGGGTAAAACTGCTCATGATTATCCCGCAGGGTGTAAAAGGCGAAGAATAATCCCATGACAAATCCAGGTGTGCCCGTTCAGCAGGCAGGAAAAAAGCGGCCCGTACGACGGACTGGCAGAGCCTTGCCAAAACCTGGTACGACCCCGCTCTCAGCGCTTGTTCTTTTTATCGTGCTCGCCTTGGCCATACCATCCCTTGTTTCTTCGGCGTCAGCAGCAGAGCACACGGTTGCCCTTACCGGGGCTGAATTCCCGACCATCCAGGGCGCGATCGATTCATCTTCTCCCGGAGATACAATCACGGTCGAGAGCGGAACCTACCCGGGGAATATCCGGCTGACTAAGACGGTCTCCCTCATCGGGATCGACAGTGGCGCAGGTGCACCGGTCATAGAGGTTGGAAAGGACGGGAACGGGATTGAGATCACGGCAAATGACTGCAGCGTCGAAGGGTTCGTGATCCAGGACAGCGAATTTTTGAGCGGTATCCGTATCAGTTCGGCCGGGAATGACATCTCGAAGAACGTGCTTCTGAATAACGCGCAGGGGATCGTCCTCATCTCGGCAGCAAAAAATACCATCTCAGGTAATAATATCACCGGGAACGCCCGGTTCGGTATTACCCTCCAGGACGCAGACGACAACCTGATCGTGGACAACTCCATCATCAAGAATTCGGTAGGGATTGCCCTCGATGAGGTCTCCGGAAACAACACTATTTACCGGAACAATTTCGTCAACCCGCAAAATGTCCTCTCCAAGAACCTGACCACGAACTGGGACTCGCCGGATATCCTTTCGTATGCGTATCTCGGTATAAAGAATACCGGCCGCATGGGCAATTACTGGAGCGATTACCATGGCCGGACCGATCACAACGGCGACGGCATCGGCGATTCGCCGTACCAGATTCTCCTCTCCGGGGCCGCACGGCCGGCTTTTGGTGAAAGCCGCGACGTCCTGGATTCATTCCCGCTGATGGACCCCAAGGAATTTTATTCGAACATCATGCCTTCCGGTACACTGAACCCGGGAGTGACCCCGACGGCCTCCGGTACAAATGTTACCCCGGGACAGACACCTCCGATCCCAACGAAAACGTCGCAAATCGTTACTACGCGGCCGGTCACGGCAGGTCCTTCACAGGGACCGGGCAGGACCGACGGAACCGGGTACGGGGTGGTTGCGGTCATCCTCGGGATCATCGTAGTCGGTGGGATCGGCGGGACCATCGTTTTCCTCCGCCGGGGAGGAGCGACAACTGCAGAACCTCCCAACGAGCCGGCCCCGAAGCCCGTTTCACCCGGCGACGAACAGCTTGCAAAATCCCAGGCAACGATCCATGTCCCCGATGCACCGGCGGAAACAGCGATGACCGGGCCATATACGTCCGCAGCTGAACAGAAGAACTACTTTCCCCGCGAGCTTGAGGCGAAATATGATGACATCGAGTATGTCGGCCGCGGTGGGATCGCCTGGGTCTTTTCGGCGCGCCGCAAAACTGACGAGCAGAAGGTGGCAGTCAAGATTCCGATCAGTTTCGACGAGATGACCGGAAGGTCGTTCCTGAACGAGATCAAAGCATGGGAGACCCTCAGGCATCCGAACATTGTCGAAGTCTCAGCGGTGAACATTCTCCCGGTCCCGTACGTCGAGATGGAGTTCGTGCCCGGATCGCTCGAGGCGATCACAAAACCGGTACCGGTCTGGAAGGCGGTGCACATCATCCGGGGGATCGCCGACGCCCTGAACTACGCGCACCAGCACGGGTTCATCCACCGGGACATCAAACCCCACAATGTCCTCCTTACCGAGAACCTCGTTCCGAAGATCACGGACTGGGGGATGAGCAAGGTGCTCGCGGCGGATGTCAAGCACTCGAGCATCGCCGGGTTCTCCCTTTCGTATGCTGCCCCCGAGCAGGTCTCGCCCTCGGAGTTCGGGAGGACGGATGAGCGGACCGACATCTACCAGCT
>DATKMN010000113.1:0-9786 GCA_035541835.1 Methanoregula sp.
GAGGATCGCCGAACTGTTCTCGGTTATCTGGATGAGTTCGGTCGCGATGACCGCATTGAGCCAGATGAGATCCGCGAGCATTTCCCGGGTCTTTTCATCGTTCATACCGGATATGTTGGTCCGGCCGATATTAAGGGTAAGGTAAATGAGCGAGCGACGGGGACGGCAGCGTGATGATTTGTCCCGGAAAATAATTTAAGGTTCTTCCCTGTCTCAAGGATGGTACGTATGGTATCCCCGGGGACGGGCGACGACCGGATAGTCCTGGTTCTTATCTGCGGAATTTTCATAATCGCGGCAATAGCATTCTGGCCTCTGATGACGGTCATGATCTGGACCACCGCGCCTGCCGCGGCGCTGATGCCGTTCCACCGCCGCTTTTCCCGGATCGTAAAGCCGTCAGCATCCGCTGCGTTCCTCACTCTCCGGGTCCTTCTCATTATCCTTGCCGTCCTCTCTGCTGCGGCAAATGTCATTTATTCCGATATCCAGTACATCGGCACCATGGCAGGGTCCCTGATCCGGGGGTTCGAACATACCGGGCTTGCAGCCTTCCTGCCCCCCTCTCTGCGGCGCAACTCAACGATATGCCCCACACCATCGTCCAGATGCTCCTCGGGGCCGTCACCTCATCGGGATCGAACCCGCTTCTCATCGGGCTCCAGATCATCATCTTCTTCCTCCTCCTCTCCATGCTCCTCTATTACGGCGAAGAGATCTGGGACTCCCTCATCCGGCCGCTTCCGGACACTGTTCAGGCCGAGATCGGGAGACTCGCAGAGATTGCGAATAAGACCATTTATTCGTTGATCATCATCCAGATCTCGGCAGCAGCAATCTGTTTCACTCTGGCAGTACCGTTTTTCACTTCTCGGGTATGGCCACGTCCTCCTCTTCTCCACGATGATTGACCTTGCGATGCTCTTCCAGCTCATCGGCGCACAGGTCTTCCTTTTCATCTTCCTCTTCTGCACGGTCGCGCTTGGAGATTTCAGGAGTGCGGCGATCGTCGTGCTCAGCGGGTGGATAGATTTCTACTATCGTCCGGTGATGATGGGTAAACGGGTGGCGGTGCATCCCGTCTTCATGATGATCGGCATCTTCGGCGGGGTCCCGTTCATGGGCCCGGTCGGTTTCATCCTCGGCCCCGTGCTCGTTGCTCTCATGGTAACCGGTTTCAAGATCTATGCAGAGCATGCAGGCGTCCGCCCGCCACCGGTATCCGGGCCGTAACCGGCGCAATGCAAGGCAGGCGAATCTTCTTATGGCACGGATACCATCGTTGATCGTTGCACCATGTCAAGCGAAGAGATGTTACAGGAGACGGCGTCGAAGTTAAAGGAGTTCCTCGTGGCCAGAAACGTCCTTGGGGAGGCGATCGATCTCGGCGACAAAGTCGTGATCCCCGTGGCACGGTTCGGTTTTGGATTCGGAGCCGGTGAAGGTACCGGAAAGTCGGGGGCCGGGAAGGGTGCCGGGGGCGGCGGAGGGCTCGAACCGGTTGCACTCATTATCCTCCACAAGGATGTGAAGGGGCCGGAAGGCGTGCAGGTGATGTCCATCAGCAAGGAGAATCCTGTAGCCCAGGTCATCTCGGCGCTGGGCGAGTCGCTTGCTCCCCAGGTCATCCAGGCGATCAAATCCATGGACAGGAAAAAACAGCCGCCCGCTGAAAACGCAGACACCGGCGAAACGTGAAGGGCAGTTCCCGCGTGCCGATCGTATGGATGTATACCTTGTCCCGCTCGGAATCCTCGTTGTACTTGCGGGGATAACTGTTATTCCGGCGCTTATCCTGTACGCCGTCCCGGTCCGCTGCACCATCGCATATGCACGGGAACCCGGGCACGAACGAAGCGCGGTAACCCTATCGTGGGGCCCGGTTGCCGTATCGATCTCCCGTATCGACGGGGACGGGACTACCCGGGTCCTCATCCGCGGCCGGAGGATCTGGTGCAGCTCCGGGCCTGGTGTGTCCCCGCGGGCAACAGGGCGACCGGTTCCACCGGAACCGGCTGTCTCAGTCGCTGAAATCACCGGAATGGTTATCCCAATCCTCGGCAGCGCAGGGGCATTCTTCCGGGAATTCTACCGTCAGTGCCATCTCGAAGGGATGACCGGGACAGTCAGGATCGGGCTCGGGAACCCGGCTGCAACGGGCATGGTATTCGGTGCGTTCTGGGCGTCCCGGTTCGCGCTCCGGGCATCCAGGATCTACCTTGAAGTGGAACCGGTATTCGACAGGAACACGCTCTCGGCGGATGTCGCGCTGCGCCTCCGCATCCGCCATCCCCTCGTCCTCATCGTCAGCGCCGTCCGGTTCGCCCGTATCCCGGCAATCCGGAGATCATTGTTTGCGGTGCCGGGGAAAGCCGCAGGGGCAGGGCTATGACCCCGGCAGGGCAGGAAATCCGGTTCCGGGAAGGGGCACGGTACGGGGGGCACCTCATCATTCCGGTGGTCCGGACGAGCTGGATTGCAATGGGGGACGGAGCTGCCGGGCTGGCCGAGCCCATGGCGCTTCTCTGCGGGAGCGCCGGGACATGGTATTTCTTCCCTCTCGTCCCGGGTTTTTCCCGCGAAGATCTTCAGAGGGTTTGCGCCGCGCAAAAAACGCTTTCGCCGGAAAGCCGTACGGTCCCTTCTATTCAATGAACCCGGAAAAACAGCCAGGAGAGAGGGCCTTTATTGTCAGCCCGTAAGATTTCTGCCCACTCACCAGACGACAGCGGTGAGGGTCCTGACGAATTCGTCGGCAAACGCTTTTGCGGCGGCCGGCCCGTCCGCAGTGATAATCCGCTGGTCGTTTACCACCGGCTGTTTAACCAGCACTGCACCGCCGATCTTCATCTCGCGAAGCGAAGCAGGACTTTCAGATACCGTTGCTTTCCGTCCCCGGAGGACCCCGGCCCTCGCAAGGACGACCGGGGCGAGGCAGATTGCGCTCACGACCTTTCCCGATTCCCGGAAATACCGGACGAGCTGTGCGAGGAGCTCATCGTCCCAGAGGTGAGCCTGGCTTCCGGTTCCCCCGGCGATGAGAATGCCATCGTATCCCTTCGGATCGACCTCCTCGAATGAGAGCGCTGCCATCGCCTTTGCCCCGAGCATCCCGGTGCACGTCCCCCTCCGGGTGGAGGCTATGTCGAACCCGATACCCGCCCGGTTCAGGGCCGCAACCGGTTCTGCCAGCTCCTCGTCACGGAACTTCTCAGGTGCGATGGCGATAAGGACTTTCATGATAGACCGGTTTTCCCATCAGATTTTAAGCATTGTGAAAAGAGCATGGGATCCCAAAAAATCAGCGCTGCTGCGCAGTCAGCCCGGGGCTGCTTCCCGGGTGTGTCCCCGGCAGAAACCGGAGTTCCCGGGAAGGAAAAACAAAATTACCGACAGGAGTTAAAAAATATCCTCGATGCCACCGTCGGGTGCCAGCCGGAAGGTGGTACCGCACCCGTCCTTCGGGCAGCAGCGGTAAAACCGCCCTTCGCTGCCGAGGTCATCGGTACAGCTCAACAGGTCTGCCCTGCCGCATTGCGGGCATACGATCTCGTCATCCGGTGTCATGATCTGCCTCTTGTATTAGGATACCGTTCCGGTCCATCCCTTCAGGGGGGTGGAAAAATTAATCTCCCCGCTTGCGGGCCCGGCCGGCACGAAGCCGACTATACCTTCGCGTCACGATGAGTGAAAAAGGTTATGGTGGTAATCGGCCGGTACCGGCCTTTTACCGGGGTCATAATGGGAACAGATCATAATTCTTTTATATTCCGGAGACTATAGGGCAGTCAATTCCATGAAGGGTTCATCGATTCTGGTGGTCGAGGATGACGGGATTATCGCCCTGCGCAGCCAGGAGCTCCTGACGAAAAACGGATATTCCGTCCCCTGTCCCTTCGCATCCGGAGAAGACCTCCTCGAGTACCTCGCACGCGCGCCATTGCCCGACCTCATCCTTATGGACATCGGCCTCATGGGTACCATGAACGGGATCGAGACTGCCCGGGAGGTCAGGAGACGGTATCATATCCCGGTAATCTTCCTCACCGCCTATTCAAACGAACAGCGTATTGCCGATGCCCGCGAGATCTCCCCGTACGGGTACATCATCAAACCCTTCGTCGAACATGACCTCCTGAGGTCGATCGAAAAGGTTCTCACGGAGTAACCCTCTCCTCCTTTTGACCGTGCCGGAAGCATATCGGACGAAAACACTGCGTCCCTGGTAGTTCTTCCCGGGGAATTTTTCACCCGGAGCCATCGGGGTCTGCCCTCTCCGGGTATCTCATTGCCGAAGACACTTCCGGTTCACCCGGGATGACCCCCGCGGTCTCGTACGGGCTCTGGATCTGCTCCGGGACTGTTACACCCGGGTAATTTGGTTCCGGGTGCACCGGCACCAGAGTGTAGGTCCGGTCGATCGCATCTCCACCTTTGGAGGGGGGGATGGTGACGTTATAGGTCAGGTTTCCGAGAGCCGACCAGGTACCGGGTGTATCACGGGTGACCGTGGATAAAACGATGTTTTCGGAGACCGTTTTCGGGATTCCCTCCCGGTAAACCACGGTGCCGTTCTGATAGAACCGGAACTCATACCCGAGTTTCTGCCCGGTCTTGTCATTGTATTCCCGTATATACCGGTGGAGGATCGGGTCTGTCGCGGACACCGCAGGAACCGCGGGCGACGGGGCTGCCGGGATCGGTACTGGAGTGAAGGTGGCCGAAGCCGGCGTTGTCGCGACCGGCTCAGGAGGTTCAGGGGAGGCAGGTGCAGGAGACTGAACAGCGGGAGTCGTGGCCGGTGCCGGAGCGGGACCGGTGCACCCGGTGATCAGGATGAACACAACGCAGGCAGCGAGGATGACAGGGATACCGGGTTTCATGGCCTGCCGTACGTCAGGGGCAGACTTATACCTTGCCCCGATGCCGGCTGCCGGGGCGGCGGGCGTCCGTGACAGATTGGGGATCGGAATCCAAACGTCCGGTTTGCGCACGGTGTTGACCGCCCCGGACAGGGTGGGCATCGTTTATTTCCTTCCGTGTCAAACTCCAAGCTGATGTCGTATCTTGAGATGATCAAACAGGAGGGCCGGCTGGCAAACCCCTTCTTCTGCCTGATGGGGATCGAAGTGGTCAGCGCTGAACAGGGAAAAGCGGTACTGAAGATGGAAGTCAGGCCCGACATGCACAACGGGGTGGGCTGGCTGCAGGGTGGAATGCTCGCCGCAATCGCCGACGAGGCAATGGCGCTTGCCATCTACCCGATGCTCGGGCCGGGCGAAGGGATCGCGACCATCTCGGAATCGACCAGTTTTATCAAAGGAGTGAAAAACGGTTTCATCATGGCTGAAGGCCGGGTCATCAGGAAGGGGCGGCGGGTTGCCTTCACCGAGTCCGAAGTGTTCCTCCCCGGCACGGACAGGACGATCCTGTCCCGGACATCTGCCGCATTCGCGGTAACGGGAAATCCGTGAAAGCGGGGCCGGAAAAACGGCAAAAAAACAGGAAAAGCAACGCGAAAAAAATTATTTCTTTTTGGAAGGACCCTTTCCTTTCTTCTCACCTGTCGCAGGTACTTCTGCCGGTTTCCGGAAACGGAAGTACCACACTGCACCTGCCGCGACGATGACTACGACAAGAACGAGGAGGGGGACAACCGGCAGTCCGGGCCCGGCTGCCTGCTCAGCCCTGGCGAGCCCTGCCGTGGCGTCGGTATTTCCGGGATCGGTAGAGAGGGCCAGCTTATAGGCATCGACGGATTCCTGGTACCTGGCCATGGTATACAGGACATCCCCCTTGTTGATCAGGGCGGTGGTGTAGTTCTGGTCGATCCCGATCGCCTTGTTGTACGAACCGAGGGCCTCCTGGTACCGCCCGAGCTTGTAGAAAACAAACCCCTGGTTGTTCAGGAGTTTCTCGTCATTCCCGAAAAGCGCAAGGCCTGCGGTGGTCGTTTCGAGCGCACCGGGGTAATCGCTGAGCTGGATCTGGGCGTATGTCTTGTCCTGGTAGACATACAGGAGGACGTCGGATTTTCCAATCACGGTCGTGTCGGAAGAGAGGGCCTGGTCGAACAGGTTCAGGGCAGCCCGGTAATCGCTTGCCGAGAGCGCCGTTACTCCTTCGTTATAGAACTTCGTCGCAGTATCGTTGCCGGTGTTGTTGGTCACGGTCACCGTATTTGCCGCAGCAGCCGGAACGGCAAGAAGCGCGAGCAGGGAGACCAGTGCAAGAATCCCCATGATATCCTTGAATTTCATGTGCCGGAATGTTGGTTTCCGGTACATTAAAGGTATTTTCCTCATTGTCCGGACGTTGCCCGCGGTTATCCGGCACACCCGGGACGACCGGGGAGCCCGGTTTTTTAGTCCGCCTGCCGTCAGGACGGCAATAAGATAACACTATTAGGGTTCGTGCGCAAAATATACTGCGAACGGGGGATCTCTTGTGAAGTACATCATCATCACCGGTGGGGTTATGAGCGGCCTTGGGAAGGGGATCACGGCCGCCTCGGTCGGGCGCATTCTCAAAAACCGTGGCTACCGGGTCACCGCGGTGAAGATCGATCCCTACCTGAATATCGACGCCGGCACGATGAATCCTGCCCAGCACGGCGAGGTCTTCGTTTTAAAGGACGGCGGCGAGGTCGACCTCGACCTCGGGAACTATGAACGGTTCCTCGACATCGAACTCACGTCCCCCCACAACATCACCACCGGCAAGGTGTACCGCTCGGTCATCGAGAAAGAGCGCCGTGGCGACTTCCTCGGAGAGACCGTTCAGATCATCCCCCATATCACGGACAGGATCAAGTGGTGCATCCAGAATGCCGCCGCAGAGGCGTTCCCGGACGGGACGAAAGCCGATGCCTGTCTCGTCGAGGTCGGGGGGACCGTCGGCGACATCGAGAGCATGCCGTTCCTCGAGGCGATCCGGCAGATGCGGGGCGAGCTCCCCCCGCACGACTACGTCCTGATCCATGTCACCCTCATCCCCGAAGACACGATGGGCGACCTGAAGACAAAACCCACGCAGCACTCGGTCAAGGCCCTCCGCGAGCTCGGGCTCCATGCGGATATCATCGTCGGCCGGAGCGAACGGCCGATCAGTGCAAACACCAAACGGAAGATCTCGGCGTTCTGAGATCTCCCCCAGAACGCGGTCATCTCTGCCGCAACCGTGCCGGACATCTACGAGGTCCCGATGGAGATGGAGAAGGAGGGGCTTGCCGACGTCCTGACAACCCACCTCGGCCTCGACCGGAAGGAGATCGATTCGGACTGGTACCGGATCGTTACGAAGGAGTACACGAACAGGGTGACCGTCGCGATCGTGAGCAAGTACGGGATCGAGGACGTGTACATCAGCATCAAGGAGGCGCTCAAGCACGCGGGGAGAGCGCTCTCGACCGAGGTCAAGATCGCGTGGCTCGATGCCGAGCGGGTTGACCGGGAGCAGCTCAAGGACTACGACGGCATCCTCATCCCCGGGGGCTTTGGCAAACGGGGTATCGAGGGCAAGATTGCGGCGATCCAGTATGCCCGGGAGAACAGCATCCCCTTCCTGGGCCTCTGCCTTGGCTTCCAGCTCGCGACCGTCGAGTACGCCCGGCACTGCGTCGGCCACGCCGATGCAACGAGCGAGGAGTTCGGCGAAGGGACGCACGTTATCGCCCTCCTCCCGGAACAGGAGAACGTCCACGAGCTCGGCGGGACGATGCGCCTTGGCGACTACATCGCGAATATCCGCGAAGGGACGCTCGCGGAGAAGCTCTACGGGAAGAAGGAGATCGTTGAACGCCACCGGCACCGCTTCGAGGTGAACCCGGCGTTCATTGGCGAGCTCGAGAAGGAGGGGCTCGTCTTCTCGGCAACCAACAAGAACCGGATGGAGTGCCTCGAACTGCCCGGGCACCCGTTCTTCTTTGCGACCCAGTTCCACCCTGAGTTCCGGTCCCGTCCGACGAGCCCGTCGCCTCCATACCTGGGTTTCGTCGAGGCGTGCCGGGCCAACAAGCGTTCGAAATAACAAAACCCCGGTATTGCCGGACCAGGTCCGGGACCAAAAGCCATATCGCAGGAGATAACAACGCCATGGTCAATTCAGAGAAGTTCATCAGCCAGTCGGTAGCGGAGATTGAAACCCTCGCGGGGGGAGAAAAAGTCGTCATGGCCCTCTCCGGGGGCGTGGACAGCTCGGTCTGTGCAGCGCTCGCTGCACGGGCGATCGGCGACCGGCTCTTCCCGATCTACATCGACACCGGTCTTATGAGGAAAGGGGAGACCGACCGTATCCGCACGCTCTTTGGGGATATCAACCTCCAGGTCATAGACGCCGGCGACGAGTTCCTCGATGCCCTCAAAGGGATCACAGACCCCGAGGCCAAGCGGAAAGCCATCGGCGAGCGGTTCATCCGGGTCTTCGAGCGCGAGGCGAGGAAAGTCGGGGCCAGGTGCCTGCTGCAGGGCACCATCTACCCGGACCGGATCGAGAGCGAGGGCGGGATCAAGAGCCACCATAACGTGGGCGGTATGCCCCTCCACATGGAGTTTGCAAAAGTCATCGAACCGATCCGCGACCTGTACAAGGACGAGGTCCGGGACGTTGCCGGGGCGCTCGGGCTCCCGAAGGAGATCCAGCACCGGATGCCGTTCCCGGGACCCGGCCTCGCTGTCCGGGTACTCGGGGAAGTGACGAGAGAGAAAGTCGCCGTGATCCGGGAGGCAAACTGGATTGTCGAAGACGAACTCGTGGAAAAGTACCGGCCATGGCAGTGCTTCGCCGCGCTCCTCGGCCTTGGCACCGGGGTCAAGGGCGACAACCGGATCCACGGGTGGATCGTGGCAATCCGGGCCGTGAACTCACGGGACGGGATGACCGCCGATCCGCTCGAGATCCCTTTCGGCCAGCTGATGCGGATCGGCTCCAGGATAACCGCCGACATCCCGAGCGTGGCCCGGGTGGTCTATGACATCACGGCAAAGCCCCCGGCGACCATAGAATATGAATAGATCCGGCCGCCAAGTACCTAAAACGATAGACCGTTGTTCCGCAGGAATCAGCGGACAGGCCTGAAGCTCCGGAGCAGAACCACAGGATACCGCGCAGATACGTGATAGGAATGGAAACAACCAGCCAGATGAAAGCGCTCGACGAGCGCTATTATATGCCCGCGTTCAGCCGCGAGATGGCCATCGTCAAAGGCGAGGGGTCGAAGGTCTGGGACGCGGAAGGCAACGAGTACATCGACTGCGTGGCGGGGATCGCCGTCTGCAGCACCGGCCACTGCCACCCGGCGGTGGTGAAGGCGATCTGCGAACAGGCAAAGACCCTCATCCACTGCTCGAACCTGTACTATATCCCGGGTCAGGGCGACCTCGCCCGGAAGATCGTGGAGATCACCGGCCTCAAAAAAGCGTTCTTCAACAACTCGGGTGCAGAGGCAACCGACGGCGCCCTCAAGCTTGCCCGGGTCAGGACCGGGAAAAAGAAGTTCGTCTCGTTCATCCACGGGTTCCACGGCCGGACAGTCGGCTCGCTCGCGGTCACCCACAAACCCGCGATCCGCGAGCCCTTCGAGCCGCTCGGCCTCCACTGCTCGTTCGTCGAGTACGGCGACCTCGACGGCCTCCGGAAAGCCGTCGACCGCGAGACTGCCGGTGTCCTCGTCGAGCCTATCCAGGGCGAGGCAGGTGTCATCATACCGCCGGACAGCTTCATCGAGGGGATCCGGGAGATCTGCGATGAGAAAGACGCGCTCATGATCGCCGACGAGGTCCAGACCGG
>DATKMN010000114.1:0-5104 GCA_035541835.1 Methanoregula sp.
ACTGCACCAAAAACAATCGGCGTCTGATATTTTTGATAATCAATCATTGCATCACAATAAAAATAAGATATTATGTTTGTATATATTCGTTACGTTTTTATTCTCTAAAATGTGCAACGATGTATTTCGAGAGCATCTTCGCACCTTGCGGTGATGGTCACAAGGAACAAACGGCCTTCGAATCCCGGGCAATGTCTTCCATGGCTCTCCTCTTCCCCTCCCACCGCAACCCTTAAAACCCGCCTCCGCCCTCCTACCCTTCAGGAACCCATGGCGGAGACGATGAGCAACCGGGAAGTCGCGTCCATCCTGTACGAGGTGGCCGACCTCCTCGAGATCAAGGGCGTGGGCTTCAAGCCCGTGGCGTACCGGCGGGCGGCGCACGAGATCGAGACGCTCTCCGAGGACCTCGCGAAGATCAGCGAACGCGACGAACTTGAGCAGCTCCCGGGGATCGGGACCCACATCGCGACGAAGATCCGCGAGATCCTCGATACGGGAAAGCTCGCGTACCTCGAACGGCTGAAGCAGGACGTGGGGAGCGGGGTCCGGGAACTCGCGGAGCTCGAAGGGATCGGGCCGAAGAAGGCACTGGTGCTCCACCGGGAGCTGGGCATCGACAGCATGGAGAAGCTCGAGGCCGCCGCACGGGAAGGGAAGATCCGGGACATCGCCGGGTTCGGCGAGAAGAGCGAGCAGAACATCCTTGCCGGTATCGCCGCCCGGAAGGGAAAGGCAGGGCGCTTCCTCCTCGGGCAGATGCTCCCCGTGGCAGAAAAAATCAAAACAGAGCTCTCCCGCCTCTCATCCGTCCGGCAGATCAGCCTCGCCGGGTCGATACGGCGGATGAAGGAGACCATCGGGGACATCGATATCCTCGCGGCCTCGCCCGAGCCGGAGACGGTGATGGCCGCGTTCACCTCGCTTCCCGAAGTCGACCGGGTCCTCGGCCGGGGCCCGACCAAGAGCTCGATCGTCCTCGCTTCCGGCGTGCAGGTGGACCTGCGGGTGGTGGAGGAGGGGCAGTTCGGGACCGCGCTCCAGTACTTCACCGGCTCCAAGGACCACAACATCGCGCTCCGGCGCCGGGCCCTCGACCGGGGCTGGAGCCTCTCCGAGTACGGGGTGAAGGACACCGCGACCGGGAAGAACCTGCCGGTGAAGGGCGAACCGGACCTGTACCAAATGCTCGGGCTGCCGTACATCGAGCCGGAGCTCCGGGAGGACCGGGGCGAGATCGAGGCCGCGGAGAAGGGCGGGCTCCCGGCGGTCGTGCCGTACGACGCGGTCCGCGGCGACCTCCACGTCCACACGGACTGGAGCGACGGCACTGCCCCGATCCGGGACATGGCCGCTGCCGCGGCGGCGCGGGGGTACGAATACCTCGCCGTCTGCGACCACTCGTGGAGCCCGGAGATCAACCGGGGGCTCACCGAAGAGAAGATCGCGGCGCAGGGAAAGGAGATCGAGGCCCTGAACCGGACGCTCGATACTTTTGTCGTCCTCCACGGGATCGAATGCGGGATCGGCGCGGATGGTGCCCCCGACCTGCCGGCGGGCGTGCTTGCTGACCTCGATCTCGTCATCGGGAGCGTCCACTCGCGGCTGAAGATGCACGGGGATGGGATGACGGCCCGGGTCATCAGCGCCCTCCACAACGAGCACATCGACATCCTCGGCCACCCGACCGGGAGGATCCTCCTCCGGCGCGAACCCGCCGCGCTCGACCTCCCCGCCGTCTTCTCCGCCGCCGCTGAGCAGCACGTCGCGCTCGAGATCAACGGGTACCCCTCCCGGCTCGACCTCTCCGACACGGACTGCCGGAAAGCAAAGGAATACGGCGTGACGTTTATCACCGGGTCCGATGCGCACGCGGCCGCTGACCTCCGACAGATGGAGCTCGCGGTCGCGACCGCACGGCGCGGCTGGGTCGGCGCGGGAGAGATCGTCAACACCCGGCCGCTTGCCGGTCTCCGGGAGTGGCTGGCCCGGTAGCCGGGCCCCGGTCGGAAACCTGCGGGGCCGGCCGGCAGAACGGTCCGGCCGGCCGGAACGGGGGCGTTAATGCGGTTTTTCCGGATGCCGCAGGATGGAGGTTTATTAGGTAATCCCGCGAACCCTTCTCATTCAACGGAGGCCTGTGGTGTTTTCGATAGACTTCAAGGACCGGAGGACGTACCTCATCATCGGGCTCGTCCTCCTCTTCTCCCTCTTCGCGCTCTGGATACGGCTCCTTCCGGCCATGGTCACCCGCACCGATATCCTGAGTGCGGTCGCCGGGGACGACCCCATGTACAACCTGCGGCAGGTCGAGCAGATCCTCGCCCACTATCCCGCGTACAGCTGGTTCGACCCCATGACCCTCTTCCCGACCGGGACGCAGATCTACTGGGGCCCGCTCTTTACCGTCCTCTCCGCGACGGTCTGCCTTATCACCGGGGCCACCACCCGGCCGGAGATCATCGGGACCTGCCTGCTCATCCCGCCGGTGATGGCCGCCATCGTCGTAGCCATGATGTACTGGGTCGGGAAGACCTGCGGGGACTGGAAGACCGGCCTCCTCGCCTCGGGGCTGACCGCGGTCGTGACCGGCCAGTTCTTCTTCCGTTCGAGCTACGGGTACTTCGACCACCATATCGGCGAGGTCCTCTTCTCCACCCTCTTCTGCCTCTTCTACATGGCCGCTGTCCAGTCGGAGAAGGACGCGGAGATCGATCTCGCAGTCTTCGCCTCGTATAGGAAAACGCTCTTCCTGGCGCTCATCGCCGGCATCGCGTACCTCCTCGGCCTCTTCCTCATGCCGACGATGATCCTCTTTGCGATGATCGTCGGGATCTTCACGCTCATCCAGTTCGTCATCGATGTGATGAAGGGCCGGACGAGCGAGTACCTCCTCGTCCTCAACGGGGGTATTTTCGCGGTAGCTATCGTCGGCCTCCTCCTCTTCGGGTTCAAGGCACCGGGGCTCGAGCTCTCGGAGTACTCGCTCGGGCACGTGTACGCCTACCTCCTGCTCATCGCCGGGACCGGGTTCCTGTACCTCGTCGCGCGGCAGCTGAAGGGAAAGCCGGCCTGGTATTTCCCGGCGATCGTTGGCGGGACCGCGATCGCCTTCTCCGCGATCCTCGCCGTCGCGAGCCCCGAGACCTTCAACCGCCTCATCGTGGACCTCTTTGCGTTCTTCGGACAGGAAGCGGTCACGAACACCGTGCAGGAGGCGATGGGCTGGACGGCTTCCGGCGCCTGGCTGACCTTCAACTACGGGGTCCTCCTGTTCATTGGCGGCGCCATCATCATGGTGTACAATAATATCCGCGACGAGCACCCGCACCAGGTCTTTGCGCTGGTCTGGTCGTTCATCGTCCTCTTCTCCACCGTTCAGCACGTCCGGTACGAGTATTACCTCGCCGTCAACATCGCCCTCCTCTCTGCAGTCTGCATCGCGTTCCCGATCGGGGGCGGCTGGAAGGTCATCCGCGGACTCCTGCAGGCACCCGGCGAAACGGAGAAACCCGGGAAAAAAGGAAGGGACGAGCAGCCCCGGGGGAAGAAGAAGAAGGTGCACGAGAAGGCAGCGCCCGGGATCTCCGGCGATGCCGTCATGGCCCTGCTCCTGATCGTCGTTGTCGTGGTCGGGGCGCTCTTTGCCTATACCTCGGCCTCCGAGAGTTACTCCGCAGCCACGAGCGACCCGTTCCACCTCAACGACGACTGGAAGGAGTCGCTCCAGTGGATGGGGAACAACACGCCGGACCCGGGCGTCGGGTACCTCACCATCTATAACCCCGCCACCTTCCAGTACCCGCCGCAGGCGTACGGGGTCATGTCCTGGTGGGACTACGGCCACATGATCACGTTCATCGCAAAGCGCATCCCGAACGCCAATCCGTTCCAGCAGGGCGTCGCCGGCCCGAACGGATCGGCGTCGTTCTTTGTGACGACTTCCGAGGATTCGGCCGATGCCGTCCTCGACCATGACGGGACCCGGTACATCGTGACCGACATCGAGATGGACACGTCCAAGTTCTACGCGATGACCACCTGGTACAATGCAACGCTCCAGAACGCCCCGTACCAGCAGACGTTTGCCACTGCGACCGCGAGCGATCCGAACGCTCTCCAGCCGGTCACGCTCGACACCCAGCAGTACTACCTCACCATGGTCTCGCGCCTCCACAACTTCGACGGCTCGATGACGGACCCCACAACCGCCTATTACGTCGAGTATGAAGACCCCGCGCTCGCCCACGTCTCGGTCCCGGTCGTCACGAACGCCCAGTCGATGAACGCAGCCGATGCTGAGAAGATGGCGGCAGCGTACAACCAGAACGCTACAGCAGGGCACCATGCGATCGTCCTGAACCCGGTAGCGCTGATCACCTCGCCCATAGAGACCGTGCCGGCCCTCCACCACTACCGGCTCGTCCACGAGTCGCCGACCAATGTATTCGGCAAAGAAACCCCTGACGTGAAGTACGTCAAGGTCTTCGAGTACGTGAAAGGCGCCCACATCCGGGGCGACGGGATCATCGACCTTTCCCTCACGACCAACACCGGCAGGAACTTCACGTACCGGCAGCAGAGTGTCAACGGCGAGTTCGTGGTGCCCTATTCCACGACGGGGAACACGTACGGCGTCGTGGCAACCGGCAAGTACCAGATCGAGGGCACGAACAAGCAGTACGATGTGCCGGAAGCCGCGGTGGAGCAGGGGCTCACGGTGGGGTAATTTTTTGTTTTTTAAAAGCGGGAACCGGTGAAACCACCACCGGCAAAGATTTTTTTTAGTTCGAAAAGGATTACCAACCCCCTTATGCCAGCCCTGCCCCCGGCTGCGGGGGCGGGGGCATTTGCGATAAATCCGTTTTCATCGTCTTTTCTCGTGGAGAATTTATCCAGAAAATGCCAGATAAAAATTTAGAAGAAATTTCGATCAGGGTAAGTGAGTAGTGCAAAACCCGGCAGGCGTTTTGCGCGTGGGGCTCGCTGTTTTGTGTTTTCTGAAAACATGATAATGGACAAACCAAAATCCTGTGTCAATTTTCGGGACATGGATTTTTCACCGCCTTCTCACGTCTCCGGTTCAGCCCGTACCCGACTCCCA
>DATKMN010000115.1:0-15683 GCA_035541835.1 Methanoregula sp.
GAAGACCTGGGGGAACCGGAATGCAGTGCGTGAATCGACTGAAATGTCCCAAAGAACGCACCGGCCGGGGCAGTCCCGCGGCGGGGGAATCCGAAATTTCCCGTTCGAAAACATTCCGGGGCGATTTCGTCCCTCCCGGCAGCGGGGCCCACCGGAATAATTGAAATCATGGCAAATCCGGATCGTCCCCTCACCCCCCTGCAACCTATAAAACGTTGCACGTACAAGTGGAAGTGAAGAGGTTAGCAGTACGATGGTGTTTCATTCTCCGGTTGCGATCTTTGCAAAGGCTGGCGAAACGGGAAAATACCGGGCAGCCCTTCCGGCCTGGAACATGGTCCTCCGGGGGTTCCTTGCCGGTTCGTTCATCGCGATGGGATGCGCCCTTGCGACCATGTGCAGCACGGGCATCGTGGCAGGCGCATCGGCGGTCAAGGACACGCCCGCGCTCGCGTACGGCATGTCGAGCGCCGGCGTAGGGCAGCTCGTCATGGGGGTGGTCTTCCCGGTCGGCCTGTTCCTGGTGGTGATCACCGGCGCCGAGCTCTTCGCGGGCGATGCGATGCTCTCGCCGCTCGCGGCGTTCACCCGGAAAACCGGCGGTATAGGGGTCGTCAACCTCTGGGTCTGGGTCTTCATCGGGAACTTCATCGGTGCCGTCTTCTGGGCATACCTGATGGCAAACGGCCCGTTCATCGGGTTCGACTCCACCGGCACGGCGATGGTCAACACGTACGGGGCCCACGCCATCGGGATTGCGGCTGCAAAGACGGGATACGCGGGCGGGATGGGCTTCTGGTCCGCGTTCCTCCGGGGCATCGGCGGCATCTGGCTCGTCAACCTCGCCGTGCTCTTCGGCATCTGCGCCGACAACCTTGCCGGCAGGATCCTCGGCATCTGGGTCGCCGCGATGGCGTTCATCGCGCTCGGGCTCGAGTACGTAGTGGCGAACATGTACTTCATCGCAGCCGGCATCCTGACGCAGGGGTTCCTCACCGACCAGACCAAAGTCGCTGCCGGTGTCAACTGGCTTTCCATGTGGACAAGCAACCTCATCCCGGTCGCCCTCGGGAATATCGTGGGCGGGCTTGTCTTCTTCGGTGCACTGTACTGGGTCGCTTTCCGGAAAGAGATCGCAGCGCTGAAGTAGCCCGCCGGCATACTCATTTTTCCATGAAGATCGGAACCGTGGAACTCAGGTTTTCCCTCCTCTCTGTCCTCGTATTCGCGGTTTTCAGTTTCGGTTTTTTCGCGGCAGCGTTCTTCGGCCCGCCGGAGATGGCGGCCGGGGTCCGGTCAAACCTCGTCTGGATCATCCCGGTCCTCTTCATGTTCCTGGCGATCCCCCTGATGCTGAACTACGTAAGCCAGCAGGAGTACGCCGATCTCGCGCCGTTCTACGAGGGCGAGGCCGAGCCGTTCCGGATCCGGCAGGTCAGCGAAAGGTCGCTCGGGAAGATCGTGAAGATCTCGGGGGTCGTCCGGGCGGTCCGGTTCCGGTTCCTCAACCGCCCGCAGTTCGTGGTCGCGGACCGGACCGGCGAAATCCCGGTCAGGATGTTTACAAACCCCCCCGACGGGATCGGGTCGGGAGACGCAGTCGAGGTCTTCGGGCAGGTTATCCGCCGGTACATCGTCACGGGCGACCCGGTCATCAACGGCGTCCTGATCCGGAAGACCGGCTCAAAGAAGGAGTGACGCGGGGGGCCCCGGGATTTTTTACCCGGACCCGGTGCACATGTCCTCGCCCGGTATCTGTGCCCGTATCCCGTGCCGGGATCACCACCCTTATATGACTCCCGGACAGAGCTCCTTTGACTCCCCGGAGATGCGGCATGTTCCACTATGTCCCGACCGTCTGCCCGTACTGCGCCACCGGCTGTGGCATGAACCTCGTGGTCAAGGATGGCCGGATCGTCGATACGGCCCCCTGGCACCGGAGCCCGGTGAACGAGGGAAAGCTCTGCCCGAAGGGCGCCCATGCCCACGAGTTCATCAACCACCCGGACCGGCTCACGGCCCCGCTTGTCCGGAAGGGCGCAAAGCTCGTCCCCGCATCCTGGGACGAGGCCCTCGGCCTGGTCGCGGAGAAGTTCCGGTCAGCCCGGCCCGGGACCATAGCCTGCCTCTCCTCCTCGCGGGCGACCAACGAGGACAACTACCTCTTCCAGAAGTTCGCCCGGACAGTCCTTTCAAGCCCGCACGTGGACAACTGCGCCCGGCTCTGCCACTCCTCTTCGGTAACCGGCCTCTCGATGGTCTTTGGCTCCGGTGCAATGACAAATTCTCTTGCCGGCATCGAACAGTCGGCCTGCATCTTCGTGATCGGCAGCAACACCCCCGAGGACCACCCGCTCATCGGCCGGCGCATTATCCTTGCCCGCCAGCGCGGGGCGAAGCTGATCGTCGCCGATCCCCGCCGGACAACGCTCGCGCTTCAGGCAGACCTCCATCTCCCGCTCCTGCCGGGCACCGACGTCCTGCTCCTCAACGCGGTGATGCAGGAGATCCTCCGGAACGGATGGGAGGATACAGCGTTCATCGCGGCCCGGACTTCCGGGTTTTCCGCCCTTAAGGACGAGGTGATGCAGGACCGCTATTCCCTGGAGAACGCGGCGGAGGGCTGCGGGATACCGGCAGCGGACATCGCACGGGCAGCGTCCATGGCGGCGCAGTCCCCGTCATGCTCGCTCCTCTTTGCGATGGGGATCACCCAGCACGCGACCGGCACAGACAATGTCCGGTCGTGTGCAAACCTCCAGATGCTTACCGGGAACGTCGGAAACCCGGGCGGCGGGGTCAACCCCCTCCGGGGCCAGAACAATGTGCAGGGCGCCTGCGACATGGGTTGCCTGCCTGACGTTTTCCCGGGGTACCGGAAGGTTTCCGATCCGGAGGTCCGCGCGGCGTTTGAATCCGCATGGGGCTGCCCGGTGGCGCCGGGCCCGGGGCTGACGCACACGGAGATGATCGACGGCCTCGCCTCGGGGACCGGCCCGATCCGCATGATGTACGTGATGGGCGAGAACCCGGTCCTTGCCGACCCCGACTGCAGGAAGACTGCGGCAGCATTTGCAAACCTCGAATTTCTCGTGGTTCAGGAAATCTTCTTTTCGGAGACGGCGGCGCTTGCTGACGTGGTGCTGCCGGTCGCATCCTTCGGCGAGCGCGACGGGACCCAGACCTCGGCCGAGCGCCGGGTCCAGCGGGTCCGGAAGGCGCAGGAGCCGGCAGGCTCTGCCAGGCCCGACTGGCAGGTCCTCTGCGCACTCGCGGCCCGGCTCGGATTTGAAAAGCAGTTCGCGTACAAGGATCCGGAAGCGGTCTTCCGCGAGATCGCGTCCGTCACGCCGCAGTACGCGGGCATGGACTATCCGCGGCTCGAGAAGCCCGAGGCCCTCCAGTGGCCCTGCCCGGAAACCGGCCACCCGGGCACGCCGGTCCTGCACCGGGACCGGTTCGCAACCTCCGACGGGAAGGGAATTTTCTCTCCGATCGTCTTCCTCCCCCCGGCAGAAGTCCCTGACACAGAGTACCCTCTCGTCTTAACGAACGGCCGGTCGATCTGGCACTGGCACTGGGGCTCGATGACGGCCCGCTCCCCGACGCTCGGGCGTGAGCTCCGGGAAGCCTGGATCGAACTCAACCCGGCCGATGCCGGGCCCCTCGGGGTCCGGACCGGGGACCGGGTCAGGGCCAGCACCCGGCGCGGGAGCGTGGTACTCCCCGCGAAGGTGACAGGCGCGATCCGGCCGGGGGTAGTCTTCATGCCCATCCATTTCGCGGCGACCGCTGTCAACCTCCTGACCAACCCGGTCCTCGACCCGTTCTGCCGGATCCCGGAGTTCAAGGCGTGCGCGGTGAAAGTGGAGAAGGTCCCGGCATAAACCCGGCGGCTGTTCACGCCGGCACGATCCGGATCTCGAAGAGTTCCGGCCAGAGTTTCCCGGTAACGAAGAGCCGGTCGCCGGCGGGGTCGTACGCGATCCCGTTGGGGCAGGCCTCTTCTGCAAACGGGATGCCGGTCTGCCCCCGGAACCGGTCGATCGCCGCCCAGCCGATGAGGCTCTTCTCCTGCGGGGGCAGCAGCCCGGAGAGGTCGATCCAGCCGGTGACGTTTCCCGTCTGCGGGTCGATCCGTGCGACCTGGTCGGAAGGCCAGATATTGGCATAGATATCGCCGTCCACGAACTCCAGCTCGTTGAGGCTGTCGACCGGCACCCCCTGCGCCTGCACGCTGATGGTACGGACCTGCCGGAAGGTGACCGGATCGAAGAAGTACAGGGAGTCGGTCCCGTCGCTCATGACCAGATCCGTCCCGTCCCACGCAAGCCCCCATCCCTCGGTCGGGTACGTGAAATTCCCTTCCGGCGCAAGCGTCGTGCGGTTGTAGACAAAACCAATGTGCGAGTCCTCGGTCAGCTGGGCGACCCGGTCCCCGTACGCCGCGATCCCCTCGCCGAAATATTCCGGCGGGAGGTTCCGGACTGCGGTGACCTGCCCGGTGTCGAGGTCAACGGTCCGGATGCTGGAATTCCCCTCGATACCGGTCCCCTCGTACAGGGTCCCGTTCTCCCATGCAAGCCCCTCGGTGAAGGCGAAACGGTCGTGGGGGTAGGTATTGACGACCACATACCGGTATACCGGAATTTTCAGCGGCTGCCGGGGGACTCCCGCGGTTGCGGCGATGAGCCCGGCGACCGCGATCCCGGCAAGGAGGATGACGACGAGTGCGGTGAGCTTCCGGCCGGGCTTCATGGATCTCCTCTTTTTCCTTTCACCCATATTATCCTGCCCCGTGAGACCAGCGCGTCCGGGTATGGACTGCACCGCCCGGCCACGGACCTGTGCCTTTGCCCGGCCCTCTGATAAAAGGTGTACCTTACGGTCTTTTTCCCGTTCCGGAGAACCGGAACAGCCGGTTATATATCCTCTCCCCGTGAAATCACCAGTATACAGTACGGATGTGGTTTACAGCATGGATTACGGCGCAATGCTCAGTGACGCGGTTACGTATGCAAAAGACGCGGTTATCGGAAAGTGGAAGCAGTGGTTCCTCCTCATCGTAGCAACGGTCCTCCTCTTCCTCCCGCTCCTCGGGTACAGCCTGAAAGTGCTCCGGGGGGAGAAGCCTGCCCCGGAGGTCACCGGCTGGGGGACCCTCTTTGTCGATGGGATCAAGTACCTGGTCCTCTCGCTCATCTACGCGATCCCCGCCCTCATCGTCCTCTTCATCACGCTCGGGGGCCTCGTCTTTGCGATCATCTCGGGGAACACCGCCCACGTCCTCGCGCTCATCGGCGGGGTCATCCTCGGCCTCATCGTCTTTGTGATTGTAGCGGTCATCACCGGGCTCTTCTCCATGATCGGGCTCATCCGCTTTGCGCGGACCGGCAGCATGGGTGAGGCCTTCAACTTCGGCGCAATCCTTGCGACCATCGGAAAGATTGGCTGGGGATCGTATGTCCTCGCCTGGGTCGCCCTCCTCATCGTGCAGGTCATCATCGGTGTCATCATCGGGGTCTTCTATATCATCCCGGCGCTCGGCATCCTCGTCGAGCTTGTTTTCATAGCGCCGATCGTCCTTTTCCAGGCACGCTATTTCTGCCAGGTGTACGACAGCGCCGGCCCGGCGTAGAGCTGGTCCTCACTTTTTTTCAGGATTTATTCCCCGGCTAGAACCCGCCTTCGAGCCCGTCCCGGATCGAGCCCTTCTTCTCCCTGTTGAGCTCCGCGATGTAGTCCTCGTACCGGTGGATCCGGGTGCTGACCGGGAAGGGGATGCCGATGGTGGAGATGATCGCCTCGCCCCGGTCAAGGGTCTGGATCTCGACTTCCATTCTCGAAAGGTCCTGCTTTGCGCTCCCCATGATGATCTCGCGGTCGCCCTTGTCGCCGAGGCCCATCACCACGAACGTGTTGATCTGGGCAAGCACTTTCTGGTCGATGTTCTTCGGCTGCTGGGTGACGACGCAGAGGCCGACCCCGAACTTCCGTCCCTCCATCGCGCACTCGCGGAAGACCTGCGTGGAGGAGCCGCCGCTCGCGAGCACCCGCTGCGCCTCCTCGATGGTGATGAGCACCTGGTGGTTCGATTCCTGCCGCTCGTCGATCCCGTACCCCCGTGCCTCGGACCGGTGCCTGGCCATGATCATCCTTGTTATGACCGAGAGGACGAAGAGCTCGCTCCGTTCGCCCATGTCGGGGATGTCGATGAGGACGACGTTGTTGTCGTGGAGGTCTTTGATTATTTCTTCCATGGAGGAGCCCTGCGGCCGGAAGAAGGCCCGGTTGCCGGCAACGAGGTTCTCAATGTGCCGCTTGATGACCCGGACCGGCCCCGCCATGGAGTTCCGGATCAGGTACGAGAGCGTGTTCTCGCGCACGACCGAGGTCCCGGTGTCCTTGACGGGGAAGATCTCGGGGTCGACCTTCCCGAAGAACTCGATGACCTCCCTGCCGCCCGCACGCGAGAGGGCCTCGACGATATCGTACTGGGGTGCGGAGAGGTCGTGGAGGATCGAGAGGTCGCTGATCGTAAAGTCGTCGTAGTCGAGGTACAGCTTGTTCATGCCGTACTTCTTCCGGTCTGCCTCCCCCCGGATCGTGAAGATGGCAAGCCCGTCCTTTCCTTCCGTGTAGTGGACGAGCCCCCGGGTCGGCTCGCCGGTCGACGACTTCCCGCCGCTGACGTACTCGCCGTGCGGGTCCACGATCAAGAGGCCGAACTTCTTCTCCTTCATGCACGAGGCGCAGAATGTCTTCATGAAGTTGGACTTGCCCATACCCGTGGTCGCAAAGACGCCCATGTGCTGGGGGAGGACCCGGGCCGGGATCCGGACGGCGACGTCTTTGATGACGTCCTGGCCGCTCCGCATCAGGCCTACCTCGATCTCGCCCATCTGCTTTGTGAGGAACTCAAAGTCTTCCGCGGTCGGCTCCTCGATCTTCGAGAACTTGGAGGGGAGGGTCCGGGCCTTGTGGAACCTGCCGTACTCGTCCACGTACCCGAGCGGGACTGCCTCGACCGTGATGAAGACGTCCTCGCCGAGGCCGTAGAACTGCTCCGCGTAGACCCGGGTGTCCCACTTCGGGTCGGCGAAGTTGGCGTCGTGCGAGAGGTCGGTGATCTTGGCAAAGAACGTGGCTTTCTTGGTGTCATCGGTAATTTTCCTGATGTCGCCGATGTACAGGGTCTCGTCGTGCGGGGCGATGAACCGGTAGGCAAGCACGCTCTTTCCGATGAGCCGGTACTTCGAGGAGTCCCCGGTGTCAGTATCGCGCAAATTCATCATGGTAATCTCCGAACAGGATCTCATAGGTCTGCCGATCGATGCCGCTTTCTGCGATCCCCGCCATGAGCCCGCTCCTGATCTGCCCCGCGAGTTCATCGGTGATGACGACCGTGCGGTGGGCGTCGAAGAGGGGGTAGGGGTAGCCCGGGACCCGGCCGTCGCCGGAGCAGGCCGCGAGCCGGTCCATGACAGCGCGGACGTCTGCGTCGCCGGGCTCTTTTGCAAGCTCGATCTTGAGCGGCGACTTTGCGTGCGGGTGGAGTTTTGCGACATACATCTGCCCGTGCTGCCACCGGGGGAACTGGGCGTGGTCGAGGACCCCGGGGCCGATCCGGATCCACCACGGGGCCGGGACCCCGAGCTGGTCCGCAAGCCCGTTTGCGGACGGGAGGAGCGGGTGGCCGCCGCCCCAGGTCGCAGTCGTACTCTTGCTGATGCCGGCGAGGCCGATCCGGTTTTCCCGGCAGGCCCGGCCGATCCGTTCGAGGACGACATCATGGCTCGCGTGGGAGACCCGCAGCGGCCCGTCCCGGAGGAGGAGGGCGCCCGCCCCGAGCGACTGCGCCATCTGTTCCGTGACCCAGTACTCGAGCGTGTCCCGCAGGACGCCCGCGGCCTTCTCCCGGTCGTCGTTCCGGAGCGGCGTGCCCGGAGGCTCGCCGAAACATTCGGCGTACAGGTCCGCAAAGTCCGTGTTCTCCGCGCCGGGCCCGATGAGGGCAAACTTCAGCGGGGTCAGTGAGCGTCGGCCGCGCTCCGCCTCCCGGAACGTGGTCTGGGCTGCCCGGACCACGGCGAGGGCGAGGCTCCCGGATTCAAGGAGCATCACGTTGCTCCCGTCGACAGCGCAGACTTCGCCGCTCTGCGCCGGGGCGCACCGGACAAAGTCCTCCCGCGTAATCCCGCCCGCCGCCGCAAACTTCTCCACCAGGTTTGCCGGCACGGTCGCCCGGATCCGGGCGGCTGCCTCCTTCACCGCGTCCGCGTATTCGTCAGCCATGTGCCTGAATTTTAGTTTGGCGCGTGATGGGATATAAGGGGGTGGGGGCGGAGTGCGAACACAAATCTCCAGGACAATTCTTTTCGTTGCCTGACGTCCTGATGGACTCTTCCCGGGATCAACCCGGCACTACCCGATCCTTCTGGTCCGGAAGATCGCGTCGAAGAGTGCCGAAAAAAAGGTATGTACTGATCCCGAGATGGCCGATCTCCAGATATATGCGATTACCAGGAGCAGGATGATGCAGAAGAACAATGACACGCCGGAATATCCCATGAAAAGGATGGCAAGCCCGCCAAAGATTATGATGAACCCGATGGTCATGGGAAGGCGGGGCGTCGTGTCGCTGTCCATAGGAAACCCTGAATCCGGGGTCGCACCTCTTTTTGCGTATGATAGTGGATTTTTACATGAAAGTTAAATTCTTTCTGTTGTCAGTCCGGATCTTTCGGAAAGTACGAAGGCATTTTCCTGTGTTATGTTTCCGGCCCTGACTGCTCCCGGAGCGCGACGAGGTGCCGCTCCTGCCACTCCCGTTCCTTTGCAACTGCGGCCTCAGCCGCTTCCGGCCCGGCTGCTCTCCAGACCGCCTGCAAAGCGTACTGTGCGGCCGCGATCGCATGGGTGCGGACGTGAGCGGTCGCCACGGCCTGGCCGGCGGCCCGGGCTGCGGAGCGGGCAGCAGAATCTTCGCCGGTTTCCCGTGCGGCTGCGTGGGCCGCGAGCGATGCCTTCCGGATCACCGCCATGCTGAATTCCCCGGTGGTTATCCATTCCCGGCAGACCGTGAGCGCGGCCCGGGGACGCGGGTCCTCCGGGCAGTTCTCCTCGAAAAAGTGGAGGACGCGGCCGGCACAGTCGACGGCCCAGAGGGCGAGGACGGTGTGATCGGTCCCGCCCGCCAGGTTTTGCAGCGACTCGTCTCTGTCAGCAAGAGAGAATTTCGGTTTTTTCCTGCGTGGTCCGGAGTTCATGGGAGGCGGATTTTTTTATCTGCCTTGAGAAATCTCATGTTCGTAACGTCCCCTCTCTTTCGTGCCGGGATCCGGCCGCCATACGTACCTTAATAATACGGGACTTAACATTAACCAGCGTGATTTCACATGGCCAGAAACCCCCTCATATCCGGGCAGGGCGTTCCGGTTCCCGACAGCCCGAACTCCCTGACGACAGGGCACGTGGCCCGGTCGTGTAAGGACGTTCATCCGATCGAAAAACAGGAGACGATGGTATGACTGACGACAGCATGCGCCCGGCAACGGGCGGGGCAGGCAAACCGGCGACCGGCCGGGGCACCTCAAACCGGGACTGGTGGCCGGACCAGCTGAACCTGAAAATTCTTCTCGCGAACTCACCCCGGGCAAGCCCGATGGAGAGCGACTTTAACTACGCCGCGGAATTCAAAAAGCTTGATTTTGCGGCCGTAAAGGCGGACCTGCAGGCGCTGATGACCGGCTCGCAGGACTGGTGGCCCGCGGACTTCGGCCATTACGGGCCCCTGTTCATCCGCATGGCCTGGCACGCAGCCGGCACGTACCGCGTGGGCGACGGCCGGGGCGGTGCCGGCGCCGGCCAGCAGCGCTTTCCGCCCCTCAACAGCTGGCCCGACAATGCGAACCTCGACAAGGCGCGCCGGCTGCTCTGGCCGGTCAAGCAGAAGTATGGCAGGAAGATCTCGTGGGGCGACCTGATGGTCCTTGCCGGCAACGTGGCCCTGGAGTCGATGGGGTTCAGGACCTTCGGATTCGGGGGCGGGCGCGTGGATGCCTGGGAGCCCGATGAGGTCTACTGGGGTTCGGAGAAGATCTGGCTGGATGACAAACGCTACTCCGGTGACCGGAACCTCGAAAACCCGCTCGCTGCCGTGCAGATGGGCCTCATCTACGTCAACCCGGAAGGCCCGAACGGCAACCCGGACCCGGTCGCGGCGGCGAGGGATATCCGCGAGACCTTTGCCCGCATGGCGATGAACGACGAGGAGACGGTCGCGCTCATCGCCGGCGGCCACTCGTTTGGCAAGACCCACGGCGCCGGCCCTGCGACCCACGTGGGGCCCGAGCCCGAGGCGGCGCCCATCGGGCAGCAGGGCCTTGGCTGGAAGAGCAGCTTCGGCACCGGCAAAGGCGGGGACGCTATCACAAGCGGTATCGAGGTCACCTGGACCAGCACACCCACGCGGTGGAGCAACAATTTCTTCCGGATCCTGTTCGAAAACGAGTGGGAACTCACCAAAAGCCCGGCCGGCGCGAACCAGTGGAAGCCGAAGGGCGGGAAGGATACGGTGCCGGATGCCCACGATGGAACAAAACGCCGTGCGCCCGGCATGCTGACCACGGACCTCTCGTTACGGTTCGACCCGGTGTACGAGAAGATCTCCCGGCGCTTCTACGAGCACCCGGACCAGCTGGCAGACGCGTTTGCCCGGGCGTGGTTCAAGCTGACGCACCGCGACATGGGCCCCCGTGCACGCTACCTCGGCCCGGAGGTCCCGGCCGAAGAGCTCATCTGGCAGGACCCCATACCCGCGGCGAGCCACAAGCTGGTCACGAAGCGGGACATCGCCACCCTCAGGGCAACCGTCCTGGCCTCCGGCCTGTCCGTGCCGGAGCTGGTCTCGACTGCCTGGGCCTCGGCGTCCACCTTCCGCGGCTCCGACAAGCGCGGCGGGGCCAACGGTGCCCGCATCCGCTTATCGCCGCAGAAGGACTGGGAAGTCAACCAGCCGGCCCGGCTCGCAAAAGTGCTGAGGGTCCTTGAGGATATCCAGGGAGCGTTCAACAGCGCCGCAAAAGGCGGGAAGAAGGTATCGCTGGCCGACCTTATCGTCCTCGCAGGTTGTGCCGGCGTCGAACAGGCCGCAGGGAACGCTGGCCACGAAGTGACGGTCCCCTTCACCCCGGGACGCATGGACGCCCGGCAGGAGCAGACCGATGCGGCCTCCTTTGCCGTGCTCGAGCCGAAGGCAGACGGGTTCCGCAATTACCTGAAGGGCAAATACCCCGCATCATCCGAGGAACTGCTGGTCGACAAGGCGCAGCTGCTGACCCTGACCCCGCCCGAGATGACGGTGCTCGTCGGCGGGATGCGGGTGCTGGACACCAACTTCGGGCAGACAAAGGCCGGAGTGTTTACGAAGAGGCCGGGAGCGCTCACGAACGACTTCTTTGTAAACCTGCTCGACATGGGCACTGAGTGGAAGCCGGTTTCGGACGCACAGGACCTCTTCGAAGGGCGCGACCGCAAAACCGGCGAAGTGAAATGGACCGGTACGCGTGTCGATCTCATCTTCGGTTCGAACGCCCAGCTCCGGGCTATTGCCGAGGTCTACGCGAGCACTGACGGGCAGGAGAAGTTTGTAAAGGACTTCGTGGCGGCCTGGGCCAAAGTGATGAACCTCGACCGCTTCGATCTCGCACGATCGTAAGATACTTCGATGGTGGAGAACATCGCAAAAACGGACAACCAACCCGGCCATCGGGTCGGACAAGGACAAAAAACGTTGAACGGAACGATGAACGCACCGCGTATCATCTCGTGGAACATCACCCTCCGGTGTCCGCTGAAGTGTTCCCACTGTTACGTGGACGCGGGCGACGAGGAAGCTCGCGGCGTGCTCTCCACGCAGGAGGCGTTCTCCGTCATCGACCAGATACGGGCGGCCGGGACACCGGTCGTCGTGCTGAGCGGGGGCGAGCCCCTCCTCCGGCCGGACGTGTACGACATTGCACGCTACGGGACGGAGAAGGGACTCCGGATGGTGATGGGGACCAGCGGTTACCTCATCGACCATGACACCGCCGGAAAACTCGCCGCTGCGGGAATCCGGGCTGTGGCTGTCAGCCTTGACTCAAAGGACGCGGCGGTCCACGACTCGTTCCGGGGCGTTGAGGGTGTCTGGGAGCGGGCGGTCCGGGCGATCGGGCACTGCCGGGATGCCGGGATTTCTGTTCAGATCAACATGTCGGTGATGCGTCCCGATATCGGCGAGGTTGAGGATGTCATCGGCCTCGGGACGTCCCTTTCGGTCCGCGACTACCAGCTCTTCTTCCCTGTCCCCACCGGGCGGGCCCGGCAGGCCGGACCCCGCAGCCCGGAGGAATACGAGGAGCTGATCCGGCAGATCCTCATCCGGTACCGGGAGAGCGACCTGAACATCCGGCCGACCTGTGCCCCGCAGTTCCGCCGTATTGCAGATGAGCTCGGTCTGGTCAGTACGGCCTGGGGCCGGGGCTGCCTTGCCGGCATCACGTACTGCCGGATCTTTGCAAACGGGGATGTGACCCCGTGCCCGTACCTGCCCGTGAGTGCAGGCAATCTGCGGACCACGCCGTTTCCGGAGATCTGGAACAATTCGCCGCTCTTTGCCGCACTCCGCGACCCGGGCCGGCTCACGGGAAAGTGCGGGCGGTGCGGTTTCAGGACGATCTGCGGCGGCTGCCGGGCCCGGGCGTACCGGGGGGAGGGCGCCCGCTCCCCGCTCTGGTGCGACGGCCTCGCGATGCCGGACGAGCAGACCGGGGATGTGTGCGGAGAGGACCCGTGGTGCCCGTACGAGCCCGGAGGGGTGGTGCCATGAGCAGCCGGCCCGCGCCGGACGCGACCGACCTCGCCATCCTCGATGCCCTCCAGGACGACATCCCTCTTGTACCCCGGCCGTGGGAGGCAGTCGCGGAGAGGCTCGGGATCACGGAAGCCGTGCTCCTCGCCCGGATGAAGCGGCTGGAGGAGGCCGGCATTATCCGGGGCATATCGCCGGTCCTCGAATCCCGGCACCTCGGCCTGCACGCCGCGACGCTCGTCGCCCTCCACGTACCGGACGGGCGGACCGAAGAGGTTGCGGAAGTCATCAGCAGCTGTCCGGAAGTGTCGCATAATTTCATGCGGGAGCATTACTACTCCCTCTGGTTCACCATAGCGGCGAAGGACCGGGCCGGGGTTTCGAGAGTACTTTACAAAATCCTGGAGCAGACCGGGATCCCGGCGTCCGATATGCTCGACCTGCCGACTGTTCAAAAGATCAAGATCGCGGTGCGGTTCCCCCTCCTGCGGGCACGGCCCGGGGAACGGCCCGGGGAGGATGACTATGGACCCGGCTGATGCGGAACTGCTCCGGGAACTGGAGCGGGGCCTCCCGTTCGTCCCGGACCCCTTCGGGGAGCTCGGGAGACGGCTGGGCATCAGCGCGGAGGAAGTCCTCGGACGGACACGGCGGCTGAAGGAAGCCGGGACCATCCGGAAGTTCCGGGCCCGGATCGACCAGCGGAAGCTCGGGATTACGGCAAACGCGCTCGTCGCGTGGAAAGCAGGAGCGGTGGGCAATGGCGATATCGGGGAACGGCTCGCGGCGTTCCCGTCCATAACCCACTGTTACGAGCGAACGCCGGTGCCGGGCCGGTGGGAGTACACCTATTACACCGTACACCACGGGTACAGCAGGGAGGAGGTGCTCGCAGAGGTGAAAGCGGTTGCCGAATCGGTCCGGTGCCCGGATTATCTCGTCCTCTTCAGCACCCGCGAGTTCAAGCGCGTGCCGAATGTCCGGATGAACGAGAACGGGGGCGGGGCGCGATGAACCGGATCACGCAGTGCATGCACGGGCGGGGAACGGTCAGCGCCGTGATGCGGCACCGGCACAACACGGAAGGCGAAGTGCCGGGCGCCCTGCTCGCGTTCTCCGGGATGTTCCGGCCGGTAATCTTCTGGAACATTACCACTCGCTGCAACCTCTCCTGCACCCACTGCTACAGCGGGTCGGGACCGGCGTGCGCCACGGAGGGCGAACTGACGACTTCAGAGGCGAAAGGGGTCATCGACGACCTCGCGGATGCGGGAGTCCCGCTCATCCTCTTCACCGGCGGCGAGCCGCTGGTGCGCCCGGATATTATGGAGCTCGCGTCCCATGCCAGGAGCCGCGGTCTCAGGATGGCGCTCAGTACGAACGGTACGCTGATAACGCCGGATATCGCCCGCAGGATCAAAGAAAGCGGGATCGGGTACGCCGGGATCTCGCTGGATGGCGCGAACGCGGAGACGCATGACCGGTTCCGGAATTCGCCCGGTGCGTTTGAGCGGACCCTTGCCGCGTTTGCCGCCTGCAGGGAGGCCGGGCTCCGGTGCGGGGTCCGGGTCACGCTCACGAAGGAGAACTGCGGGGAACTGGAAGCGCTCATCGATCTCGCGCTGTCCCTCGGCGCCTCCCGGTTCTGCCTGTACTGGCTCGTGCCTGCAGGAAGAGGCAGCGAATCCTATGACCGGTTGCAGCTCTCCCGCGACGAGGTGACCGGGGCGCTCGACCTTCTCTACCGGAAAGCAAAAGAGATCGATCCTTCATCCATGGAATTCCTGACGGTCGATGCCCCGCAGGACTGCATCCACCTGCTCCGGTCCATGGAAGCGGACGGGTCGGAGGACCTGGCAGACGCCCGCGGGCTCTTAGAGTCCATGCACGGCGGGTGCAGCGCCGGGACCCGGGTGGCGGATATCGATGCGCACGGCAACGTATACCCCTGCCAGTTCGCCCGCTCGCCCGGATTTCTCGTGGGAAATGTCCGGGACCGGCCCTTCAGCAGCCTCTGGAACGATCCGGCGAACCCCGTCCTTGCCCGGTTCCGCAAAAAAGATGCCCGGTTCGGCGGCCGGTGTGCGGGCTGCACCCACCGCGAGCTCTGCGGCGGGGGGTGCCGGGTCCGGGCGCACGCGGCCTCGGGGGATTTCCTGGCGGAAGACCCGTTTTGTTTTATCGGGCCGGAGGGCACGTAAGGCGCGCCCGGATACAGTTTAGAGTTCTCATCTGTTTTTCCGATACCGGCCCGGAGGAATCCTCATTTATCCTTCCTGTCGTCCGCCGGTATTTACCGGCGCGGCAAATGCTACGGATTTATTACCGCTGCTATCGATCCACTCCTTATCATGATCAGGGGTGCTCTGGGATTTCTTCTCATCCTGGTATTCCTGGTTCCCGTTGCAGCGGACGTCCCCCTGCCTCCCTGGAGCTGGAATACGTACACCGGGAACAACACGTGGCAGGTAACGACGGTCGAGACCGGGTGCGGGGACGGGGCGATCACGGACCAGTACACGGTCACCATCCGGTTCCACGGGGCGACCGCGACGATGGGGGATGTCGGGCACGGGCCTGCCGACGGCACCTTCCTTTCCGGGAACGTCCTGCACATCCCGGCGAGGACCGTGGACGACCCGCCGGGGACATCCACATTATCTGCGTACGACGTCTTCTTCACCACGGACTGCTCCGCTTTTGCCGCAAAGTACGACTGGGACTATGCCGGCCCCGACGGCGCGTGCAGCGGTACCACGACCCTGAACGGGCAGAACAGCAACGGGTGCCCGGCATCGCAGGCGGTGCCGGTCGTCCCGTCCGTTGCCCC
>DATKMN010000116.1:0-31279 GCA_035541835.1 Methanoregula sp.
AAGCACCATTCATGGAGCAGCGATATTCGCTGCGAGTGTCTGTACAAAGATGCGAGATTCCTCTGTTGAGGTAGCCAAGCCTGGTATGGCGCAGGTTTGCTAAACCTGTGTCCCAAAAGGACTCGAGGGTTCAAATCCCTCCCTCAGCGCTTCAAGAGAAAATCTCACAACTGCGAGGGGATTGGATGGCTCAGGAAGAAGAGATAAAGTATTTCGTAAGGGTTGGCACTACCGATCTGGATGGCACCAAGTCCGTCCGGGTCGCGCTCACCGGTATAAAGGGTGTCGGCAGGCATACCTCCACGATCATCTCGCGGATGGCAGGCGTCGACGAACTGGCCAAGCTCGGCAAGCTCGACGAAGGCTCGGTCAACCGGATCCGTGCTGCCGTTGAACAGTATGCATCGAAGATCCCGACGTGGATGGCAAACCGTCCCAAGGACATCTACACCGGGGAGGCAAAGCACCTCCTCGGCGCTGATGTGAGCCTTGCAAAGGACGAAGACGTCAACCTGATGCGGAAGATCCGGTGCTACAAAGGCATCCGGCATGAGACCGGCCAGAAGGTCCGGGGCCAGCGCACCAAGTCTACCGGCAGGACCGGGACAACCGTCGGTGTGAAGCGGAAGAAAGAGGGAGCATAACCATGGGATACCCAGGCAAGAACCACAAGTCCTACCAGACCCCCAAGCGCCCCTTCGAAAAGACGAGGATCGAGGATGAGACCCGGCTCGTCATCGAGTACGGCCTGCGCAACAAGCGTGAGGTCTGGAAAGCCCAGAGCATCCTCCGCAAGTACCGGAAAGGCGCACGCGAGCTCCTCGCGATTATGTCGAGCAGCGCAGATTCTGCAGTTTTCGAAGCGAAGAAGGCCGAGCTCATCACGTCGATGCAGCGGCTCGGCCTCCTTGGCGCCGATGCGGATATCGACGATGTCCTCTCGCTCAAGGTCCAGGCCCAGCTCGAACGCCGGCTCCAGTCCCTCGTCTATCGCAGGGGGCTAGCCCGGTCGCCGAAACAGGCCCGGCAGATGATTACCCACGGGCACATTGCGATCAATGGCAGGCGCACGAGCATACCCGGGTACCGTGTCACCCGTGCAGAGGAGGGTCAGATCTCCTACTACGGCAAGTCGCCGTTTGCCGCTGATTCCCACCCGGAGAAGGAACGGATTGCAAAACCGGCTTCCACGCCGAAGGCACCGCCAAGCACGGGCTATGAAAGGAGAGGAAGATAATGGCAGCAAACGAGAAGGAAAAGTGGGGCGTTGCGCATATCTTTGCATCGTTCAACAATACCATCATCACCGTAACCGACCTCTCCGGTGCGGAGACCGTAACCAAGTCGAGCGGCGGGATGGTCGTCAAGCAGGACCGGAACGAGAGCTCGCCCTACGCGGCCATGCAGATGGCAACAAACGTTGCGCAGGTCGCCCGTGAAAAGGGCATCGTCGGCGTCCATGTCAAGGTCCGCGCACCCGGCCAGGGCAAGCAGCGGAGTCCCGGTCCCGGCGCACAGGCAGCCATACGGGCACTCGCCCGCGCCGGCATGCGCATCGGTCGTATCGAAGATGTCACCCCGATTCCCCACGACTCGTGCCGGCCGAAAGGCGGGCGCCGTGGAAGGAGAGTGTGATGGAGATCGTTTTCGCCAGTCTGGACGAATCCCTCGCACGTTTCACGCTCTCAGGGGCCACTCCGGCATTTGCCAACAGTTTCCGGCGTGCGATGATCGGCGAAGTGCCGACGCTCGCCATCGAAGACGTACGCATCTACGATAACACAAGCGCACTCTTCGACGAGATGCTGGCACACCGGCTCGGGCTCATTCCCATCAGGACCGACCTTACGACCTACAAGACCCAGGAAACCTGCGAATGCGGCGGGGCAGGATGCCCGGCCTGCACGGTGACCTTCACCCTCAGTGTGGAGGGTCCCAGGACAGTGATGTCGAGCGACCTCATCCCGCAGGACCCGAAAGCGACGCCGGTGCACGAGAATATTCCCATCGTGAAGCTCACGAAGGGGCAGAAGCTCGTGCTCGAGGCAAAAGCAATCCTCAGCACCGGCAAGGTCCATGCCAAGTGGCAGGCGACCCTTGTCTGCGGGTACAAAAACCATCCGGCCATCGCTATCAGTGATGTCTGCGATGCGTGCGGCATGTGCGTCGAGGAATGCCCCCGGGGCGTTCTCGAAGCCAGGGGAAAGAAAGTCCAGGTGGTGGGAGGCAAACTCCCCGATTGCTCCATGTGCAAGCTCTGCGAACGGGCGTGCCTTTCGAGCGGTATCGGGGAGGAGCCGGCAATCAGGATCACCGCTGAACCCGACCGGTTTATCTTCGTGGTCGAGAGCGATGGATCGATGCCGGCAAAAGAGATCATGAACCGTGCTCTGCACCATATCAGGGATCAGGCAGACGAACTGGAGAAACAGTTAGGCGAAATATCAGGGGATGAAAAGAAATGACAAGAACCGTGGAAAAGACGAACCCCCGTCTCACGAGCCTCATCATGCTCCTCAAGAACACGTCAAGGGAGAATGAGGCGAAGATCTGGCGCGAGATCGCAAGCCGGCTCGAGACCCCGAACCGGAACTACGCGGAAGTCAACCTGTCCAAGATCAACCGCTACGCCCAGAAGGGCGAGACGATCATCGTCCCCGGCAAGGTGCTGGGAAGCGGCGTACTGGAACAGTCCGTGAAGGTAGCGGCACTGAATTTCTCGGCGTCCGCGACAAGCAAGATTGCAGACGCCAAGGGCCAGTGCATGACCATCGAACAGCTCCTGCAGGACAACCCCAAGGGAAGCGGTGTCCGGATCCTGAGGTGAAAGAAATGGTGACAATAATCAACGGTGACGGTCTCCTTCTCGGCCGCCTTGCAAGCCTCGTCGCACAGCGCGGGCTTTCCGGCGAAGAGATCGCGATCGTCAACGCAGAAAAAGCGATCATCTCCGGCAGCCGCGCCCGGGTGCTTGCGAACTACCGGCACAAGCGGGAACGCGGCGCCTCCGGGAGCCACTGGGGTCCTTTTGTCCCCCGGAGGCCCGACCACCTCATGAAGCGGACGATCCGCGGCATGCTCCCGTACAAGCGCCCCCGCGGCGTCGAAGCGATGAAGCGCATCAAGTGCTATGTCGGTATCCCGGTGGAGTTTGTCGGAAAAGAGATGGAAGTCCTGGAAGAAGCGCACATGAACCGCCTGAACAACCCCAACCACGTTACCCTCGGGGCGGTAAGCACGTTCCTCGGAGCGAAATTCTAAGGTGGCCACAATGGTTAAGATCATCAACACAAGCGGAAAACGCAAGACGGCAATCGCGCGTGCAACCCTCAAACCGGGCAGAGGCGTAATCCGGGTAAATTCCGTGCCCCTTGAGCAGTACGGAAGTGATGTTACCCGGATGAAGATCTCCGAGCCGATCCTCCTGTACCCGAACGGAGTTCACGGCGTTGACGTGACCATCGATGTCGCCGGCGGCGGTGTCATGGGCCAGGCAGAAGCGGTCAGGACCGCGCTCGCCCGTGGCATCCTCCTCTGGCACAACGATCCCCAGATCAAGGACATTTATCTCACCTACGACAGGACGCTCCTTGTCAACGACTCCCGCCAGAAAGAGACCAAGAAGCCCCACGGCCGCGGCGCACGCAAGAAGTTCCAAAAGTCTTATCGGTAAGCCAAAAGATATGATGAGAGGTAAAAAATCTTGATACCCGTACGATGTTTCACCTGTGGAAAACCAATCTCCACAGCATGGGATGAGTTCAAGGCACGACGGGATAAAGGCGAGGATCCCAAAAAGATCCTCGACGATCTCAAAATTTCCCGGTACTGCTGCAGGCGCATGCTGCTGACTCATAAAGAGATCATCGATGAGCTCAATCCCTACCAGTAGATTAAGAAATCATGATGACCGCGGGGTCGTAGGGTAGCCTGGACCATCCTATTGCGTTCGGGACGCAGTGACCTGAGTTCGAATCTCAGCGACCCCATATTTTCACGCATGAAAACCTGAAGACCATTATTCACGAGGAAAAATTACGATGCAGACGCAAACGTACACCCGGTACGAACGGGCGAGGATCATTGGAGCAAGGGCTCTGCAGATATCAATGGGTGCTCCGTTACTTATCACTACGACACGGATCGATCCGCTTGAGATCGCCATCGAAGAATTCAACAGCCACACCATCCCCATTACGGTAAAGAGGAAGTAGAGAACGATGACGATCATCGAAGTAATCGAGCTGCGGACCATTCTCGACAGCAGGGGCAACCCCACGGTCGAGGCCGATATCTATACAGAGAGCGGTTTTGGCAGGTCCGCTGCCCCGAGCGGGGCCAGCACCGGCTCGCTCGAGGCAAAAGTAATGCCCCCGAAGGAGGCGGTGGAGAACGCGCTGCAGAACGTGATCCCCGCTCTCATCGGTATGGACGTAACGGACCAGGAGAGTTTCGATGACCAGCTCCGGGACATCGACAGCACCCCCAACTTTGCCGGGATCGGCGCGAACATCGCCGTCGCGCTCTCCCTGGCAAACGCGAAGGCCGCGGCATCATCCCTGGGCATCCCGCTCTTCCGGTATCTCGGCGGTGCGTTTGCAAAAGAGATGCCTCTCCCGCTTGGGAATGTGATCGGCGGAGGGGCACACGCAGCAAACGCGACGGAGATCCAGGAATTCCTCGTAGTGCCCGGGGACGCTGCTACCGCGGATGAAGCCGTCTTTGCGAATGCAGCGGTCCACCGGAACGTCAAGGAGCTCCTCAAAAAGCGCGGGATCGCCGCCGGCAAGGGTGATGAGGGTGCATGGGCGCCGCAAATCGACGATGCCCTCGCATTTGAGCTCATTGCCGAGGCGACCGGCATGGTCGCCGACGAATTGAATATTACGGTCGACATGGGGATCGACGTTGCGTCGAGCCAGATGTGGGACGGGAGCGGGTACAAGTACCGCGACCGCGTCCGCTCGACCGAGGACCAGGTCGGATACATCGCCGAACTTGTCGACAAATACAACCTTGTCTACGTCGAAGACCCCATGCACGAGGACGATTTCGACGGCTTCGCAGACTTAAACAGCCAGATCGGGAACCGCTGCCTTGTCTGCGGGGACGACATCTTTGTCACGCAGGTCGAACGGATCCTGCAGGGCATCGAGAAGGATTCCGCGAACTGTGTCCTTATCAAACCCAACCAGGTGGGAACCCTGACTGATACCTTCGAAGCTGTCCGCCTTGCCCATACCCACGGCCTCGATACGGTGATGAGCCACCGCAGCGGGGAGACCACGGATTCCACGATCGCGCACCTCGCAACTGCATTCTCCTGCATTTTCCTGAAATGCGGTGTGGTTGGTGGAGAACGCATTGCAAAACTGAACGAACTGATACGCATAGAGGAACAGATATGACCACCATGAACGAGATGGAAATCGAATTAAAAGAACCGCTCATCCCCGTTGAGGAATACCTTGCAGCAGGGGTCCACATCGGCACCCAGCAGAAAAGCGAGGACATGAAGAAGTTCATCTACCGCGTCCGCGGCGATGGGCTGTATATCCTCGATATCCGGGAGACCGATGCGAGGATCAAGACCGCCGCCAAGTTCTTAAACCAGTACGAGGCCCCGAACATCCTTATCGTCACTTCCCGACAGTACGGCCAGTACCCGGCACGGAAATTCGCCGAGACCATCGGCGCGATGTCGGCAACGGGCAGGTTCATCCCGGGCCTTCTTACCAACCCGGTCCTTGACGGGTACATCGAGCCCGAAGTGATTGTCGTAACCGACCCAATCGGTGACGCCCAGGTCATCAACGAGGCGGTCCAGTGCGGGATCCCGGTCGTCGCGCTCTGCGATACCAACAACATGACCAAGTTTGTTGATCTCGTCATCCCGACAAACAACAAGGGGCGCAAGGCGCTCTCGATGATCTACTTCCTGCTGACCCGGGAGATGCTCCGTCTCCGCGGCATCTCGACCGCTCTCACCCCTGAGGACTTTGAGACGGAATTCTAATTTCGGTCCCCTCATTTTGGTGACCGATCGTTAGATATAAGGGGACGACCAGAGGGTTGATTCGATGAAGACGCGTGCATGCGCCGTTGCCGGGATGTTCTATCCAAAAGACCCCTCGCATCTCGGACAACTCCTCGCGAAATTTTTCGGGGAGTCGAAGGTCACCGGCAATTCGCTCGGTATAGTATCCCCCCATGCGGGGTACATCTACTCCGGCGAGGTTGCAGCGAGTGCATTCTCCGCGATCTCTCCCGCATTTTCGGGCACGTTTGTGGTCATCGGTCCCTCCCACCGCGGGTATCTCACCAGCGTCTCCCAGATCCCCTGGGAGACCCCGATTGGAGTGGTTGATAATGATCCGGAGTTCATCGAAGCCCTCGAGATCGATGTTGATGAAGTTTCGCATCAGAACGAGCATTCGATCGAGGTACAGGTCCCGTTCATCCGGTACCGGTTTCCCGGTGCGAAGCTTGCCCCGGTTCTTATGGGGCAGCAGGACCTGACAAGCGCCCGGCGGCTCGCGGAGAAGATAGTCTCTGCAGTGAACAGGACGGGGCGGGAAGTGCGTATCGTGGCATCGAGTGATTTCTCGCACTATGTCCGGCATGAGACGGCAAGGACCAATGACATTTACGCGATCGAATCCCTTGCAAGACTGGACGTCGATGAGTTTTACCGGCGGATCGGTGAACGCGACGTGACTGCCTGCGGGTACGGCCCGATAGCAGCCATGGTGGTCGCATGCGCGAAGATGGGTGCAAAGACATCCCGGCTTATCCAGTACGCGACGAGCGGGGATGTGACGGGAGACCGTCGTGAGGTCGTGGGATACGCGGCCATTTCAGTGATATAGTTCGGTGATAGAGGTTGGCAACGTGGAGTGCGCCGGGCAAGGTCTTCCTGTTCGGCGAACATGCGGTCGTGTACGGCAAACCGGGGATAGCGATGGCGATCAAGCCCCGGGTGTACGTGACCGTACGGCAGACCAAACGGCCGGTCCGCGCGAAATCCCCGTATATCGACAGTTGTTTTGACGTGCTCGGCGTCACCGGCAGCGTGTACATCAACTCGCAGATCCCGAGTTCTTCCGGCCTCGGATCGTCTGCAGCAGTGACGGTTGCGACCCTTTCTGCGATCAACGATGAATTTGCGCTCGGAAAGACCCGTGAGGAGATAGCGGACTTTGCATTCGGGATTGAGAAGAAAGTCCAGAAAGGGCGTGCGAGTCCGACCGACACCACGGTCGCAACGTATGGCGGGATCGTACTTATCGCCGGTGGTGCCCGGAGGCGGCTCCCGCCCACAAACCTTCACCTCGTGATCGGGGACTCCCTTGTCTCCCACAGCACTTCGAGGATGGTCGAGCAGGTTGCCGATCTGAAACGGAAGCATCCCGAGATCATCGAGCCGGTCCTCGATGCCATCGAAGGAGTAAGCATGAGTGCGATCCATCACCTGAATAACCCGAAGGAGCTCGGAAGATTCATGGACATGAACAATGCGCTCCTCGAGGTGCTTGGCGTCGGTCACCCCCAGCTCGCAAGGATGACGCTTGCTTCCCGTGCCGCCGGGGCGTTCGGCGCGAAGATTACCGGGGCAGGAGGCGGCGGGTGCATGGTTGCCCTCTGCCCGAAGCAGCTGAAGCACCGCGTGGCCGGTGCCATCAAGGCCTGCGACGCCCGTGCAATCGTGACCGGCATCGATACCGAAGGGGCAAGGAAGGAGAAGAATGTCTGAACGGCTGCTGCTCAAGCTTGGCGGGAGTGTCATCACCGACAAGAGTGCCGAATGTGCGGTTAACCGGGACGCACTCGCTGCTGTCGCAGATGCAATCGCCGGGGCCCGGACGGGTGATGGTATTGTCATCGTCCATGGCGCCGGCTCCTGCGGGCACCCGGAGGCGAAGCGGTATCATCTCGATACCGGTGCGGCACCGGGCGGGACGGAGGGAATCTACGTCACGAACCGCGTGGTCAGCGGCCTCAACGATGCTGTTGTGGGGGCCCTCAGGGAGCGTGGCGTGGCTGCGATTGGGATCCACCCGCTTCATACGGCGGTAGCAGATAACGGCAGACTTATTGCATTTGAGTGCCGGCATCTTGAGAGGATGCTTGCGCTGGGGATGGTCCCTGTGATCCACGGCGACGTGGTGATGGACCTCTCCCGCGGGGCCTGTATCGTATCGGGCGACCAGATCGTCCGGTACCTCGCGGTCGGCCTCAGGATCGACCGCGTCGGGCTCGCCACCGATGTACCGGGAGTGCTGGATGGGGGACGCGTTGTGCCGGAGATCAACTCCGTAACGGCGAAGAAACTCCATATCAGTTCCTCGCATCATACCGATGTCACCGGTGGAATGAGAGGGAAGATCAACGAGCTGCTCGAACTCGCCTCGGCGGGTGTCGGGTCAGATATATTCCATGTATCGCGGGTCGGGGAATTCCTGGCCGGAGCCGATCATGGAGGTACACACGTACATGGAACGGGACGATGAAAGGGGATAAGCGGCAGTTTACTTCGTCGCGGAAGCTCGATCACCTGAGGATCTGCGCAGAAGAGGATATCGAGAGCGGCGATGCAGGGTTCGGCGATGTCCGGTTCGTGCACAACGCACTGCCCGAATGCGACATGAACTCGATAGATCTCCGGGCACGGTTCCTCGGGCGCACCCTTTCATCCCCCCTGTTCATATCAGCAATGACCGGCGGGCACCCGGGAACAAAAGAGGTGAACGCCCGGCTCGCACGGGCGGCAGAGCACTTCGGCATCGGCATGGGGGTCGGATCCCAGCGTGCCGCTCTCGAAGACAAAAACCTTGCCGATACGTTCTCGGTTGTAAGGGACGAGGCGCCTACGGCTTTCCTTGTGGCTAACCTTGGCGCCGTCCAGCTCCGGGAACATGGTGCCGAATGGGCGGTGCGTGCTGCGGATATGATCCGGGCAGATGCAATCGCAATCCACCTCAATTTTCTTCAGGAAGCGATCCAGCCGGAAGGAGATCATAACGCCTCGGGCTGCCTCGAGGCAATCCGCGAGCTCTGTTCGTCGCAAAACCTGCCCGTCATCGTGAAGGAGACCGGCTGCGGCATATCCGTCGAGACCGCGCGGGAATGCTGGGGTGCCGGAGTCCGCGCAATCGATGTCGGCGGCTGGGGCGGGACGTCCTGGGCGGCGGTCGAGAGCGTGCGGGCGGCAAAAGGCACAAGTGCCGAGAAACGCCGGTTAACAACGCTCGGCGAAGAGTTTGCCTCATGGGGGATCCCCACGGTGGTAAGCATCGCTGAGGTCCTTGCCGCCGGTGGCCCGGTCATCGCATCCGGCGGGATCCGGAGCGGCCTCGATATCGCCAAGGCCTGCGCTCTTGGGGCGGAACTCTGCGGGATGGCTTTACCCCTCCTGAAACCCGCAATGGAGAGCGACGAGGCCCTCTTCGAGGCGATTGGAGGGTACCACCGGGAACTGACTGCGGCGATGTTCCTGACAGGATCCGGAAAACTAGCTGACCTGCGAACTGCGCGGGTGTTCATCACGGGGAGGACCCGTCAGATGATAGAGAAAGGCAACCCGGCACGAATCCGGCGGTGAGCCGGAGGGACCGGGCCGTGTTTTATAACGAGACACACATCAACACATAACCAGGAGATACAACAATGGATATCGAAGTAATTGCAGTGGGCGGGTACGACGAGGTCGGGCGGAATATGACCGCCGTCCGCTGCGGAAAGGAAATTGTCATCTTTGACATGGGACTCCGCCTCGATCAGGTGATGATCCACGAGGATGCGGAGATCGAGAATATGCACTCCCTTGATCTCATCAAGATCAAGGCGATCCCGGACGACACCATGATGAATGCGGTCGAGGGGACGGTACGGGCTATCGTCTGCTCCCACGGCCACCTCGACCATATCGGTGCCATTCCGAAACTCGCCCACCGGTACAACGCACCGATCATCTCTACCCCGTACACTACGGAACTGATACGGCAGCAGATATCGGGCGAGCAGAAATTCGGCGTGAATAACAAGCTCTTCGCCCTGAAGTCGGGACAGCGGTACACGCTCTCGCAGAACCTCGTTCTTGAGTTTGTCCGGAGCCAGCACTCCATCATCGATACGGTGATCCCGGTGCTCCATACCCCTCACGGCGCGATCGTTTATGCCTGCGACTTCAAGCTCGATCGGACCCCGATCATCGGAGAGCCCCCTGACTTTGCCCGGCTCCGTCAGATCGGCAAGGAAGGTGTGCTTGCCGTCATCGTGGAAACAACGAATATCAACCTCCCCGGCAGGTGCCCGAGTGAACGGATTGCCCGGGACCTTGTCCGGGACACGATCACGAGTTTCGAAGACGACAAGAACGCGATGCTCGTCTCGACCTTCTCCTCCCATATTGCGCGGGTTAAGACGATCGCGGAGTGCGCCCACGAGATCGGGAGGAAACCGGTCCTCCTCGGGCGTTCGATGGAGAAGTACTCCGTTACAGCGGAGCAGATGAAGCTGGTCTCGTTCCCGGAAACTACCAGCGTCTTCGGGAACCGCCGGACGGTCGACCGGACCATGCGACGGATGATGAAGGCCGGGAAAGAAAAATTCCTCCCGATTGTCACCGGACACCAGGGGGAGCCGGGATCCATCCTCACCAGAGTCGCCCTCGGAGACACGCCGTACCTGCTCACCAAGGGAGATAAGGTAATCTTCTCGGCAAAGGTCATCCCCAACCCGCTCAACTTCGGTCAGCGGTACATGGTCGAACAGCACCTCCACCTGGCCGGCGCCCGGATTTTCGAAGACCTCCACGTCAGCGGGCATGCGTACCGGGAGGACCATTACGAGTTTATCCAGCTGTTAAACCCGCAGCACATCATCCCCGCCCACGGGCCGCTGAAGACTGCCGCGCAATATACGGACTTCGCCGGTGAACTCGGCTATACCGCCCACACGGATGTTCACCTGATGAAGAACGGACAGAAGGTCAAGATCAACTGAACGGAGCTTTGAAAGAAATGTCGGAACTCGTGCAGTATATGGGGGCTGTCGCAAAGCAGATCGATCACATGATCGACCGCAATTTCGTCGATACAACCGGCGAACTGAACAAGGCGGCTGCCCATCTCCTCGCGGCGGGTGGCAAACGGCTCAGGCCGGCGGTGGTCCTCCTTGCTGCGGATGCGGTGAAACGCGGAAGCTCCGACGATCTCCTGCCCGCGGCGCTCGCCCTCGAGATCACCCACACGTTCACGCTCGTCCACGACGACATTATGGACGAGGATACGCTCCGGCGGGGTGTCCAGACCGTCCATACCAAATGGGACATGCCGACCGGGATCCTCGCAGGCGATCTCCTCTACGCCCGGGCATTCGAGTTCCTCTGTCTATCGCGGGGGACAGAAGAGGCGAAGATCCGGGCGGTCTCGATGCTCGCCCGGGCCTGCGCCGACCTCTGCGAAGGGCAGATACTGGACATGTCCTTCGAGAAGCGCACCGATGTCAACGAGTCCGAATACCTCGGGATGGTCCGGAAGAAAACCGGTGTCCTGTATGCCGCGGCAGCGGGTATCGGAGGGATCCTTGCCGGCGGAAATCCCCGGCAGGTGGACGCCCTGTATGCCTTCGGGCTCAACACCGGTGTCGCCTTCCAGATCCAGGACGATATAATCGACCTGCTCACGCCTTCAGAGAAGAGCGGGAAGGACCAGGCGTCCGATCTCCGTGAGGGCAAGCAGACCCTCCTGATGATCCGGGCCCGGGACAAGGGGCTCGACCTCTCGAAATACCGGCGCGAGCTCACGGATGAGGATATACGGTCAGCGATCGACGAGCTCACACGGGCCGGCGTTATTGATGAGGTTAAGGACATGGCCCGGAAACTCGTCGCTGACAGCAACCGGCACCTGGCGATCCTGCCCGCGTCAAAAGAGCGACAGCTCCTCATGGATATCGGCGAGTTCTTTGTGACCCGGAGCTTTTAGGATGGACGGGCAGGACCCTAAGGAACAGCTCTTTTTGTGCGCACTCCAGAACGCGGTGAAGCACGGCGGTGTCCCCCAGGCAGGTGCCGTTATCGGGATGGTGATGGGGGCAAACCCCGGCCTCCGGAACCGGGCAAAGGAGGTCTCGGCACTCGCAAAGGAGGCGATTGCCGAAGTAGCCGCGCTGTCTGCCGAAGAACGGGCAGTAAAACTCAAAACCCTTGCACCGGAGATGTACGAGGCCATCTTTGCGGCCAGACACGAACGGAAGAACGTTCTTTCGGATCTTGAGGGATCGGAAAAAGGCGTGGTCATGCGGTTTGCACCCAATCCTTCCGGCCCCCTCCACATCGGCCATGCCCGTGCAGCAGCGCTCAATGACGTTTATGTCCGGCAATACGGCGGCCGGTATATCCTCCGCATCGAGGATACGGACCCGAAGCGGGTCGATCCCGATGCCTACGAAATGGTAAAAGAGGATATCGCCTGGATGGGGCTCGGCATCACCGAGACGGTCACCCAGAGCGATCGTCTTCACCTGTACTACGAACTCTGTGAAGAGCTTATCCGGAAGGGCGGGGCATATGTCTGCACCTGCGAAAACGAGCATTTCAAGGAGCTCAAGCAGCATAAGACGGCCTGCCCGCACCGCGACCAGTCAGTGGAGACGAACCTTTCGCTCTGGAAAAAGATGCTCGATCACGGGTTTAGGGAAGGGGAAGCATCGGTCCGGATCAGGACCGATCTCAGCCACCCCGATCCGGCGATGCGGGACTTCCCGGCCTTCCGGACGCTCGATTCCCCGCCACACCCCCGGGTGAAGGCACACGTCTACCCCCTCATGAACTTCTCCGTGGTAGCCGATGACCACCTTCTGGGTGTCACCCATGTAATCCGCGGGAAAGACCATATCGCGAACACCCGTCGCCAGCGGTTCATCTATGATCATTTCGGCTGGAAGGTTCCCGTCTACCGGCATTACGGCAGGATGGGGATCGAGGGGGTCGTACTCTCGACTTCGCAGATGAGGCAGGGGATCCGGGACGGCATCTACACCGGGTGGGACGATATCCGGCTCGGAACCCTACGCGCCCTGGCCCGGCGGGGGATCTCCCCGGAGGCAGTGAAGAACGCGATGGTCGCGATCGGGGTCGGCGATGTCGATATCTCCTTTTCCTGGGACAACCTGTACGCCGAGAACCGGAAGCTGGTCGATCCCACGGCAAACCGGTACTTCTTCGTCCCGGACCCCGTTGTCGCAGTTATCAGCGGCGCCCCCTGCCATACCGCCCACGCGATGCTTCACCCGGGTGATCCAGGCCGGGGCGCCCGGTCACTGGAATTCACCGGAACAGCGCTCGTCCCGGGAAGCGAGATCGCCCCTGGAACGACGATGATCCGGCTCAAGGATCTCTTCAACGTGAAAATAGCGTGGGACGGTGAAACGCCCTCATTCTCCTACGGCGGGGACTCGCTTGCGGACGCACGGGCGGCAAAGGCCCGTATCGTCCAGTGGCTGCCCGCTGAGGGGGCGGTTCCCTGTACCCTGGTGACCCAGGAAGGCGAAGTGAAAGGTTGCTGTGAACCGCTGGTCAGGAAAGAGCTTGGGAAGGTAGTGCAGTTCGAACGGGTCTGTTTCTCGAGGATCGATTCCGCAGGAGAGGACGGTATCACGGCTTATTTCACGCACAAGTGAACTGCAGGGAAATGTCAGCAATATTTATCGCAGGAGAAAAGAATAAATATTGACCGGTATTTTGAAAAACCAGGGGACAGTCCGTGACCGACTACCAGAAATATACCGATGAGATCCCGAGCCTGGAGGATATCCAGCGCTGGGTAGCGGGGTACCCGAATGAAGAACAGCTCATCGAGATCATTTCACGTTCCTATGACTATATCCACAACCTCCCCCTCAAGGGAATTCACGAAGAATATTGCAAAGACGACGAGTGTGCTCTCGAGTAAATAGCGCCGGATATATCTTTTTCAACCGTTCTCCCCGGTTTTTATTCCCTTCGGATTGTTCCTGAAGAGCCGGACTGCGGGATAAGCCCTCCCCGGAACTCCCTCCTGTTTCACGGCGTATCTTTTGTCTGCGCCGTTCTATTCGGTGCGGATCAACTGTGCAACAGCCTTAAGCCAGGTCTCTTTTGCTTCCCGCACATCCATTCCCATCGAGATGTTCATGAGCAGCCCGTTTATAAGAGCGTCGCAGGCCAGGGTGAGGGTCCTGGGATCGAGACTTGCCGAGACCAGGCCCCGCTCCTGCTGGCCGGTGATAAACCGTTCGATGACCCGGAGGTCTTCTGCCCGGTCGCGTGAAAGTTGTTCCCGGATCCGGGCGTTATTGGCAGCAAGGAGCATGAGTTCCGAGTTCATCATACTGAACTGAGAAACATAGTTCACGAGAGAATCAAAGAGCGTTGCACTGCCATCAAGAAGATCTCCTGCCCTGTACGAACGTTCAAGAATTCCTGCAAGCTCCTCGCGTCCATGTTCGGCGACCGCAGAATACAGATCTTCTTTGCCAGGAAAATACTGGTAAAGCGCCGGTTTTGTCACGCCGAGCCGCTCGGCGATCTCTCCCATGGTAGTCGCATGATATCCTTTCCTGAGGAAGAGGCTGTAGGCGGCTTCAACGATCTTTTTCCTGACTTCATCCCGGTATTCGGTGAGAATGCGTGGCATTAAGGGTACCTTTTTTTGCGCGGGGGACTACAGGAAACCATTCCCGGGTATCTTACTCCCTGTCATAATAACTTACCCATGGTAAGTTTAATAACTTTGGGTAATCAAGCTTGAATAACACACTTCCGGTCAATTACCGGTACAGGGAAGTTAATAATGATCAACCAAATCTCTCCCCCCCGGGGAATGAAGGGCCATTCAGGACCTGCCGTACCGATCAGGGCATTTGCCGTTCTTCTGGCAATCGGGTTCAGTCTTATTATTTTTTCAGCAGTCCCGGCATCGGCGGATGGCGTCCCTACGGTGACCATTACCGATTATAAGGTAAATCCATCCGTTCTTATGCCCGGCAGTTTCGGGACCATTACCATTACGGTTAAGAATACTGCCACAAGCGCTTCGGTCAGCCAGAAATCCGGGCAACTGACGACCGGTGATTATGCGACCGTTACGACAACCGACATCAATGTAAATATCGAAAACGTTCACCTTGAAGGGCACGGCATCAAGGTCCTGACCCAGGACTTCAGCCGGGTTGGTGAACTCGGTCCCGGCCAGTCCATTCCCATCACGTTCTCGATAGAGACCCCGGACCAAAGCGGGTTGTACTACCCCGAAGTCTGGATCGATACCAGCGGCGGGACAAGCACGAAATACCCGATCCCGGTCAATGTCAACACCGCCGTCGGCATCCAGAAACAGGCCGTCCTGATACTGGGCAGTACCCTCACGGGCAGCGTCAACCCGGGCGACGATATCCCCGCGACCCTTACGTTGACCAACGCCGGTCAGATCCTCGCTGACGATGTCACCCTGAAAATTGCCAATGTGAGCACGGACGTTGCCCCCAAGAATACCGATACGTACCAAATCGGGCCGCTCAATGCGGGGGAGCAGAAAAACGTGGACATCGTCCTCCTCTCCGATAAACAGGCGAACCCCGGGCTCATCCGGATTCCGGTAACGATCAATTACACTGCGATTGACGGGACACCGGTTACCCAGGCAACAAGTATTGATCTTGTCCTGAAGGGGAAGGCTGAGCTGGGTTTTGTATCGGTTGATACCAACCCCTCCCGGCTCGTAGAGAACACTCCGTACGACCTTACCATACGTATCGAAAATACCGGTACCGGCGATGCCAAACAGGTATCAGCGGTTGTAGACCTCCCGGTCGAGGGGACGAGACAGGCTTTTATCGGAAAGATCAAGCCAGGCAACGATGCCCCTGCAATCTTCCTGCTCGAAGGGATGAAAGGCGGCAATTACCCGTACAATCTCACCATCTCCTACACCGATGACATGGGGGTCCATAACCTCACCCGGCAGATGAACATACGGGTGCCTCCGGGTGACACTTCCGGGAACGTGATCCTCGGGCTCATCGTCCTTTGTGTTATCGGCTTCCTCGCGTACCGGTACTGGTACATCCCGAAAGTCAATGGCGATGGGAAGTTTCCATGGGACAAAAAGAACTGAAAGTCGCCTTCCTGCTCGCCCTGAGGTCACTCCAGCGGGGAAGCAGGTCGAGCGTGATCCTGACAGTCCTTATCGTCGGGATGTGCTTCACCAACATGATCTTTTTACCGGCCCTCTTCAACGGGATCGGACAGAGCATCACAAAGCAGGTGGTGGACTACGAGGTCGGGAACGTGCTCGTCAGCCCCAAGTCGGGGGACCAGTACGTCTCCGATCTGAAAGCAACACTCGATCTCATCAACGGGATGCCCGGCGTGGAGCGGGCTACCCCCCATTTCACCAAAGGTGCGACGCTCAAGTACCGACAACGCATTCTGGGGGTCTCGGTTCGGTCGATCTCGCCCAATGACGAGAAGCTCGTCTCTCCGCTCTATACCAGGATGATCGCCGGCAGTTACCTCGGCGAGGACGATACCGGTGAAGTGATCATCGGCAAGCCGGTCGCGGGTGATCCATCGATCCGGGAGGAAGACGAGTACCAGCCCTCGCTCGGAGGTGTGAGGGTCGGCGATTCGATCACGATCGATTACGGCAACGGGTATGTCAAGGACTACCGGGTGAAGGGGATCTATTTCACCGGATGGAGCCAGGCGGACAGTGCGGTCTATGTAACCTCGACCGATATGGCACTGGCGGACCCGAAAGCGGTGGATAATGCGGATGACATTACCGTCAAGGTAAAACCCGGCTATTCCGAGACTTTCGTCAAGGACGAGCTGATCCAGTACGGGGTGACTCCCAAAGTCCAGACAACAGCAGACCTTCTCGCAAAAAGCATGGGACGGGCGCTCCAGAGTTTTGAGATCATCAACCTGGTCTCTCTGATCGTCAGCATCATCATTACGACTGTCGTCCTCTTCATCGTCATCACCATCAAGACCATCAACAGCCGCAAGCAGATCGGGATCCTCAAGGCCATCGGCGTGGACAAGGAAGTAATAATGCATAACTACGGCTTCCAGGTCATCATCCTCGCTATTCTCGGCATCATCCTCGGGGTTATCCTCACGTCGATGCTCGCAGTGTACATGGCAGTACACCCCATCGTGACCCCCGAATGGTCCGCGACACTCTACCTGACGCCGATGGATCTTGTCGTGAACTCGCTCATCCTCTTTATCGCCGCTATAATCGCCGGGTATGTCCCTGCCTACCAGGTCTCACGAGAGGACATCCAGACCGCTATGAGGGCCTGATACCATGATCGTGATCGAAAACCTGCGGAAGATCTATCGCATGGGAACTGTCGAAGTCAGGGCCCTTGACGGGGTGACGATCGGGATTGAAAAAGGCGAGTTCCTCGGGATCACCGGAGCAAGCGGGAGCGGGAAGACAACGCTCCTGCACATGCTCGGCCTTCTCGACGAACCAACCTCCGGCACAATCGTGATCGACGGAATGGATGTCGCTGTCCTTACCGATTACGAGAAGACCATGTTCCGGCTCTATAAACTGGGGTACGTCTTCCAGGATTACGCCCTTGTCCCCGACCTCACCGTCTTTGAGAATGTCTCCCTGCCAGCGATGCTCCGGAAAGACCGAACCGAAGAACAGCTGAAGAAAGACACCTGTTCAATCCTGCAACAGATCGGCATGTACGACAGGCGGGACCACCTCCCCCGGGAACTCTCGGGCGGGCAGCAGCAGCGTGTCTCGATTGCCCGGGCTATGGTGAACAAGCCCGACATCCTCTTTGCGGACGAGCCGTGTGCCAACCTCGATTCGGAGAATTCCCGGATGGTCCTCGACCTCTTCAGGGAGATAAACGAGGAGATGCAGCAGACAATCGTCATGGTCTCGCACGAGGACTGGCACAAAGACTATTTCCATCGTATCGTGCGTTTGAAGGACGGAACGGTGATCAGTGACGAAAAGAACGAAAAACCAGGACTCCTCAAGGCTCCGGCAACCTAGTTATATTCTACCGGCAACCGGTGTACAGGAACCGGTTGTCGGATCCTCCCCCCATGGACACTATCCCTGTCGAAAAGATCATCCGGTCGCGACGCCGGACCATCTCTCTTGAAGTTACCCGCGACGCAACCCTGGTGGTCCGGGCTCCGGTGAGGGCATCTGCCGCATATATCGAGGAGATGATCCGGGATAAACGCCCGTGGATCCTCCGCAAGATGGAGGAGATGCGAAAGAGGCCGGTACCCGCAGTCCATGAATATGCAGAGGGGGAACTTTTCCTCTTTCACGGCAGGTCGTATCCGCTCAGTTTTACCGATGACGGGTGCGGGACTATCGAACGCCGGGACCGGCTGTATGTTCCCCGGACGCTCCGGCCCGGCATACGGGGCCATATCCGTCGCTGGTACATGGATGAGGCAGCAAAGGAGATCCGCGGCCGGTGCATGTGGTTCTCGATGACCACCGGCATCGCTCCTTCATCGGTCCGTATCACCGACGCCCGGCAGCGCTGGGGGTCGTGCACGCATGCGCACGGGCTCAATTTCAGCTGGCGCCTGATCCAGGCCCCGCCGGAGATAATCGATTACGTCGTAGTGCACGAGCTTGCCCATATCCGGCACCCGGACCATTCGAAGAATTTCTGGAACCATGTCCAGGAGATCATGCCCGATTACCAGCGGCGGCGGGAATGGCTCCGGGAGAATGAGCACCTGCTGAGGATCTGAACGTTCCGTCGCGGTTCCCGGCCTGCGTCCGGGATCATACCACGGAAAGGGCGATGGAGACCGCGTAGAGCAGCATCGCACCGTGGAAACACGGAAGAACGCGGAGGGCCGAATCCGGCGTCCTTTTCCGGAGGACAGCGGCATTCGCGTACAGGATCAGGAAGAGCCCGGCAAGGATGCCTGCCTTTCCGGGCAACCCCAGCTGTGTCATAAAAAGGACCGCAGCAAGCGCGTGGAGGGCACTGAACCCCGCGATCCACCATGCAGTCCTGTCGATCCCGAAGAGCACCGGGATAGTCTTCATCTCCCTTGCCTCATCGTTCCTGATATCGATAAGATCGTTTGCCCCGAGATGGGCAAGAGCAAACGGGTAGAAGAAGAGGAAATACAGGACTGCGGTAATATCGGGCTTCCCTGCGGCCAGGTAACCCGCGACGGGGAAGAGGGCAAAGTCTGTCCTGCCGATCAGTTGGGCGAAGGGAAAGGACTGGCTGCGTTTCTCTTCCTGGTAAAAGATCTCGATGGTGAATGCATAGAACATGATCAGCAGGACGTAGACCGAGTGCGGCCGGGGGAGCGTCAGGATCAGGACTGCGGCGATAGCCGCGAACAGGATAAAAATCCCGAGAGCGTGCGATGCAGGGATGAGCCCTTCGGGAAGCGGCCGGCTCCCGAACGGGCGCCAGTACCTCGTCAGCCTGTCCTTTTCGATATCCCTGCGATCGAACTCGCGGTCAATATAATCATTGAGAACGAAGCCGGCCTCGAAACCGAAGAACCCGATAAGGGCTACCCGGGCAAGGCCGGTCCAGGTGAACCCGCCGTAGACACCTGTCGCCAGGATATACCCGGAAGCGAAAAGGACGGGCCATGCAAAGGAGAACTGGAGGCGCAGGAGATCCGCGTATGCCCGGAGCCGGGGGTGCATCCCGGTGATCTGGTTTTTTATGGATAATACACTCTTCGGTACGAGAAAACCTGCACCTGCCCTTCCAAATAACCGTGCAGGAAAAGGGCCCGGTACATAGTCCGGATGTTCATTCGAGGACAGTAAACGCAGGAATATTTCCCCGAAAACCGGCCGGTTTACCAATAACCGGTGCAATCCGCATTCTATAAATCCACGGGCATCGACAAACAATTCAGAGGTATTTCATGGCAGACACCGCAAACAGCCCCGGAACAGGATTATCGGCACCGATTATGTATGTGTACCCCTGGTGGCTCGTCCTCCTCTGGGGCCTGCTCTCCCTCGTTGTGGGGGTAATGTTCCTCGGAACTCCGGCGGCAACCACAGTGTTCCTGATCAGCATGATCGGAGTTTTCTGGCTTGTCGGCGGGATCTTTACGCTCGGCAGTCTTGTCGTCGATAAAACGCATGCGGGCCTCAAAATTTTCATCTCCGTCATCAATATTATCGCCGGTCTCCTGATCCTCACATACCCGTTGTACAGCACGATCTTTGCACTCGCCCTGTTCGTCATATTTATTGGGGTCTTTGGATGCTTCATCGGCGTCTCTCACCTGTATCACGCGTTCCGGAAGAAAGATGTCGGATCCGGCGTGCTTGGGGTGATCAGCCTCATCTTCGGTATCCTGCTTCTTGCATTCCCGCTCGTCGCTGCAGTTCTGATCCCGTTCATCATCGGCATCTTTGCCCTGGCGGGCGGGATCGCCGCGGTCATCGCATCCTTCTCGATAAAGAAAGCGATGTGCGGGCCTTCATAGTTTTTTATCCGCCCGTGCGTTTCCCCCGGACTCTTTATCGCATGCCGGGGCCGTTCGGACTGCCGGGCGGTCTTCCCGATACCTGTTTTCGTACGCATCCACCGCATGCACCAGAGAGGATTTAATATTCCGTAATAATGTTCATCTAAGGAGAGCGAAAGACTTCGATGGAGACCGGGGAGAGCAGATCGCTTGTCACGTATCTCGCATCGTTCAGAAATCCCGAAGGCCGCGAGACGGTTGCCGACGAGATGGCACTTGGACAGCAGACGGTCCCGCGTTTTATCAACGAATTCTGGACCTCGCGCCAGCGTCAGGCATCATCGATCCACGAAGTCTCGTACCGGGCCTGTTTCAAGCCCCAGCTGCCACGGTTTTTTATCGATGCGCTCACCGGAAAAGGCGACATCGTCTACGATCCGTTCTCGGGCAGGGGCACCACGGTGATCGAGGCCGGTCTCGCCGGTCGCAATGTCATCGCAAACGATGCAAACCCCCTCTCCCGGATCATCACCGAACCCCGGTTCTTTCCCCCGGATTCTGCGGATGTGGCAAAACGGCTCGAGACGATCCCTCGTGAGGGGCCCGGGGCCGAAATCGATCTCTCGATGTTCTACCACCCTGGCACCGAGCAGGAGATCGTGGCACTCAGGGATTACCTGGCAAAAAGGCGTGCAGTCCTCCGGGATGATCATATAGACCGGTGGATAGCCATGATCGCCACGAACCGGCTCACCGGCCACTCTTCCGGGTTCTTTTCGGTGTATACCCTGCCCCCGAACCAGGCAGTCTCTCCCAGGAGCCAGGAACGGATCAACCGGAAACGGCTGCAGGCCCCTGAATACCGGGATACGCACCGGATCATTGAGACAAAGACAAAGAGCCTGCTCCGCACGATCACTCCGGACTGCAGGAAGAAACTTGTGCGGGCGGGGAAGAATGCCCGGTTCCTTACCGGGGACGCCCGTTCGACGCCCGGCATCCCGGACGACACGGTCCAGCTGACGGTGACCTCCCCGCCATTCCTCGACATCGTCCAGTACCGGGAGGACAACTGGCTCCGGTGCTGGTTCAACGGGCTTGACGGGGCCGCTATCGGGAACGGGATAACCATGAGCCGGACTGTCGGAGGGTGGATAGACGTGATGGGCGAGGTGTTCCGGGAACTGTTCCGCATCACCCGCCCCGGGGGATATGTCGCGTTTGAAGTGGGGGAGGTCAGGAAACAGACGATCCGTCTCGAGGAGCATGTCGTCCCGCTCGGGGTAGCGGCCGGGTTTTCCGCAGTCGCAATCGTGATCAACCAGCAGGCGTTTACCAAAACTTCGAATATCTGGGGTGTCGGGAACATGGTGCACGGGACCAATACGAACCGGATCGTACTCTATCGGAAACCCTGAACAGCCGGGCATATTCTCGTTGGAGCCGGCCGTGCAGCGTGCGAGTCCGCCGGGCAATTCGTGAACGAATCGGGCAATGCCCGGGGTCGTACCCTCTCCCGGCCGGATGAGCCGGCCGCCCCTGCCCTGCACTCACGGTCAGAAAAAAGCGCTTTTTAAGTATTGCGGCATCCAAAGTGTACACATGGTCACCCGTATCAGGCGGTATGCGCAGATAGTGGATGTTCTGGGCAAGTACGGCTTTTCCATCGGGCTTGAGAAACTCTTCCCGGGAAGGGCCGGCTTCCGGCTGCCAACCGCCGGAAAAGCCCCCGAGACTTCCACGGTCTACGAGCGGATGCGGCTTGCCCTCGAAGAGCTCGGCCCGACGTTTGTCAAGTTCGGGCAGATCATGAGTACGAGGACGGAACTTCTTCCCCCGGAACTCATCGAGCAGCTCAAGAAACTGCAGGACCATGCAAAACCGCTCCCGTTCTCGGAGGTCCGGAGGGTGCTCGAGGAGACCTGTCCCAACCTCGACGACTGGTTCTGCGAGATCGACGAGATCCCGGTTGCATCGGCATCCATTGCGCAGGTCCATTCCGCGGTACTCAGGGACGGGACCCGGGTGGCACTCAAGGTCCAGAGGCCCGGCATACCCGAGATCATCGAGACGGACATCCAGATCCTCCAGTCGATGGCAGAGCGGATCGAGACCGTCTTTCCTGAAATACGGGTTTACAACCCGGTGGGGATGGTCGAGGACTTCGCCCAGCAGATCGTGAAAGAGCTCGATTTTACCCGGGATGCCCGGAATATCGACCGGATGACCCGGAACTTCCGTGACGAGCCCGGCATCCGGTTCCCCAAAATCTACTGGGAGTTCTCGTCGGCAAACGTCCTTGTCATGGATTATATCGAGGGCGTCAGGATCGATGATCCCGACGCGATCCGGGAAATGGGATTCGATCCCCACGAGATCGGGGTGAAAGGGTTCCATGCGTACCTCAAGATGATCTTCGAAGACGGGTTCTTCCATGGCGATCCCCATCCGGGGAACCTGCTGGTGACCCCGCAGGGGGAGATCGTCTTCCTCGACTTCGGGATCGTCGGCATCCTGCGGCCGGAGAAACGGCAGCTCTTCATCAACCTCCTCTTCGCGCTGGTCAACGACGATATCGAGCTGATGCTCCGGTCGCTTGAGGGCTTCGGGATCGTCATTGCGGAGCAGGACCGGGACGAGATCCGGGACGACCTCTATATCATGATGCACGACTTCGGCAGTGGTGAGGAGGAAGGTCTCTCCCAGTTTAATTTCCGCCTTGTCGTTACCGAACTGACCGACACGATGCGCAGGCACCGTCTCAAGGTGCCGATGAACCTGATGCTCCTCCTGAAAGTCTTCATCATGGTCCTCGACATCGGGGTCCAGCTCGATCCGAAATTCAATTTTGGCAAGGAGACCCAACCATACCTCATGAAGCTCGCTGATACCAACACCATCTCTGCCGCGTACGTGAAGCGGGCATCGATGTCATTCCTCGAAACCATCGACGCGGCCCTTGACCTGCCCCGGAACGTGAACCTTATGCTCCGCCGGCTCTCCACCGGCACGTTCAAGCTCGAGATCGTTGACACCGATCTCCAGAAACTCCAGATGGCTCTCGACAAGGCCGCCGACAAGCTCATGATCGGCCTCGTGGTCGCATCCCTCGTGGTCGGGTCCTCGCTCGTCCTCTGGGCCTCGCCGCTGACCCTGCCAAAAGAGATCTCCTATCTCGCGATCCTCGGCTATACCGCAGCGGTGCTCTGCGGGTTCTATGCGATCTACCACGTCATATTCCTGAAGTTCAGGCTCGAGCGGTAGACTTTTTTTTACGCAAGATAGCGGGCGATTGTTCTCCAGCAGTCGGCCTTTTCCGCAAACGAGTAACGGGTATTCGCAGGGCTCGTCGAGGGGAATACTTCCGACCGGATCGAACCGGAGATATCCAGCCCGTTGAAATAACGGCCTGCGGTGCTGCCATTCAGGGCAACGAACCTGAGGGAGGGGAACTGCAGAACAAATCCCCCGATATCGTTGAACTGCGGGTCATGGATACGGTCATCTGCACTCCCGACCCTGCAGCAGGAACCGACGACGTCCCAGAGGGCGATCCCCCGGGCCGAGAGCACCGCCAGTTTCCCGTCGTAGGGAAGGTCTGTGCTGAAAGAAAAAAGGAGTGAGGCGATCTGCCAGAAATGATTCCGCGGGTTCGCGTAATACTCCCTCCTTGCAAGAGACGCGGTGCCCGGGAAACTTCCGAGAATCAGGACACGGGGGGTTTTGCCGTGGACCGGCAGGAGCCCGGTCATCCGTCGGCCGGGGCAGGAGCGGACAGGAGTTGGTTTCCTGGAGGAGCCCGGCATGGATCTTACGGGCCCGCCGGCTTAAAGAAGAGATTGCAGTGGCAGTGGCCCTGGCGGGTTATTTCGTCCCGGTGATAGACGCAGGGGCACTCAATCGCGCGGTCCTTCTCTTCGTCTCCGCTCCGGATCCGGCAGGGGCAGTAGGGTCTCCCGAACTTCGACTTGGTCTTCACCAGTCCCCGGATTACATTTGCAGCCTGTTTTGCATCGGGGTTGATCTCGAGGCCGTGTTTCCGTGCATATGCCTTTGCCCACTTGAGCATTTCCGCCTCCGATTCCCGGTCCTCGGTTTTATTCTCAGTCATGTGATTATCAAAACTCCCTTGTGTCAGATCAGAGATAAGGTATTGCCTGCGTTCTTTTAGTCTGCCGCATTCTGTCACGGCCGCGCCAGGCAGCTGTGAAACCTACTCCTGCCCGCAGGCTTTGGAGGGAAACGGGCCCCTTTTGCATTACCTGTCTCCTGCGAAAGCAGACTTCTGCGTTCAAAATCGTGTCAGTGCCGCCCGCCGGTTTTCTTTCCCGGGCTCCCCCCCTTCGTGGTCGCAGCCCCGGTGATCCTCCGGGCGACGCTGTTGTATGTCTTCATTACATCGCCTTTTTCAAACCGGTACACGTCCTTGTCCAGCGATTCGCCGGTCTTTTTGTCCCAGAGGCGCATCGAGTCCATGCTGATCTCGTCGCCGAGGCAGATGGTTTTCCCGAGCCGGCCGAACTCGATCTTGAAGTCCACGAGCGTGATCCCGTCGGCTGCGAGCAGCTCCGAGAGGAGGGTGTTGATCCGGAGAGCGGTTTTCCGTATCGTTTTGAGTTCCTGCGGGGTCGCGATCTTCAGTGCGACGATCAGGTCGTCGTTGAGCATGGGGTCGTGCCGGGAATCGTCCTTGTAGTCGATGACGATGACCGGCGGGTCGAGCTTCGTCCCTTCCTTGAACGGGAGGTTCCTGACGATGGAACCCGCCGCGATATTGCGTACGATCACTTCGAGCGGGATCATGGCGAGCTGCTTCACGACCATGTGGCGGGGGTCGGGCATTCCCAGGAAATGCGTTTTCACCCCGTTCTTTTCGAGATATTCGAAGAGGAAAGCCGAGACCCCGGCATTATAACTCCCCTTCTTGCTGAGTACATCCTTCTTCCCCCCGTCGAATGCAGTTATGTCATCGCGGAATTCGACGATGAGCTCTCCTTTCTTGTCCGAGAGGTAGACCGATTTTGCTTTTCCTGTGTACAGGAGATTTCCTGGCTTCACGAGTGACTGCTCCTTGCCGTAAGTGTTTGTACGAGCCGGTTTATTAGGGGTTGCAAACCCGGATCATACCATCCCCGGTCGATGAACCGCGGGTAGATGCAGAGGCGTTCCCGGAGCAGGGCGTCCCCGGCGATCTCACTGAGTTTTTCGATTTCGGGCCACGGGTGCTCGGGGTTGATGTAATCGATGGTGACCGGGGAGACGCCCCCGAGGTCGTCGACCCCGCAGGAGATGAGCTTCGAGGCATCGGTAAGGTTGGGCGGGATCTGGATCGCGATCTCGTCCTGCAGGATCTCCCGAGCGAGCCGGATGGTCCCGCAGATCTCGCCGGTGCCCGGGACCGGGTGGCCTGCCATGGGAGTACCGGGTTTCGGGCAGAAGTTCTGGATGATCACTTCCTGGATGTGCCCGAACCGCCGGTGGAGATCGCGGATTGCAAAGAGCGAGTCCTCCCGGTCCCGCATGGTCTCCCCGATCCCGAGAAGGAGGCCGGTCGTGAACGGGATCTTCAGCCTGCCCGCATCCTCCATCATCGCGAGCCTCACTGCGGGATCCTTCCCCTCCGAGCCCGCATGGGCCGGGACCTGCGCAGTGGTCTCGAGCATGAGGCCCATGCTCGCATTCACCTTCCGGAGCCGTTCGAGCTCATCGTAGCTGAGGATCCCGGCATTGGTGTGGGGGAGTATCCCGCACGCAATACTCTTCCTGCACATCGCCTCGCAGTAATCGATGATCGTGGCAAAGCCTGCCCGGCGCAGGTGCTCGCAGAACCCCGGTACTTCCTCCGGCCGCTCCCCGAAGGTGAAGAGCGCTTCCGTGCAGCCGAGGGCAGCTCCCCGTGACAGGACAGCTTCAACGTCCGCCTGAGGCATCAGGCACCCTTCCGTAACCGGGGTCCGGAACGAACAGTAGCCGCACCGGTTGCGGCAGACCGTGGTGAGCGGGAGGAAAACGTTCCGGGAGTAGGTGAGGGTCCGCTGCTGCATGAAAAAAGATAAAACCCGCATCTATTGAAATCTATCCGACAGCCCCCGAAAAGTGCCCCGGACAACAGGTATTATTCACCCGCGGGTTCCAGTATTTTACCAGGCAAGGGGGCCATGCTATGACGGGTGCGGACGAAAAGGGCGGGCAACAGGAAACGATCACGATCCTCCTCTTAACCAATACCCCGGAGTCCGGGTGCGTCCCTTCCGGCGAGCCCGGGTCATCCTGCCCGGTACCGGTCCGCATGATCCTGAGACATCCTGTGCCGGATACCCTTGACCGGCCCGACCGGCAGGAAGCCGAGGTAGTCGTAGTTCTTTCGGAAGGCGACGCACGTGAAGGCCTGCCACTCCTGCGCACCCTGCGGGAAAGCGGGGACTTCATCCCGGTTCTTCTTGCGGCTGTCCGGGGAGACCCTCTTGTCGCGCATGAAGCGCTCCTTCAGGGGGGTGACTATCGGATCCTTCCGGGCGCGACAGGGCACTGTTCGGAGGATATCTGTATCCTTGCTGCGACTGCTGCTGAAACAAAGAGGGCCCATGAGTCGCTTGCCATGCTCAACCGGAAACTCGCGCTCGTCGGGAGCGTGACGAGGCACGACGTCCTCAACCAGCTGACTGCCATCACCGGCTACACCGAGCTCCTCGGTATGATGATCCAGGACCAGAAACTTCTCTCGTATCTTGAGAAAGAACGATCCGCAATCGAGAAGATACGGCGGCAGTTCCAGTTTGCAAAGGACTACCAGAATCTCGGGGTCGGATCCCCCCGCTGGCAGATGGTCGCCCAGGTTGTGAGCAGGATGAATGACGACCTCGATCTCGGGGACGTGAAGACCCAGGTCACGACCGGCGTAACCTCGGTCTATGCCGATCCGCTCTTCGAGAAAGTGATCTACAACCTGTTCGACAACACGCTCCGCCACGGGGGCAAAGTCACCCGGATCACCGTCTCGTTCCGCGAGGACCCGGAAGGCGGTGTCCTCGTCGTAGAAGACGATGGCATGGGAATTTCTCCCGGTGAGAAAGAGAAGATCTTCGAGCGGGGGTACGGGAAAAATACCGGATGGGGTCTCTTCCTTGTCCGGGAGATCCTTGCAATAACCGGGATGACCATCGCGGAGACCGGCGTCCCGGGCAAAGGAGCACGGTTCGAGATCCGCATCCCGCCCGGCAAGTATGCCTCCGAAAGCATGGGGCAAAAAACGCCGGCCTGACGGCACCGGGGACAACCCCGCGCGCAAATCCCTCTCATTTTTAAAGTCTCCCGAATAAAAACGTATGAAATGTGTCCGCACGCACTCATCCCGTATAAACCCGCCAACCCCAAGACCCGGCTTTCCAAAATCCTCGACCAGAACGAGCGCGAGGCACTTGCCCGCGCGATGCTTGAGGATGTGATCTTTGCCGTACGGGATGCCAACTGCACTCCCGTCGTCGTTGCCACGGAGCTGTATGAGAGCGAGGATGTCCAGATAACCATCGAAAACGCGGACCTGAACGCGAGCCTCAATTCCCTCCTTCCCGACACCGTGGCCCCGGCCTTCATCATCATGGCCGATCTCCCCCTCGCGGACGCAGAGTCGATCAGGCGTGTCCTGGCAACCACCAAGGATATAGCCTTCGTACCCGGGCGCGGTGGAGGGACGAACGTCATCTTCATGCGCGAACCGAAGCGTTTCCATGTCGATTATTATGGCGCGAGTTTCCTCAAGCACGCCCGCATCGCGGAGGAAGCGGGGCTTTCGTGGGAGATCATCGACTCGTTCCGGCTCCACACGGATATCGACGAGGAGGATGATCTCGTCGAACTGCTGATCCACGGGAAAGGAAAGAGCAGGGCTTATCTCGAGAGCCTCGGGTTTCAGATCCGGGAAGAGGAAGGCCGGGTCGGAGTCGGGCGAAAGCGGTAGAATTATAGTACTCCTCTCTATTATCTTTCAGCATGATATCAGAGCGGGACCCCCGGCTCATAGACCTGCTTCGCATGCAGGATACGGATTTCACCCGCGTTTCCCGTGCATTCGTCCGCCGTTTCAATGCCTCGTACGGAAATGCCGGATCCGAACGGTGGGATGTATCCCCGGAAGACTGGCAGCGGTTCGAATTTCTCGGGGACAGGGTACTGAATCTTATCGTGGCGCAGTCCCTCTTCGTCCTCCGCGACCCTGTCCTCAATGAAGGTGATATGACCCTCGCGCTGAGCTGCATGGTCTCGAACAAGGCTCTTGCCGCCCTCATAGAGCGCTACGATTCCTCCGCCACGGAATGTCTCATTCCCGCCGAGATGACGTCGAAAAACTCCTGCGGCGAGAAGATCTCGGGAGGGGCATTCGAGGCCTTGATCGGCGCCCTGTATTGCGAATTCGGGATGGAGGACGTGGCAGGATTCGTGGATACTCTTATGGGAGGGGCGCTGAAAAGTTCCCTTGCCTGCGGGAATTCCATTGGCGAGCTCCAGGAATATTTCCAGAAACAGGGGAAACCCTGCCCCACGTATGCAGAAGTGTCCCGGTCGGGACCGGACCACCGGCCATTTTTTACCGTGAAGGTCACGACGTGCGATGGAATGGAGTGCGAAGGGAGCGGGCCCACGCTTGCCGATGCCCGGCAGGATTCCGCGATGAAGGCGCTGGAACGGATAGGGATCAGCCGGAAGACCATCCCCTGATCCCCGCGTCTGCCGGAGCTCCTGATTCCAAAAAAAACAGTTGGCAGGCACTTTATCGTTTTTTATGGATCCCGCTGGACGCTTCTGCAAATCCGGCAAATTGCCAACGTTCAAATACCCCTTCTCTTCCAGTGGAGCAGTCCCTGAATCCGGGTCAGATTTTCACCATTCGCGGTTACCGCCCCGGCACCGAAATTACGGTCCCGTACCCGCGGACAGGATAAAACCTGAGTGCCGGGATCGGAAAAAGTGCGTGAACCGGGAGACCTGCTTTTATCGGAAGGCAACCGCTTGTCTGAAGGTCTTATACAGGATTTTTCCGGAACTTTTTAGTTATTGCAGGGCAGTTTCCCTTCAGCCCGACCAGCGGAAATAGGGGATCCTGTTGACATGCCTGCACTCGATCTCACCGGTCTCGAAGAGCAAAGGGGCAAGGAGGATCAGCTCCGCGATGAAGATGTCGAGATGCAGCATCCGGTTCATCTCCTTCCCGATGATCTCTTCCTCGATCTCATGGAGGGAGTACGCCTTGTCCGGGTTTTCACGGAGAAGTGATGCAATACAGTTGGCACCGGTCGTCCCTTTCAAAAACTCTTCGGCAGTAATGGGCATACCTGGTCTCACCTGCCACCAGTTCGGGTGCCCTCTATTTGTAGTTTGAGGCGGGGCACCCGGGAAAAGAACCCGGTATCCGGCATGCCCGTGAGTCTCTCAAAAGGGAAGGAGGAATGAGAAGGAATAAAAAAACCCGGAAAGGAGAACGGTTTTATAGCCCCTTCTTTGCATCCCTGAAGACGCCCATGAAGAGGCATTCGGCGGCTTCGATAGTCTCGATCCCGTAGTCATCGCCTATTGGCAGGCCAATGCCCCGGATGATCGCGGCAGGCGTGCATTCATCTGCCTCGCCCATGACCAGTTCGGCTGCGGAAGCGATATTGTCGGCAACGGCGCGTTTCGTTACTTCCAGTTTCCGGCCAAAGAGATCACTCCGGCCCCGGTCATCGATGACTGCCGGAATGCCTGAGGCGCCTATAGCGACCCCGCTGCACCCGAGGCGCATCGCGTGGGTCCGGCTGTCAGCGATAATAACGCCTATCCGCCTTCCCGTCAGTGCAAGGATGCGGTCACGTATCCCGAGGGCGCTCTTGTCAGGGTCTGAGGGAAGCGGGGTGACACATCCCGGCGGGGCGTTGGAGGCATCCACCCCCGCGTTCGGGAGGAGCGTGCCGTTTTTCATGCAGAGGAGAAATCCCGGGATCCCGCCGACTACCGAATCGCTCTCGCGGAGGACCACCTCGACGACCCGCGGGTCCATCCGGTACTTCTCCGCAAGGGCGTTTGCCCCTGCAGACGGGGTAACTGATGCAAGTTCGATGACATTCCCTTCTGAGGTCGCCACCGCGGTCTCGGCGAGGACGAGGATATCCCCGTCGGCAAATCCCGACGGGCCCCCTGCCGCTGCCACGACGCGGTCAGCGATCGGATCGAGCGGCCGGATGATCCCGGTCGGGAGACCGGTGACAGAGAATGAGCTGTTCATGGCACCTTCGCGATACGTTCGCAGACCCGCAGGACATCCCGGGTCTCGCGGACATCGTGGGCCCTGACGATAGACGCTCCTTTCTCCACGAGCAGGGCGGTCACCGCGAGGCTCCCTGCAAGCCGGTCGGCCGGTTCCTTTTCCAGCAGGCTGCCGATGAAGCTCTTCCTCGAGATGGCTGCAAGGAGCGGCCGGCCGAGCCGGCGGAATGCGTCGAAGTGCCTGCAGAGCTCCCAGTTGTCATCGAACGTGCGCTGCGGCGTCCAGATGCCGATCCCGGGATCGAGCACGTAATTATCGATCCCGTGGGCTGCACACCGTTGCTGCACGACCATGAGCGCACCGATGGTTGCGTCGAGGCCGGTCGCATCGCCCGGCTGATAGCCTGTTGCCATCAGGAACGCGGGAAGCCCGGCTTCTGCTACCCGCTGAGCGAATGCGGGAGAGGCGAGACCGGAGATATCGTTGACCGCATGGATGCCATGCTTCAGGCATACGTCGAGGACCCAGGGGTTCAT
>DATKMN010000117.1:0-12530 GCA_035541835.1 Methanoregula sp.
CTTTTCTTAAATAATTTCGCAACAAGAATCCGGTGAATATTCAGCCAGAAAAAAAGGTGTTATACTGTTGAGACCCGGGCCGCGACCGGCTCGACCTTGGACTTGATGATCTCGACCCTGCGGGTCGGGTAGATCGTTTTGATCGTCTTGAATAAGTCGCGGGAGATCTCGCCCGAGACGATACCGTTGACGAGGGTGGTTAAGTCCCACGCCCCTGCCTGAGCGAGGACCGCGTCCGTTATGGCCTTCCGTATCGCGTGCTCCTGCGAGAGGTTTGCACGGGCGAACGTGTAGGTGCAGACGGTCAGCCGGACCTTCTTGCCGTCCTTGGTGAGGATCGGGACCCAGGTATCGATCCGGGAGCTCCGGCGCTTCACGAGCGAACGGAGGTAGTCCCGGGTCACTTCGTGGCCGACGAACTCGGTGTATGCCGCGTCCCCGGCCACGTTTGAAATCTTAAAGCTCATCTTCATGTGCTGTTTTGCGTAATCGTTGACGATCTCGCCGAGCGTCGAGGTCATGATCCTGCCGACAACGCTCTCAGCATCGTTCGAGATGGTGTCGCCGATATACGCCTTCCCGAGGTTGTCGGGAACGTATACCTTGAACCAGCTCTTGGCCTTCCAGCCTTCAACTCTTCTTCCAACCTGTTTTTTCTTTGCCATGGTATCACCTGGAGATTGTAATGCGGTTGTCTCCTATCCAACCGTGCTATGCTGCTCCCGCGGTGCGACGGAACATGCGTCCTCCGCGATCGCCAGATTCATCAGGTAATCGTCCACCGATGCGATGACCGAACGGGCCTGCGTTCCCTCCATCGTGGTGACGACCCGGTCTCCTTCAGCGTGCGTCGTCATTCCCGGGAGGTTATCCGGCCGGAGAGCGGCCGCGATGCAGGCAGCCCGCGGGTGGACCGTTGTTATCGAACACGCGATCCGCATCATGACGCGAGCGCCTCCTGCCATCCCTTCGCAAACATCGCGATCCGGTCGCAGGGGATCGTTGCCCCTGCCCGCCGGATGTGGCCGCCACCGGTCCCGCCGCACGAACGTGCCAGGTCCCGGACGAGCGGCCCGAGCTCCCTGCCTCCGGGTGCACGGGCAGACAACCGGCACCCGACCCCCGATCGTGCATAGACGAGGACCGGAGACGACGGGTCCCGGTCCCGGGAGAGGATGTCGGCGACATCGCTGATGACCGACACATCCGACACCTCGTAGACGCCGGAGGTATTTTCCGCCGGTTTTGCGGTTCCGGCCGCAGCGATAACGTTTGAGCGGTGCCGGCGTGCGATCTCCCACGCCTCGCCGATATAGTGCGACGAGCGCATGCAGAGCGTTGCGCCGATGTCCCCGTGCCCGGTCTTTCCGCAGGCATCGATGATCGCGGTCAGGGTGTGACCGTCTTCAATCACCTCGCGCTGGAGGTGGAAGGTATCGCCGTAGATGCGTTGCAGGCTCCCGGCGGCGGTCGCCGGGGCAGCGTCCAGCACTACTCCCGAGAGGAGCATGTCGAGCCGCAGGGCGTCCGGGCCTTTTTTCTGGTCCTGCGCCTGCGCGACGAGCTCTTTGACGTGCTGCTCCTGTCCGCTGATGCCGTGGAGGTACGGCGAAGTCGCCATGAACCACGGTTCGGTGGTATCCCTGCCGGGAAGTGTTACGCCGCGCCCGGGGTTGATGATGCCGTTTGCGATCGCCTCGTTGAAGATCTCAAGGTTCCTTCCCGCTATCTCCTGGCCATCGCCGATGATCCCGCAGATCACGAGGCCGGCGAGGTCGCGGTTGTCCCCGATTTTCTGGGCGACGATGTACGCGGTGCCGGCAGCCGAGAGTTCGGAGTCGCCGTCGATCCCGTCGAGACGGGGGTTGGCATGGAGCTCGCCGCCAAAGAGCGGCACGTGGTGGTCGACGACCATCGCGTCCTCGCGGAGATCCTCCATTCCCGCACCCATATCGCAGAGGAGGTATGCCGAATCGCCGGCCAGGTCGGCGCTGCCGATCCCGTGCCGGACCCTGAGCCGGAACCGGATGCCTGCCCGGAGCATCGCGTGGCAGAGGATCGAGCCGGCTGCTATGCCGTCTGCGTCGTGGTGAGCGAACACCTCGACGAACTCCTGCCTGCGGATCTCTTCGGCAATGGCGCCGCTTGCGGATTCGAGGGACATCATGCGTGCTTCCGGTGGACTTTTGAGCTACCCGATCTTATCTGGAGAGCAGGATCTCTGCGTTCTCCGGCTTGTACGTGAACTCTTTGGGCAGCTTCCTGCTTCCCGTGTAGTACTTCACGAGCCTGCGGATCTTCGACTCGACCAGCTGGAGCTGGCGCTTGTTGTGGAGATCCTTGGTGTTCTCGCCGAGGTGCTTGCGCAGGCCCAGCGCCTTGATCATGAGGTCGCGGAGATCTTCGGGGATCTCGGATGAGACCTTGTTCTCTTTCAGGATATCCCCGATACGCTTGCCGGTGGCAAGTTTCACGTCGGGTACCCCGTACCGGTCCCGCAGGACCAGTCCGATCTTGCTGCTCGATGCGCCTTCCTTCCGGAGCTCGAGAATGACTTTCTCGATCGCCTTTGCGTCGGTGTTGGACCACGCGGGGGCTTCTTTCCGGTAGGGGCGGACTGAGCATGACTTGCCTCTTCTTCGGGCATGCATTCGTGCCATAGTGTAGCCTCCTAGAGTACAGGTAAGTCCAGAAAAGTGCAGTAATGGCTACTGACTGATCTGTAATCCCAAAGCCTGTTCGGGCAGTGCGGTGTCGCACGTCGGACTTACATCTGTCAGCACAATTTGGTAATAGTGCCTTCACAGTATGGGGAAGGAGGAATATTAAGGGTATCGGTGATACCCCGGAAAAAGGTTTTCACCGGACCGTTACGGTCATCACAAATGCGGACTCGTTACCGGTGACAGGCTCCCATGAACGCCGGTAAACGGCAGAGATCTGCTGGTCTCCCGATGCGATGGCGGTTATGTCCCAGCTGTGTGTCCCGCCGGACCCAACCAGTCTGCCGGTCGGGTCCGATGGCGTGTACGTGTCCGCGGTTATGTTCAGCCCGGGTGTCACGGTCAGGTTCCACTGGTAACCGGTCGTGGGGTTTTCCGCAAGGCTGACCGTGATGATCTCGCCTTTGCTGATGGAGACCGTGGCATTGTTCTGGGATTCATTTACGAACAGGTGACCGACCTGTACCGGTGTTCCGGAAGGCTGCTGTTCGGGTGGTGTGGCCGGTGTTCCCTGGCCGGTGCCGAGGCAGCCTGCCGCTGCGACGGCAAGGCAGCAGATGATGCCGATCACCGTGATAATCGTGGTAGTGTTCATGGAATGTTCCTCGTGAGATTTGCTTCCTGAAAGTTCGCGGCCGGGTTATTTATGGCTTTATTTGAGTGCTGAAAACTTTGCAGTTATGAGCGGTTATTCCGGGCATCCGGCTTTTTTTCCCTCTCAAAATGACTTTCAGGCAGAAAAACCACTTGTTTTGCCCCGGCAGTCGCCTGATCCCGGGACGTGTCCGGTAGCGAAGATTTGCTGGAACGGTTTTTCCAGGAACGGTTTTTCCAGGAACGGATATGAATGAAAAATGAATGAAAACCATCTCGTAATTCTTATATGGCAGGTACTGCAAAAGTCCGGTATGGCAAATCCGGAAGAGAAGGAATACCGGCACCGGCACGGCAGGCAGTTTTTCATTCCTGCCGGGGTTCTGATCGGCCTGGGAGTCGGACTGATCGCGGGATACGCAGCCGCAGGGATACTCATCGGGCTTGGACTCGGGTTCCTGGCGTCGGGGATTTTCCGCCTCCCGTCAGAACCTGCCGGGTCACCGGCGCCCTGCTGCCGGGGAGGAGGCCGGTGGATGTCCGTTGTTATCGGGCTGTTCTTTGTCCTCATCGGCGCTGCACTCGTGTGGGCTCCGGCAAATTTCTGGATTTATATCTGGCCGTACGGGGTCGGTGTACTGCTGATCCTGACAGGCCTCTCGTTCATTGCGAAGATGGCGTGGCGGTAAGGCCAGGATTTTTTTTGGCCCCGGGAGGGCGGCGTTCCGGATTACCGGACAACCCGGTATCCGGCAGCGGTCAGCACGCGTTCGACGTGCTCTTCCCAGAGATCTTCATCGGATATCACGGCCGGTTCAATCGTATTCTTCCACAGGGCGTTCAGCAGGGGGTCGGCCGAGACAAAATACCTGGTATGTTCCACGACCCGGCCAAGCTTCCTTCCTTTCGAATCCAGCACGAGGACCCGGAAACAGGCGTACTGCCGGCAGAGATCCGGGCGGGAATGGTGGACCGTGCAGGTGAAAAGCCCGTCAGAATTCCTGCGGAGAAACGGGCACGCGAGCGATTGGGAACCGGTTCTTCCGGACCGGAAGAGAGCCTGTTTATCCGGGTCAAGGGTGACAACCCGCTCCTCCCCCGTCACCGTGAACCAGATCCGGAATTCATCCGGCCCGGTCTGTTCCCGGATCCGGATAATCTCGCCCATGGTGCTGCAGCATTCACCGCATTGCCGGCAGGAAAAGGACATCTTTTTTTACCATTCCGGTTTGTGTTTCGGATAAGATAAGCCACCGGATCCGTATCATGGAACCGGAAGCCCGGCTGGACTGCCTTTCTTATAGGGAACAGGGCAGGAGAAAAGAGGATGGTGGACGGAGATCAGATCCGGGCAAGATCGAAGACTGCTTCCCGGACCAGTTTACCGTCCCAGAAAAGATCGTCGTTGGTGAAGAACCGGAGATCCCGGTGTCCACGTGATATCAGGATGACCGGCGGCTCGAGTGCGGTGCAGCCCCGGTTTTTCAGTTCCTGTACTACACCGGGTTGCCGGATATCGACTTCCCGGTACGGGATCCCCTGCTCGTCGAGAGCTTCCTTGAGCTCCTCGCTGAACGGGTCCTTCCTCGAACAAACGATCAGTTCAGGCATTGTCCTGGCTCCGTTATTGCAGGCGTGGCATTCTTAGGGTGCATGGATGAGGTTCGTGTGCGTCTCCATCAACCAGCCCGGTGCGGCTGGTCCATGGATTAAGAAGAACAGGATTTGCCGGCGATATATATTATCATAATATGGCGGGTTCTTTTACTGGATGGCCCCGGTTCAAGGCATGAACCGCAAATCCGGGTCAATATCGGGGATTTTGTATCCCGATGAACAGGCTTTGACCGGCGCCCGGGATGGTCTTTTACCCTTGAAGCGAGAAGAAAGTACGATGGACAAGATCCCTCTTGAGACCGCCTGCGAGGATTCCGCGGTGCAGTTCCGTGACTGTTTCTCAGTACGGTACATCCTCTCTGCGGCCCTGCTCTGCCGGCTCGGGTATTCCATAGAGAAGAGTTGCCGGGAAACCCTCCCGCTTCCGTCAGAACCCGTACTCAGGCACGAAACGTTTATCCTTAACTCCGTCCTGTCATCGGTAGCGTTCCTTGAATCCACGATAAACGAGCTCTACGCCGATGCTGCGGATGAGTCCTGTCTTCTTCTTGAGGAGGATGAAGGATCCGCCCTCCGGCTCATCGCCAAGCGCTGGAAGAACGGGAAGAATTTCGACCGGGCACCGGTGCTGTACAAGTACCAGAGGGTCCTCGAGATAACGGAGAGGCCATCGTTTGACGACCGCGAACCCGCATATGGCAATGTCCGGGAACTCGTCGGTATCCGCAACTATCTGATGCATTACAAGCGCGAGTGGGTCCCCGTCAACCGGGGTGGCCATCCGGGAGACCGCGACCGGACGACTGCAGAAAAATTTGAGCAGTCTCTCAGGACGAAATTCGCACCCAACCCCTTTGCCCACCGGAACAGCCCGTTCTTTCCCGACAAGTGCCTGGGTCACGGGTGTGCGGAATGGGCGGTTGTCAACAGTGTCGTTTTCGCAGACGAATTTTTCCGGCGCCTCGGCCTGCACCCGCCGTACGATGCGGTCCGCGAGGGCCTTGCGACGAGATAAAGGGATCGGGAGAGGGAATTCCGGAAATTCCCGGCCTTTTGTAGACAGAAAAACGCTAAAAAACGAATCGTTTATTTTTTCTTCGGTTTCTTTTTCCGGACCGGAGCGTCCTTTGCCATCGACATCAGGTCGATGATATAGCTGCCTTCCTTCCCCACGCTCACGATCCGCTCATCGGTCTTTGCCATCTTCTCGAGGTTCAGCTCGTACGAGCCCGGGGATACGATACGGATCGTCTCGACCCGGTCGAACATCTCCACCTCTTTCTTCTTCGAGGGTTCGACGACTTCAAGGACTTCCTCGTGGGACTCGTCGGCGATCTCGTCGATGGTCTTCTCCTCGAGTACGTCCTTGTTGATCTCCGCTTCCTTCACGTACAGGAATTTTTTGTTGCCGCAGCTTGCGCATCCCTTGAGGATCTCGGTCGAGCCGTCCTTATATTCCCTTCCGCATTTCGTACACTTGTGCGGCATCTTCCTTCACCCGAAGAGCTGGAGCATGGTGTTGTAGAGGTCCTCGACGTTCCTTCCCTCGAGCCCGGAGATTGCGACCACCGGGTGCTGGGGAAAGGCGCTCCGGATCCTTCCCGGTGCGGCATCGGGAAGATCGATCTTGTTTGCCACGATGATGACGGGGAGGTTGCGGCTCTCGATGATCCCGATCATCATGATATTGACCTGCATGAAGGGGTCGAGGGTGGAGTCGAGCATGTAGATTACCCCGTCGATATCCTCCCGGAGCCAGTGCATGGCTTCGGCGACGCCCTCGGTCGCTTCCCGGGCCCGGATGATCGCCTCGTCCTTCTCCATGCCGAACTCGAGGAACTCATGGTAGTCGATCTTGGTTGTGACCCCGGGAGTATCGACGATGTCCATCGTGAGGGTGCTGCCGTTTGCCCCGGAGATTATGATATCTTCCTTCTTCCGTGCCCTGCGGGTCTCGTGGGGGATCTCGCTCACCGGCCCGACGGCATCGCCGGTCCAGTCACGGGCGATACGGTTGGCGAGCGTGGTCTTTCCCGCGTTCGGCGGGCCGTAAATGCCGATCCGGGTCCGTTTCTTCTTAAAAAACATATTGAGAAAATTGGCAAACTTCTTTTTTGCTTTGCCGTAGGTCTGGGTAAAAATCTTCAACGGGACACCCCCATTGCCGGGAATCGTAGCAGGTACAAGGAATTCACCATAATTCGTTAGTAGTGTATAGAAACCGCTCTTTATTAGGTTTCTCGTACCGGCCGCCGTCAGCTCTCCTGCAGGGAGTCTCTGTGCCCCCTGCCAAAAAGGCCGGTTCTTCTCCGGAACCACGCGCTCCCAATTGTATTTATAGAGGCAGTGGGGAGTATGCTAATTGTAATCACCAAGGCACTGATTTCAGGAGGTGACTCATGAAGAAGACTAGCGCAATCCGGTTTGAGACCCGGGTACCACTCAGCGAAGTGATGAGAAGCAACCCGACGATGATCGAAGCAGGCGCGAGCGTCGCGAAAGCGGCCAGAGCGATGTGCAGCGAAGAGGTGGGAAGCGTCATTATTATGGAAGATGGCAGGCCCATCGGCATCGTTACCGAAGAGGACATCAACTGCAAGGTGGTGGCCAGGGATCTCAGGCCTAGTACGGTACAGGTAAACAAAATCATGAGCACGCCACTCATCACGGTGAGTGCGGACAAGACAGTAGGCGACGCAGCCCATATGATGGTGAAGCATAAGGTCCGGAGGCTCCCGGTGGTCGACACTGCCGACAGGGTCATCGGGATCGTAACGGTGCGGGACATCCTTACGGTGTCCAGCGAAGTGAACGATCTCATGGCGGACCTTATCGAGATCAACCGCGAGGAACTCGTCGATGTGGGTATGTGCAACCGCTGCAGCAAGATGTCCGATGATCTCAAGCGGGTGGACAACGTGATGCTCTGCACGCGTTGCCGCGAGGAGGAAAACCTGGCATGAGGTGCGCACAGGATTTCATGATCGATGTCCCTGTGCTGAAAGAGAGCGACCAGATAACAAAGGCCCGCCAGATACTGCGCGATGAAGGATTCCGTGAGGTCTATGTCACGGACCAAAAAAAAGTCCTTCTCGGTTTCATCGATATAACCGATGGACTGAGGGTAACCGCGACCAAGTCCAACATCACCGTCGAAGGGTTCATCAAGGATGCGGCACGTGCCTCGCCCGGCGACCAGGTCGAGACGGTTGCAAGAGCCATGAGGGAGGCGCGGACCGACAGTGCCGCGGTCGTCGATGCACAGGGGCATATCACCGGAGGCGTCCTGCTGGCCGACCTCTTCCCGGTGATCACCTCCCGGAACGAGCTCCGCGGTACCGTAGGGAAAGTCATGACCCGGAAGGTTGTAACTGCCGACCCCGCGGATCCCATCGAGAAGATTTACTCGCTCATCGTTGAAAGCGGGTTCACCGCATTCCCGGTGGTGAAAAAACGGAGGCTCGTGGGCCTCATCTCACGGCGCGACCTGATCAGTTCCCACCGTGTCCGGTCGGTGATCGTGCAGCACGCAAACCGGGAGATCGGCGATGTGATGACCAAGGACGTAATCACGATATCTTCCGAGGACCATCTCGGTTCTGCGGCAGAACTGCTGGTGAGCCGTGACGTGAGCCGGCTGCCGGTAGTCGACGGGGACGACCTGGTCGGTATCGTGGACCGGCATGACATACTCAAAGGCATGGCATGAGCAGTCCGGGTTTACAGGACAATGCCCGGAACCGGATAATGGGAAAGAATTTTTTAAAAGATCCAAGGAATCGTCAGGAGTGTGGTTATGCAAAAAAACGGGCGTGGCGTTAAACAGGCCGACAGGCTCCTCAAGATGCAGGGAAAACAGGACCGCGGGCCGGTGGAGTTCAAGACCCATATCGCAGAACAGGAGGGCGAGATCATGGCGGTTGCAACCCGCGATGTCGTCTCCGTCCCCCTTACCCGGAGCATCATCGGCGCCGTCACAACAATGACGAAATGCGGTTTCCGCAGGCTTCCCGTGACAGATCCGGGCACGCACAAACTGCGGGGGATCATCACTTCCGGCGACGTGATCAATTTCATGGGCGGGGGGGACAAGTACAAACTCGTCCAGGTCAGGCACGGCGGGAACCTCATCGCAGCGCTGAACGAGAATGTCCGGACCATCATGACCCAGCAGCTCTCCACCCTTCCCCATACCGCCCATGTCAGGGACGCGGTCGAAGCGATCATTACGAGGAAGATCGGGGGGCTGCCGGTCATCGATGACGACGGGGTCGTCGCCGGCATGGTAACCGAACGCGATGTCCTGCGTCTCCTCGCCGCGGAGCGGAGCCCTCTCAATGTTGAAGATATCATGACTTCCGATCTGCGGGTGACGCATCCGGAGAGCGCGATATCGACCGTCACGCGCGATATGACCCGGTACAGGTTCCGGAGGCTTCCGGTCGTGAGCGACGATGTCCTGTTCGGGATCATTACCGCGACCGATATCATGCGGTATCTCGGCACCGGCGAGGTCTTCACCCGGATTACCACCGGCGATATCGGCGAGGTAATGGCCCTGCCGGTAAGGACCCTCATCTCGGGAGACCTGTTTACCACCCAGCCGGGAAACTGCATCAACAATGCGGCACGGGAGATGCTTGACCGCAACATCGGGGCACTGCCGGTCATCGAGGATTCCCGGCTCATCGGCCTCGTCACCGAGTTCGACCTCGTACGCGGGTTTGCAGCGGAGGGGTGGTGATGATCGCACGGGAAATCATGAGCAGCCCGGTCTGGACCGTCTCGCCGGAAGAGACGATAGCCCATGCCAGGAACCTGATGGTGAAGCACCGTATTTCCCGGCTCCTTGTCATGGAAGAGCAGAAGCCGGCAGGGATCCTCACGAAAAAGGATATCGCATTCCGGCTGCGGGAGCCCGAGCCTGCGTGGCGGAGGCGTCCGATCGACCGCATCCCGGTCGGGGCGTTTTTAACGCGGAACCTGCAGGAAGTTGCCCCGGAAACCCCGGTACGGGAGATAGCCCGGCTGTTCATCCTCAGGGACATCTCCTCTGCCCCGGTAATTGAGGGCGGTGCCGTGGCCGGCATCGTGACCAAGACGGATCTGATGAAATCCCCCCTGTTCGGGCGCTCGACGCTGCCCGTCAGGAGTGTGATGGAGGATGCCGTGGTAATCGACCGTTACCACTCGCTCGATCACGTGATCGAGATCATGACCGAAAAGAATGATAAGCTGGTCGTTGCTAACAATGACGGGACGCTTGCGGGCGTTATCACCGAGACGAACCTCGCTTTCCTCGACCCGTCCAGCCGGAGACCGGGGACGGAAGAGAGGGACGTGGTATTTTTACGAAAGGAAGAGCATGCGGGGAATAAGTTATACCGGTATGTACTCAGGACAACAATCATCGCCGAAGACGTGATGTCGCACCCCGCGGTCACCATCGGGCCGGATGCAACGGTCTCGGACGCGGTTGCCGCAATGCGCGGGCACCATGTCAACAGCCTTGTCGTTGTCGGTAAGGATGAGATTCTGGGAATAATCAAACGCGATGATATCATTCGGGAAGTGACGAAATGACAAAACAGTTTACTGTCAAAGATGTGATGGCAAAAGCGACAACAATATCCAAATCAGCGAAGATAACCGAGGCGCTCGACAAGATGCTTACGGAGGGGGCAGACCCGCTCATAGCCCTGAACGGGAACTCCGTTGTCGGCACGGTGTCGCGGCAGGCCATTGCCAGGAAACTCGGCAGCAAACAGAACTCCGGTATCGCCCCGACCGCAATCCATGTTGCGAGCGTCGTCGAACCTGAGTTTACCAGCGTCTATCCGGACGAGAGCATTAACGTGGTGGTCCCACTCCTCCAGCGATACAAGCTCGTCGTGGTCTATGATGCAGATCACCGGCTGGTTGGGCAGGTTGGTGCGTCGGACCTGTTGAGAAAACTCAGGCCCGAGGCAGCGCTCGGGACTGTGATGGAAAAGATTGTAACGATTGCGTCAGATGAACGGGTAGTACATCTCCGGCGCAGGATGCTCGATGACAATATCCACCGGTTCGTGGTCAGCGAGAACGAGAAGATCACCGGCATGGTCACCGAGACCGACGTGGCGATTGCGCTCAGGAAGTTCCGGAAACAGGTCGAGGACAACCACCAGGACCACCGGATACGGAACCTGCTTGTCAAGGACATCATGAGCGTGCCCCTCATCTCGGTCGCAAAGACGGCAGGTATCGGCGAGGTTGCCGACCTGATGATCAGGAAGGGTATCAGTGCCGTGCCGGTCCTCGAGAACGGCAAGGCGATTGGCGTTGTAACGCGGACCTCGCTCGTGAATGCATTATAATTATAAATTTTTAACAGGTTTTTATATCAACCCCCATCACCTTTTGGAATGCATTTAGTGCCAATAATGCAGAGGTTTCAAAGGTTAACGAGGAAGAACAAGCCGACCGCGAAGCCGATCGCGACAACGGCCCACCGTAACTGTGCAGGGTCGATCCGGCGGGCGATATTTCCTCCGAGAGTTCCCCCGGCGTACGCCCCTGCAGCCATAACGGCCGCAACCGGCCAGACCACGACTCCGGAAAAGAGGAAGAATACTGCTGCTGCCACGTTTATTGCGAGCGATATGCACTGTTTCAGCGCATTGAGGCGGGTCAGGTTGTCCCGGAAGAAGAGCCCGAGCACGGCAAGGACGATTACACTCAGCCCGGCCCCGAAATACCCCCCGTAGACGGCTGCAAGACCAACCGGGAAAAGGGCCCGCCGGTCTTTGGCGTCTCCGGAACCGGCCCGGGCTGCCCGGACCTCGACCCATCTCCGGACACGATCCTGAACTGCGAGAATAACTGCCGCAAGGAGGATAAGGAAGGGAACGAGTACCCGGAACACCTGGGAAGGAACAGAGAGCAGCAGGACGGCTCCCGCGACTCCTCCTGCGATACCGGCAGGAACGAGGAGGAGGAGGCGCTGGCCCTGTCCTCTGAGATCTTCCCGCTGTGCGAACGCTCCGCCAAGATATCCCGGGCATAATGCGATCGTGTTGGTAACATTTGCGGCCACTTCAGGGATACCAAAGCCCACGAGAATGGGGAACGATACGAGCGTACCGCCGCCGGCAACCGAGTTTATGATTCCCGCGGCCAGACCGGCCAGCCCGACCAGCGCAAAATCGGTTCCTGACAGCATGCCGTGATTCCCGTCCGCCTTTCAGGATCTTTTAGCCGAGCATCCCGATGAGATCCTCTGCCTTCGTGACCGTTATGCCGATGTTGGCGATATCCCGGAGATTGTTCCGTTGGATCTCATCGTTCTGCGCTCCGGTAGCGTCTTCAATGAGGACGACGGGATAGTTGTCCGCTATCGCGTCGAAGACTGTTGTCCGGATACAGTTCGGCGTCTGTATCCCAGTAACGACCAGACAGTCAATACCGAGGTTACGAAGGATGAGATCGAGTTCAGTCCCGATGAACGCGCTCATCCGGACTTTCGGGATAATGAATTCGCCCGGGAGAGGCGCGATTTCGGAAACAACGGCGGCCCCGGTGCTTCCCTCAACTGCGAACGGCCGGCTCCGGAAGAGC
>DATKMN010000118.1:0-3683 GCA_035541835.1 Methanoregula sp.
GGAGTCCTGTTTTTTCGTGATCTTCCGGGAAGGGTCATGCTACCTCCCGGGCCCCGGCGATCCCGGTAAAGTCCCCCTGAGCGGCCATGTCCGGTACCAGTTCGCGCTCATGCAGGAAGGCCAGGTCTCGTTCTGCGGGCCGGTCACGGACAACACCGACGCAAAATGGGTCGCGGTCTTTCCCACGGCGGACCGGGAGAGGGTGGTCGCGTTTGCCGAAGAGGACCCGGACGTGAGATCCGGGCGGCTGAAGTACGAGATCCACCCGGTGGCAGGAATAAAGCTTTCCTGAAAACCCGAAACTTTTTCCCCCGGATCCTTCGGCTCCGGCCCCCGGGCCGCAGAGGCGGTGCCTGACAGAAGAAAAGGCAGATGCAATTTCCGCGCCTCCGACCGCCCGGGAACAAAATGCCTTTTTAATGCCGGCCTCCTAATCCTAGCTATGGATTATGGAGATATCATCCGGGACTCCTTCTCCTTCATGAAGGAGGGAGTATTCGGGAACACGGGACGGTGGCTGAGGCTGGTCCTCGCATCCGTCATCATCGGGATTCCCCTCAACGGATACGTTATGCGGATCTACCGGGGCCCGGCGACAGCGCCGGAGGTGGACGGGTGGGGGAACCTGTTCGTCGACGGCCTCAAGCTCCTGGTCATCGGCCTCATCTACGCGATCCCGATCATCGTGCTCAATATTCTCATCTACCTGCCGGTCTATGGTGGGCTGGTACGCGTGATGCAGGGCGACCCGTCGGCAAGAGCTGCGTTCGCAGGCTGGGCCCCGAACCCCGGCCTCCTCGCGCTCCTGTATATCTTCGATATCGCCATCGCGATCCTCGTCCCCGTAGCCCAGATCCGGTTCGCCCGGACCGGCAGTTTCGCCGAGGCCTTCAACTTCGGGGCCATCCTCGATACCATCGGCAGGATCGGATGGCTGTTCTACATCCTTGCTCTCATCATCATCGCGATCGTCGTAGGCATCCCGGTAGGGATCCTGGTCTTCATCTTCATCCTCCTCGCCGGCATCACGGTTGTCCTCTCCGGGTTCAGCATGGCAGTCCTCTTCTGCTGGATCGCAGCCGCAGTCATCATAGGGCTCTTTCTCCTGCCGCTCATCGCCGTCTTCCAGGCACGGTACATTACCCGGGTGTACGACAGAGCAACCCCAGCAGTCCCGGCTGCCCCGGTGCCGCCGGTGGTTCCCGCGGAATAATTTTTTTTCGCGGCTGCCCGCCGGAGTTGCGGTAGTTCCGCAAGGATGCGGCAGTTGTTTTATATAATCCGGGCGGGTTGAATACTTCCCACCGGCACGAACGGAAATCCCGCTCCGGCCCGGCATTCCGGATGTGGTCGCTACGACACCCCTCTCCCGCGAGGCCGAAACAATTTCTGAAACCCGGTGGCGGGCCATTACGCTTGCGACCAGCGCTTCGATCCTTGTGCTTACCCTGTATTGCTTTATCGTGAATATCACGACGGTCTTTCCGAACCTGTATTATTTTCCCGTCATCTTCCTTGCGTACCGGTACCAGAAACGGGGAATTTTTTACTCCGTCCTGCTGGGACTGGGATACCTTGCCATGGCAGCGTATTTCCAGATTTCGAACGAGCTTGAGCTCGTCGGGGCCGTCTTACGGTTTGCCTCCTTCGCCGCGGTCGCGGTCGTCATCGCGTACCTGTCGATCGCGGTGGAGAAAAAGCAGCTCGCATATCGCGTGGTCAGCGAGTTCAACGAGAGCATTGTCTCGAACGCAAATGTCTGGCTGACCGTCCTTAACGGGACCGGTACGATCATTGTCTGGAACCATGCCGCGGAAGATATCAGCGGGTATCGCGCGGAAGAAGTCATCGGGGGAAACACCATCTGGAAACTGATGTATCCCGAGGCGGATTACCGGAAAAAAATTACCGGTATCATCAGGGCCATTATCCATGAAAGGAGAATCTTTGAAAATTTTGAGACGACCGTCCGGGCAAAAAACGGCGAGAAGAAGATTATTTCCTGGAACACCCGCACCATTCCCGACGAAGAAGGAAATCACAACCGGTTCGTTGCGATCGGCATCGACATCACCGAACGCCAGCGGGCGGTAAATGCGCTCGCGGAGTCCGAACTCCGTTTCCGGCGGACGTTTGAGACCGCAAAGGACGGGCTCCTCCTCCTGGACAAGGAGTCGGGAACGGTGACGAAGGTCAACCCCGCGATAGCGGACATGCTCGGTTCCCCCGCCGACGAACTCGTGGGAAAAACGCTCGAGGAGATCGGCCTGCTCAGGGTGAACGGGGGGTACGGGAAGATCCACGACATGCTCGATGAGTACGGGTTTGTCTTCTTCTCCGATATCGAGGTCGAGTCGCGGGACGGGAAACGCCTCGATACCGAGGTGTACCTCGTGGACCGGGCCACCCAGGTCCAGTGCAATGTCCGGGATATCACCGGCAGGAAACAGACCGAACGGGAGTTGTTCCGGAGGAACGAGGAACTTCACACGGCAAACGAGCAGCTCGCCCTTGCCGAGGAAGAACTGCGCCACCAATACGACGAGCTGTTCAGGAGCCAGAAGGCGCTTGAGATGGCAGGGAAGAAACTGACCCTCCTGAATTCCATAACCTTTACCGATATCCAGAACGCGGTATTCTCCCTCTCCGGTTACATCGAACTTGCAAAACAGGCCCCGGAGGGGGAGAAGGCCGGTCTCATCGGGAAACAGGCAGCGCTGGTCCATTCGATCTCGGAATCCCTGCGGTTTGCCGGGCAGTACCAGAACCTCGGACTCAAGCCACCGGCGTGGCAGAACGTCATGCAGGCGTTCCTCTACGGCGTCTCCCACCTGGATCTCCAGGGATTTTTACGGACCCTCGATGTCGAAGGGCTGGAGATCTATGGCGACTCCCTGCTGGAAAATGTCTTTTATACCCTGGCCGAGAACGTGGCAGTCCACGGAAAAAAAGCGACACGGATAACCCTCCGGTACGAGAAAACCAGGGAAGGGCTCACCCTGTTTTTCGAAGATGATGGCCAGGGAATTCCGGCCGGCAGCAAGGAGAACATTTTCGACCGGAGGTTTGAGGAGAACCGGGGGATGGGCCTCTTTCTCTCCCGGGAAATCCTGTCGATTACCGGAATAACCATCTCCGAGACCGGCGAACCGGGGAAAGGCGCCCGGTTCGAGATCCGCGTGCCGGAGGGCGGATACCGGTTCCAGTTCCCCTGATGGCGGTCTGTGCATTCCGGTATATCAGGGTACTTCAACCAGGATGACAGGGGCCACCAGAAGCCCCGGTGCAGGGCAGGGGTCCCGCATTCAGGCCGCGATCCGGATGCTGTACCGGCGAAGGAGTGCAGGAGAAACAAAACGCCGGAAACAACCGGGAACTTCGGGGCCCCGTTTTCCCGTCAGGGACAATAAACCCCACGACTCCGAAGATGATGCCGATGATTACGCCAAAGAGCGGGCGGGAACCAAAAAAACCGCGAGGACAGCGACCACGATCCCCGGTGCCAGCCCTATGAGCTCGGGGGCCTCAGGTATATTTCCTTCAAACCCGGTATGTCTCGCAACGCAACCACAAAAGACCTGTGCCACCACGTTCCGGGACCGCCATGCGGATGATTTCCGCCCGGTAACCGCTGAGAGAGGGGCCCGGATCAGTCATCCTTCCGTGTGCAGAATTCAAAGACG
>DATKMN010000119.1:0-5107 GCA_035541835.1 Methanoregula sp.
TCCCGTGGCCCACCCCTGCGCCTTACGATCAAGCCGTATTAGCTGTACGGGCATTTTCCCTTATCCATAAAGAATCTGAAATTTCCCGGCACCCTCAGCCAGCCGTCACGAGAACCCGCGGTCCTCGAATTATCCCTCCCGTTCCATAACCGGGAAAAATATTCCTGCGATATCTTTTTCTCTCCCGTTATGCTACATAGGCTCATTCAGGAGACAAAAACGGCATGACACCCTTAGGTACGGCTATACTCGTAGTAGTGCTCATCATCATCCTCATCCTGGTGGCGATGAGCATCAGGATTGTCAAGCAGTGGGAACGGATCGTGGTGCTCTTCCTCGGGAAATTCACCGGGATACGGGGGCCGGGCCTCGTCATCATCATCCCGGTCTTCAACACCGTGCCGTACATCATCGACCTGCGGGTGATAACGACCTCGTTCAACGCGGAGCAGACCCTCACGAAGGATACCGTGCCCGTGAACGTCGATGCTGTCCTCTTCTGGCAGGTTGTCGACGTGGAGAAAGCGGCCCTCCAGGTAAAGGACTACCGCGAATCGGTGCTTCTCGCCGCACAGACCGCACTCCGGGACGTCATCGGGAAGACGGTCCTTGCCGACATGCTCGCCGGGAGGGAGACCATCGACAACGAGCTCCAGAAGACCATCCAGAACCGGATCGACGGGTGGGGGATCAAGGTGCTCTCGGTGGAGATACGGGACGTCGTGATCCCTATCCAGCTCCAGAACGCGATGTCGATGCAGGCCCAGGCCGAGCGGGAGCGCCAGGCACGGGTCATCCTCGGGGACTCCGAACGTCAGATCGCGAAGAGTTTCGAGGACGCGGCAAAGACCTACGCGGACAACCCCACGGCCCTCCACCTCCGGGGCATGAACATGTTGTACGAGGGGCTCAAGACCAACAACTCCGTCCTCATCCTCGTCCCCTCGTCTGCCCTCAATACCATGGCGCTCGGGGATACGACCGGACTCATCGCGCTCTCCCAGACCCTGAGGAAGACTCACGAGGCGGCGAAGGAAACCCCGCCGCCCGGGTGAGCGGGCCCGGCCAGGCTCCCCCGGTCCGCCGGGGGTATGCCGCTCCCCCGGACGCCAAAGTTCCGCACAAACGATGATTCCAGCGTCGCGTTATTGATGCAAAAGCATTCTTTCATCAGGTACATTTCCGGAAATAACAAACAGCTCCGGATTGATTTCCGTAATTTAGCATTATCCGGAAACCGGTAAGATAACGCCACCGCTGCTTTCCTATGAAAAATCACATAATGCTTCGAAACAGATTATGTGAGAACATTCCTGCAGGGACCACGCAAATTCCCTCTGGATCTTTTCGGAACAATCATGGTGACGAGCTTGGAGATCAGACCCGCAGCTGTACCGTACCTGCTGATCCTTGCCGGGGGCTTTTTCGGGGCGGTCCTCCGGTTCCTTGCCGACAGGCAGGTTCCGTCCCTGGCGGGCACGCTCCTTGTCAATTTCACCGGCTGCATCGCGATGGGCATCTTCATGTACGAGTCCATCTACATCGGTGCGTTCAGCCGGGACACCCGCATCTTCTTCGGCATCGGGGCCATCGGGGCGTACACCACGTTCTCGGCGCTCGCGGTGCAGAGTTTCGAAGCCGGGCCGGTCATCGGTTCTGCGAACATCGCGGCAAACCTCCTGGCAGGCTTCCTCGGGGTGCTCGCGGGCCGGTATATCATCTCCCGGCACCGGGGGGTTTCCTGAATGGAACCCCTCGTGCTTGTCGGGATCGGCGGGGCAGTCGGCTCCGTCTTCCGGTTCGAGCTCTCGAAGATCCCCCCGGTCCGCTGCGTGCCGGCAGGCACGCTCATCGTCAACGTCTCCGGGAGTTTTGCGTTCGCGCTGGTGGTCTTCTCGCACGCACCCCAGGACATCCTGTACCTCGTCGGGACGGGCGGGCTCGGGGGCTTCACGACCTTCTCGACCTTCTCGTACGAGACGTTCCGGATGCTCGAGAACCACGATTATTATACGATGGGAGTAAACATCCTCCTCAACGTGGCGGGGAGCATCGCAGGGGTATTCCTCGGGTGGCTCGTGCTCGGCGGGTAGTGAAGGCGGGAACATGATTCAGGACGGCGTGTTGTTACGGATTTATATCGCGGAATCGACGACGATCAGGGGTACGGCGGGATACCGGTACCTCGTCGCGTACTTCATGAAGCACGGTCTCACCGGGTGCACGGTCTTCCGGGGGATGGGCGGGTACGGCCACGAGAACAAGCTCAGGACAGTCGATGTCTTCCAGTTCTCGCTCGACCTGCCGATCATCATCGATGTCATCGACGTGCGGGAGAAGATCATGGCGATCCTCCCCGAGATCGAGGCGATGATCGAGGACGGGCTGATCACGCTGCAGGACGTGCAGATGATCCGGAAAGTGCCGGCATAATACGGAACCGGAATCTTTTTGTGGAATCCGGACCAGACCTGTCCGACAGGACTGGATCGCGATCCAGGAGCGTTCGTCTGTTCCTCGAAAGGCATTCCTGAGAAAATTTCTTTTTTTTACCCCAGCCTTACCGGGCTTGCCTTTTCAGTCTCCCTCTCCACAAAGACCGCCGTCCCGTACGCCAGGATCTCGGTCATGTAGCTGATCTCCGATGAATCGAACTGCACACCGACAACGGCATTCGCACCCAGTTCCCGGGCGTGGTCCCTGAGGCGTGCGAGCGCCTGCCCCCGGGACTGGTTGAGGAGCTCCGTGTACTCGTGGATCTCGCCGCCGGCGAGCGAGCGGAGGCCCGCGGTGATGTTCCGGCCGAGCCCCCGGCTCCGGACGATGAGGCCCCAGGTAAAGCCGATGGTCCTTTCGATCCGGTATCCCGGGAGGTACGGGGTGCTTACAACGATGATCTCGTCAGGCAAATCTCTCACCGTTTTTCTGGTTGATCGTACCAGTCCAAAAGAGTTCCTTCTCTTGAGCGGGACGGGGCGTTCATTCCGGCGGTACGCCGTGTTCAGGAAGCCCCTGCCGGAAGCATCGCCCCGCCGGCCCAGAAATAGAGGGCCGGGAAGAATTTTTCGAGGTAGGCGGTCTCGGGGAGTCCGATATAGAGGTGGAGCAGGATGAGGATGCCAAGGACTGCAAGGCCCGCCCAGAGGAGCCGGCTCGTGCCGGCAAAGGGCCGCTGGTAGGTGTTGACCCTCCATGCCGAGAAGAGCCCCTCTGCGGCGATCCCTGCGCAGACGACAAAGAGGACCAGCGGGTGCGACGCCCCCCCGAAGTTCCCGAACGAGACGATCAGGAAGACGAGGGAGGCTGCAACCCCCTTGAGGGTATCGCCGTTGTAGAACTGGGCGAGCCCGGGGAAGAAGGCGGAGAGGACGAGTGAAAGCAGCAGTATCCGGCCGGGGACCACATACGTCTCCGGTCTTGCGCTGGTCGGGGTATCGAGGTTCAGCTGGTCGGTCAGCTTCCGGTGGCAGGCCCGGCAGAAATACTCGTCGTACGTGATGATCGCTCCGCAATACGGACAGAGCCGGCCAATCTGCTCTTTTTTACTGCCCATTCTTTGAAAAAGAATAAAAATTTGAAACTATTTAGTGTTTGTGTACCGGATTTTGCGGCAGAATCTTCCTCTCCGGAAAATACCGGGCAACCCGGCCGGATGAAACGGTTACAGAAAATCTGTTTTATGGAGTCCCGTTTCGTGGGCCGGAAAATCCGGGATATCTAGATCGGCTCTGCGACATAGATGTTATTGCCGGCTGCAACGATCTTTACCCGGACCAGCCCGTTCTGTTTCCCGCAGTTGTAGACCGAGACCACCCGGTCGCGGGCGACGCCGAGCATCTCGCCGTGGATCCACCCGGGCGCCCGTATCTCCACGGTCGTTTTCTCGCCTTTCCTGAAGACCTGAGGGATCGAGGGCCTCCGGACCGTCCCGAAGTCCCGGCCGGGGTCGAGGCGGAGGCGGAGCCCCGACTCCTTCTCCCATTCCTTGACGCTCCGGTTAAAAAACTGCCACCAGTTCTGGACCTTCACTCCCTTCGGGCTCCTGCCGTACCGGTACCGCTCGAACTTCTGGATCCCGAGCGGGGGGAACCGCTTTCCTGCCCCGATCTCCTGCGCAAACCGGATCAGTTCCGGGATCTCCGCATCGTTGATCCCCGGGATGAACACCGGAGCGATGAGAAGATCTATCCTGCTCCGTGCGACCGCGGCTGCTGCACCCGTCACCCTGTCAATGTCGAACCAGTCAACACCGGCAAGCGTCTTTGCGAGAGCCGGATCGAGGGCGTGGAGCGAAAGGTTGATCCGGTCGAGGCCTGCCTCTTCGAGCCGCCGGATGAGGTCTTCAGTGAGGAGCGTCCCGTTGGTCTGCATCGAGATGGTGCTGACCTCCCGTATCTTCCGGAGCCCGGCAACGAGTTCCGGCATCCGCCGGTACAGCAGCGGCTCGCCCGGCGAGTCGATATGGCACTCGACCCTCGGACCCTTGAATCCGGCGATCTCAGCGACAGCCTCCAGGAGGTAATCTGTCCCGACCTCATAGCTGGCCGCACGGGTCCGGCTCTCGGGCCCCGCATCAACAGAACAGAACGGGCAGTTTATGTTGCACCCGCAGCTCGGGCGGACCTGCAGGACAGATGTACCCCGGTCTATGACGCCAAAATAGAGCGAGCCGACGAGCGGGATGCCGGATTCACGGATAATGGCGACGTGGGGCACAGGCTCCCGGGTCCCTCCGGGAGTCGTCACCGGTACGTTCTCCGGAGCCGGTAACCGGTCCACGCTCCCCGGTCGAGGGCCGGCTGCGGGTTCTCCATCCGGGAAAAGACGAACTCGAAGGCTTCCCGGTCGACCGCGGCCCTCCCGGAAGAGGTGCAGAACCGGACGAACGCTTCGTACATCTCGGAACAGGGAACGGATGCAGACGGGTCGGGGACGAGGTCATCTTCGTGGAACTTCCAGATCCCCTCGAACTCGAGTTCGTCGTCGATCTGGGGCCTGGCAATATCCTCATCGAGCTGAGCTGCGGCCTCCTGTTTCCGGGACACCCCTTCGAGGTCCTTGTAATAATCGCTGACAACGGCCAGGCCCTGACGGAGGTCGTTGAGCT
>DATKMN010000120.1:0-7760 GCA_035541835.1 Methanoregula sp.
ATCCCCGATCTGACCGGGTATATCACCGAAGGCCAGATCGTGGTCAACCGCGAGCTGCACCGGAAGGGGATCTATCCTCCCATCAACGTGCTGCCATCCCTTTCCCGGCTGATGAACCTCGGCATCGGGAAGGGCCATACCCGCGAGGATCACAAGAAGGTCTCCGACCAGATGTATGCCGGGTACGCCGAAGGTAACGACCTCCGCGGCCTTGTCGCAATCGTCGGGAAGGACGCACTCTCCGAGCGTGACCGCCTTCTCCTGGAGTTTGCCGATCTCTTCGAGAACCGGTTCGTCAGGCAGGGTTACGATGAGGATCGCACCATTGCAGATACCCTGGACCTTGGATGGGATCTCCTGTCCACGCTCCCGGTGGAACAACTCACCCGTATCGACCGCGAGCTCATCAGCAAGTACCACCCGAAGTTCCGTACCGGTGCAAAGAAGGAGTAAGAGTTCATGGCGCTGCGCGATATCAAGCCGACCCGTTCGGAGCTGATCAACCTCAAGCGGAAGATCCAGCTCTCCGAGCGGGGGTACAAGATCCTCAAGATGAAGCGCGATGGACTGATCATGGAATTTTTCAAGATCCTTGCAAATGCCAAGGATACCCGGGGGGAGCTCCTGAGGAGACACGCGAAGGCGGTCGAGATGATGGCGCTTGCCAACACCCTGGAAGGCGCAATAGGTGTCAAGTCGGCTGCATTCTCAGTCAAGGAAGTGCCGGAGATCACCCTGAAGAGCAAGAACATCATGGGGGTCATCGTACCCGAGATCGAGTCCTCGAAAGTGAAAAAGAGCCTTGTCGACAGGGGGTACGGCGTCCTCGGCACCTCGACTGTCATCGACGAGACCGCCACATCATTCGAAGAGCTGGTCGAGTCGATCATCGAGAGTGCAGAGATCGAGACGACGATGAAACGCCTTCTTGACGAGATCGAGAAGACGAAACGCAGGGTCAATGCACTCGAATACAAGGTCATCCCTGAACTCACCGCTGCACGCGACTTCATCAAGATGCGACTTGACGAAATGGAACGCGAGGAGCTCTTCCGCATGAAGAGGATTAAAGCGAGGAGCTCATCCTAAACCTTTTTTGGAGGGATGCGGATGCCGATAGGAACCATACGGGACCTGAAATGCGATGGAAAAACTGTCCTGCTCAGACTTGATCTGAATTCCCCCATCGATCCCACATCCAGCCTTATTCTCGATGACAAGCGGTTCCGGGAGCACATCCCTACTATTCATGCTCTCGAATCAAGCCGGGTCGTTATCGTCACCCACCAGAGCCGGCCCGGCAAGAAAGACTTTACAACGCTTGAAGCCCACGCCGAGAAGCTCGAGCAGCTTTTAAAGAAGCCCGTGCAGTATGTGGACAGCATCTTCGGAAAGCATGCCCGGGAAGCTGCAAGCGCCTTAAAGACAGGCGAAGTGCTCATGCTTGAGAACGTCCGGTTCAACGCCGAAGAAAACCTCACGCTCAAACCGGAAGAAGCAAAAAAAACGCACCTTGTCAGGAAGCTCTCCTGTATGGCGGACTTCTTTGTCAACGATGCATTCGGAACGGCACACCGGTCGCAGCCTACGGTGGTCGGGCTTCCGCTCGCGATGCGATCGGCCGGTGGCCTCCTCATGGAAAAAGAGGTTTCCACGCTCTCCAGAGTCTTTCACGGAGCACCCCGCCCGGTGTGCATGGTTCTTGGCGGTACGAAAGTCGATGATTCCATCGCAGTCGCACACCATGTGCTCGAGAACGGTATCGCCAATTCCGTCATCGTAATCGGCGTTGTGGCAAATATCTTTCTTATTGCGGCCGGGTACGATATCGGAAAACCCTCGACCCAGCTCATCTCCCAGCTGAAATACGAAGGAGAAATCCAGAAGGCAAAGGAGATCCTTGCCCGGTTCCCTGACCGGGTCGTATTACCTGAATCAGTTGCGGTACGGGAAAACAACCGCAGGGTTGAGTACCCGGTCGGCAGAATCCCTCAGGACACCCCCGTGCTCGATCTCGGCATGGACTCGCTGGCAACGATGGTACAGGCCCTGAAAAAATCCGGCACGGTCGTATTCAACGGCCCTGCAGGAGTGTTTGAGGACGCCGACTTTGCGACCGGGACCTATGAGATGCTCAAGGCGGCATCGCAGGTCGAGTTCTCGGTGTGCGGCGGTGGACATACTGCAGCAGTAATCGAAAAGATGGGCCTGGAACACGACTTTACCCATATCTCGACCGGTGGCGGGGCATGCATCGAGTTCCTGACCGGGAAGAAACTGCCGGCGGTTGATGCGCTCGAACAGTCAAAGAAGCTGTTCGGATAATTCCGTTCCCTGCAAATCTCTTTTTACTTCCCCCGGACTTTTGCGTATGACCAGAAGTAAAGATTAATCCGTCTCCGGGCCTCTGCCGGAACAGATGTTTCGGGGGTCCTTATTTTATCGGGGCCTGTATTTTTACCACGGTCAGACTATTCCCTCATTTGCTCACTGATTCCGGATTTTCCCTGTCATCGAAATGCTTATGTAATACATTAACGTGGAACAGTGGCTATAATAAGGAAAAAACCGAACATGTATAGTCAGATTGTATCTCATAAGTATGCTTCATGTGCACGTCCCCGGATAAACAATTTCCGGAATCCGATTGAATATACTCTGTAGGATACATCGATACCCGGACCCGTATTTTTAAAACGATGCCCGGATACCATGGCGGGAACTGAATGGTACCAGATAGAGACGATCCCGGATGCCGAAAAATGAGCGAACTGAAGCTCGCGGGTTTCCTCGCAAGGTCTTCAGTAAATGGACCCGGTATCCGGGCAGTGGTCTGGGTCCAGGGATGTCCCATCCGGTGCAGCGGATGTTTCAATTCCCGGCTCCTCTCCTTTTCCGGTGGCAGGACAGTTCAGCCCGGGGATCTTGCTGAAAAGATACTGGCGCTTGATAATATCGACGGAGTAACATTCTCGGGAGGCGAACCGTTTGCGCAGGCAGCCCCCCTGGCTGAGCTCGGCACGCTGTTACGGTCTTCCGGTCTGTCGGTCGTAACCTTTACCGGATTTACCTGGGACCAGATTATATCGAGACACCGGCGTTCCTGGCGCAGGCTTCTGTCAGTAACTGACCTTCTCATCGCCGGGCCGTTCGTGAACAGAACAGTCATGACCATGGACAGCAGTCCGGCTCACACGGGTAAACGCGGTATCTGGCTCTGCGAAGGGGAACCGGCAAATGGCCCGGATATCTGCGAACCTGCAGATTATACCGTTTGCACTGAGATCGAATTCACTATCCGGAGGGATGGACAGACCATAGTTACCGGCTTCCCGGGCCATCGGCTTGTCACGGAACTGGCAGCCAATTCTGAGGTGCAGTTGTAGTGTCGCATTTCACCCGCCTGAAGACAAAATTCCGGCATCGTGAAGCGCTTATCCAGTGTCTCGTGGATCTCGGGCATACTGTCGAGATTGACACAACCATACAGGGCCATGAGGGTAAGCATTCTGTTGACATCGCAGTGAAAACCCGCGGGGGATATGGAATAGGTTTTGTGCAGAATACCGACGGGACCTATGATATGGTTGCCGACTGGTGGGGTGTGAAGGGGATCGGCAGGAAAGGTATTGCTGCTGAACTCAGGAAACAGGCAGAAACGATTCAGAAGGAATACGTGAAGAAGATGGTACTGACCGAGACGGCAAGAGACGGGTTTGAAGTTGTCTCGCAGACAGAGGAGATCGACGGGACGCTCAGGATCGTTGTCCGGAGGTGGGTGTAAGATGGCGATGCACGAGCAGGACTTTTCAAAAAGGCTGAACGTCTCGCTCCGGGCCAGAATAACTCTCATCGTTGTCGTCACTCCCGAAGAAGAGCGTGTGCTCTCGCAGATCAAAGGAGTGTGCGAGACGTGGAACCCCGCACGGCAGTGCCTGGCCTGGGACAGCGTTGACGGGTTCACCGTCCTGACCGGGAACAGGAACTTTCCCAGTCAGTCCCGCGAGCCCATGACAGCTCTCGATGAGATCGTAAAAAGCGATGAAAATGCTGTCATAATCCTCAAGGATTTCCACGAATACTGGGGAAATCCGCAGGTCAAAAGAAAGATCCGGAACTTTTCCCAGAAGTCCCGGTACAACCGGAGGACGATCGTCATCATCTCGCCTATTCCCCGTGTGCCGGACGAGATCCGCGATGAAGCAGTTATAATCCACTTTCCCCCGCCCGGTATAACCGAACTCTCGGCCGAGCTTGACCTCCTTCTCGCGACAACAGGAGTACCGTCGACCCTGTCACGACCGGGCCGGGAGAAGCTCCTCCAGGCCGCCCTCGGGATGACTCTCAACCAGGCACGGCGTTCATTCTCAAAGGCTATAGTCATGTACGGAAACCTGAATGAGAGGGATGTTGACGGCATCATTGCCGATAAGAAAGATATCCTCAGCCAGTCAGACGCTCTGGAGTTTTACAGCCTCACCGAAGCACCGGAGAATGTCGGGGGCCTTGCCGTTCTCAAGGAATGGCTCCGGCTCCGGGAACGTGCGTTTACCCAGGAGGCGCGGGATTACGGCCTCCCCTCTCCGAAAGGCATCGCTCTGATCGGAATCCCGGGGACCGGTAAAAGCCTCACTGCCAAGATGATCGCGGATGTCTGGCACCTGCCGCTCCTCCGGCTGGATGTCGGGGCGCTTTTCGGAAGCCTGGTCGGGGAATCGGAGGAGCGGACCCGCCGGGCACTTTCCCTTGCCGAGACGATCGCTCCCTGTATTCTCTGGGTCGATGAAATCGAGAAGGCGTTTGCCTTCGGGAACGGCGACGCCGGGACCAGCCAGCGGGTTTTTGCCCACCTTCTCACCTGGATGCAGGACAAGACCGCCCCCTGTTTTGTTGTTGCGACCGCCAATAACATCGCAGCACTGCCTCCGGAGCTCCTGAGGAAAGGCAGGTTCGATGAGATCTTCTTCCTCGATCTCCCCAATGAGAAGGAGCGGTGCGAAATCTTCTCGGTCCATCTGAAAAAGCGGAAATGTCTGCCGGTGGAATTCGATATCCCCCGCCTGGCCCGTATGAGCGAAGGATACGTCGGTGCGGAAATCGAACAGACGGTCATTGATGCGATGTACATTGCCTTCAATGAAAATACGCGCAAGGTCACGACCGGGGATATCCTTCTCTGTATCAGAAACCAGGTGCCGCTCTCGGTCTCCCAGCGGGAGACGATAGCCGCCCTGAGGACATGGCTTTCCGAAGGCAGGGCGATCTCCGCATCTTCACCCCTGACCCGGAAAGATGAGGGAGAAAAATCCATCTCACTCGAGAAGATCGACCCCGTGACTTCCTGATCCGCATGAGTTTTTTCAGGCACACTTCCTTTATAGGCGACTGGCTTTTCCGCCGTTGTATTCCCGGGATCGCACGTGATGCGGAAAGAGGAGATCCCGTCGCGATTACCGAGCTCTGCAATATTATTTGCGATTCTAAGGATGCAGGGGCCAGAAATGCTGCTTCACACGCCCTTACCGGTCTCAGTTGCAGTTCGGCGGTACGGACGCTCGTCGGGGAAGCCCTCGTCAGGAACGACCCGGTTGTTTCGTCAGTCGCCTCCTCGCCTCTCCCGGCGATCGATGATGACGGGATCAAAGCCCTCTTTTTTTTCACCCGGGCAGACGCGGGCAGCTTTCACCGCGGTAATCCCGACACAAACCTCTTATCAGGGTACCAGCTTGCCGGCAAACGGTCACGGAAGGCAGTGTGCCGGGCTGCTGCGGGACAATCCCTGCATCGCATTCTCATTCCTGTTATCCTTGGGATTCTGAACGGGGAATCTCCTTGCCTGATCCATGAGGAATGGGATATCCTCGTTACAGGACTCATCCGGGAGGAGAACTGGCAGGAATTGTGGGCGATCGTCTTCTCTGCACCACTCGTCCTGGCAGTAAAGGCTCTTCATGCCCTGGCCGGATCCGGATGGAAACCGGAAGGCGATGAACAGGGGGTATGGAAGATGGTCATGGAGACACTTCCGGATGAATGGAGATATCCTCTTCCCCGCGGGGACCCGGTCACTACCCTCGGACCAGGCGACGGACTCGTTACCCGCTGCGCATTCTCCGGGGATGGGGTTTTTCTCGCTACCGGCAGTTGTGATGGAACGGCCTGGATCTGGGATGTGCGATCCGGAACGTCCGTCGCTTCGTTCCGGACCGGAGGTGGACCAATAACCTGCCTTGTCTTCTCCTCAGACAGCCGTTTCCTGATTACCGGTGAAGGGACGGCAGGGTACCGCTGCCGGGAGTGCCGTTCGGGCGGCCTGGTATGGGAATACCGCGGGGAAGGCGGCTCCTTCCGGGATACATGCGGACCAATCCTCTCGAAGGATGGTTTGTCCCTGATGATCCATGATGGTGAGAATTCCATAACCGTGCTTTCTGCTGCAGACGGGACTTTCCTGAACAGTATCAGAGACGTCACCGCGCCGGTAACTGCGTTTGCGGTTATCCCGTACAGCCCGGCGGTTCTGGCCGGTTGCGCCGATGGATCTGTTTGCCTCATACACCCTGCCGGAAATTCGGCAGAAAAAATCCTGACGGGAAAAGGGAATCCCGTCAGAACTCTTGGCGTGAGCCCGGATGGTGAGACGGTGACGGTAACATTCGATGCAGGCAGGCCAGTCCTTATCGACAAGGCTGGAAACATCCTCCGGGTCTTCCCCGGACCTTCTGGAAGATCCGGCATTTCGGCGGGAACACCGGACGGGTCCTGTTTTGCACTTGTTGACGAAGGTGCGCTTAACATCTGGCGGAGCCTGACTTGTAGATCTGCACACCGGTTACCGATATCTGCAAAACGCGTCACCGCCTGTGCAATAACTCCCGATGGGAAGTCCCTTGCAGTCGGGTTCAACGACGGGACCGTCCGGATGAACTCCGTTAACGGGAGCGGCACAGACTGGGAGCACCGGGGACACCGGAAGGGGATCACATCTCTTTTGCCGTCTCCGGACAACACTCTTCTTTTCAGCACGGGGTGGGACCGGTCAATCCGTCTCTGGAACATAAAGACCGGGGAACCGGAACGGACCCTGCTACGGGGGAACGGCGGGGTGGCGGGATTGGCCCTCCTCGATAACGGACATACTCTTGCAGTCGGATATTCAGGTGGATCGGTCCGTCTCTATCAGGCCCGTAACGGGGAACCTGTCCGGATACTGGACTGGTATTCCCCGGCAATTCGGGCCGTTTCATCGAACCCGCAGGGGACGCGCCTTGCAGTCGCCGGCACAGATAACATGCTCTGGTTCTGGAACCGGGATGAGGGGAATGTAACGCTGTGCGAAGGGCTCAGGGCACCGCCACGGTGTCTTTCCTTCCTTGGCAGTGATGAGAACGTCATATCCGGGGGCTGGGACGGAAAAGTACGGCTCTGGGACTCACAAAAAGGAACCCTCCTTGGCAGGCTCACGGGGCACACGAGCATTGTTACCTCCTGTGCGGCGAGTCCCGACGGGACGGTTTTCGTGACAGGCAGCAATGACCGTACCGTGCGTATCTGGTCGCGCAGGAGCCTGCGGGCGGTCCGGGTGATCCGGGGCAGCAGAACTGAGGTTGGCGCCGTAGCGTTCTCCCCGGATGGGTGCTACCTCGCTGCAGCCGGGGGCGACGGGGTCATCCGGATATTTACCATGCCGGACGGCAATCCGGAGCACGATATCGCAAGTGTTGCGGGGGGAGTCAGGACCCTCGTATTTTCCGGCGATG
>DATKMN010000121.1:0-11914 GCA_035541835.1 Methanoregula sp.
GCTGGGAGACCCTGGAACGGATCAAGGAAGATCCCCAGACCAAGGATATTCCGGTACTTATGCTCACCGCCAAGCAGCTCACCCCGGCTGAGGCGCAGGAGTACGGCATCTATATCGAGGATTACGTCCTCAAGCCAATTACCCACCGGGAGCTTTATGATGCTATCGAGCATGTCCTCAACCGGAGGCAGTCGATCAAATCCGATATGGACCTGGCACGGCAGTCGGGGTTCGATAGCGAGATCATCACCGAATACGCGCGCCTCTCCAAGAGCATCGATGTGAACAAGCGCCTGATGAAGATCCTCGAGACTACGTACAATTTCAATGATGCAAAAGTCCGGGTCAGCGACGAGATTTCCCGTGCGATCAAGAGCATGGAGACCAATATCAGGTTCCAGGAGTCGCGACTCCAGCAGATCAAGGAAGAACTGGCAGGAACGACCGGGAAAAAATAATCCAGGCTATCAACGGACGCCAAAGGGAGTGGTCAAAGGGGCACGAAGGCAGTGCGGGGAATTATCGTAGTATTTTGTAAACCTTTGAATACTTTGCTTTAGAAAATATCATAGTGTGATTGAACCGGACTCTATTCTCCGTCATGCCGGGTCGGGGAAAAGCAGGTTCCGGTGCAGGGGGCCCGTGTGGATCAGACAATCTTGATCGTGGACGACAGCCTGTACATTGTCGACGGGCTGGCGGCACTGCTCAAACGGAAAGGGTACAATATCCTCACTGCATACGGAGGGGACGAAGCAATCGGGATCCTTTCCAGCTCGGTCCCGGACCTTATTCTTCTCGATATCATGATGGAACCGATGGACGGCTGGGAAACGCTGGACAAGATCAAGGCTAACCCGGTGACCCGGGACATCCCGGTGCTCATGTTCTCGGCGAAGAAGATCACTGCAGAGGAAGCGCAGAACCACTGTCTCAATATCGAGGATTTTGTCTCAAAGCCGGTCAACCCCACCCAGCTGATGGAATCGATCCAGCAGGTCTTCCGGCGCCGGTCCGACGTGAAACTGGAATCGGTGGTTGCCAAAAACGCCGGCTTTGACTCAAAGCTCATCGAAGAATATTCATCCCTGCGAAAAAGCATCGAAGTGGACAAAAACCTTCTCGTGGTCATCAGGAACGCGAGCGGAATGAACTTTCCGGGACGTGAAGTGTCTCAGGAAGAGCTTGATGCAGTCCGGAACCTCGAAGAGAAGATCCAGCGGGACGAGCAGCGTCTCAAAGAGATCAACCTCACTTTTTCCGGCGAAGTCCCGTCATCGCCGTGAGACGGGAAAAGAGGCAACCTTTATATAGGTTTCTGGCATTGTTATAATGCTGTACATCCGGATACAGTCAGGGTTCGTAGCTCAGTTCGGTAGAGCGCCTGGCTTTTAACCAGGTGGTCGGGGGTTCAAATCCCTCCGGGCCCGTTGCCACGAGAAATCGTGGGTTTTTTGCGGTGATGCATGAGAGGAAATCTGTTCATCTGTAAGGGGGTTTTTCATTGAGCACCAAACTGAATGTGTTGGAGCACGTGATGGTGCCGGATCATATTATCATGAGCGAGGAAGAGGTTTCAGAACTCCTCACCCGCTACAACATTACCACGGACCAATTACCTAAAATTTACCACGACGATCCTGCGGTCAAGTCGATCGGTGCAAATGCCGATGATGTTATACGAATTATCCGGGCGAGCCACACGGCCGGCAGGGCCGAGGCGTTCCGTCTCGTGATCAAGAGACCGAAGAAATAATCCGGGGCTGGTCAGTCTGATTGACAGAAGCATTTTATCGAGGGCATACTTTTCACGGGAGCATGTTGCACGCCACCAGCTTGACTCCTTCAATTATTTCCTGAAACATAATCTTCAGAAAGTGGTCAATGAACAGCGTATCATCGAGACCGATATCGAAAACCGGGGCAAGAACAACGAGCCGGTCTGGGTGGAGCTGGGAAGCATCGAGGTGAAAAAACCACTCGTCCGGGAAGCGGACGGCTCGCAGGGCGAACTGTACCCGAGCGAAGCGCGCCTCCGCAACCTGACGTACGCTGCCCCCATCCAGCTGGGCCTCACGCTCGTCCATGGCGAAGACCGGCAGGAGCCTATCGTCACGACGATCGGGCAGCTGCCCATCATGATCGGGTCCTCCGCCTGTAACCTCTATGGCATGGACGATGCCCAGCGGGTCGTCCACGGCGAAGACGCGTTCGATGCCGGCGGGTACTTTATCGTCAACGGGACGGAGCGCGTGCTCATGACACTCGAAGACCTCGCATCCAACAAGATCATGACCGAGTTCACCGAGCGGTACAATGAGCGCATCTACGTGGCCAAGGTATTCTCGCAGTTCCGCGGGTACCGCGCGCTGGTCGTTGTTGAGCGAAACAAGAAGAACCTCCTCGAGGTCTCGTTCCCGTCCGTAGCAGGTCACCTCAAATTCGTCGACCTTATGCGTGCGCTTGGTATGACGAACGACCAGGAAGTCGTCAACGCGGTGTCTACCGACGAGGACATCCTTACGTTCATGATGCAGAACCTTGAAGAGAGCGAGTGCGACTCGGTCGAGGGGGGCGTAATGTACGTGGGCAAGAAGCTCGCGCCGAACCAGACCAAGGACTACCAGCGCAAGCGCGCGGAATTCGTCCTCGACAACTACCTCCTGCCTCACCTCAACTACGCGATGCCTCCCGATCTCAAGGAAGGGGAGGAAGGGTACGAGGAGGCCGTGCTCTCGGTGCGGCTCGCAAAGGCCCATTTCCTGGGGCGCATGGCCGAGTCCTGTTTTGACCTCGTGCTCGACAAACGGAGGATCGACGACAAGGACCATTACTCCAACAAGCGGCTGAAACTCGCCGGGGATCTGATGGAAGACCTGTTCCGGATCTCGCTCAACCGGCTCACCCGGGACATCAAGTACCAGCTCGAGCGCGCGAGCATGCGCCACCGTGATCTCTCGATCGCGACTGCGGTTCGTGCCGACGTGCTGACCGAGCGCCTCCTCCACCCGCTTGCCACCGGTAACTGGGTTGGCGGGAGGACCGGGGTCTCCCAGCTCCTCGACCGGGTCGACCACATGGCCGTCCTCTCCCACCTCCGCCGCGTCATCTCGCCCCTCTCCCGGTCGCAGCCCCATTTCGAGGCGCGTGACCTGCACCCCACACAGTGGGGCCGGATATGCCCGAGCGAGACACCTGAAGGCCCGAATTGTGGTCTCGTGAAGAACTTCGCCCAGATGGTGGAGATCTCCAAAGGTGTTGAAGACGAGCAGGAGATCATGAAGATCCTCCATAGCCTCGGTGTCGAGCCTATCAGGGGTGATGTCCGATGAAGAAATCCCGCGTCTTCGTCGACGGGGCCCTCGTCGGCCTCATCGATGATCCGAAAGCGCTGGTCGGGAATATCCGCTCGATGCGCCGGCAGGGTGCGATCGCATCGGAGGTGAACGTCTCCCATAAGGAATTCAACGGGGATGTTGTCATTCTCACTGACCGGGGCCGTGCGCGACGCCCTCTCATCGTCCTGAAAAACGGCGAACCGCTCATCACCGATGATGATCTCCAGAAGCTTGCAAAGCGCGAGATCGATCTCTCGTACTTCGTCCAGCGCGGCATGCTCGAGTTCATCGATGCGGAGGAAGAAGAGGATCTCTACATTGCGATGAACCAGGATATGGTAACCCCCGAGCACACCCATCTCGAGGTAGACCCCTCCCTTATCCTCGGTATCGGTGCGGCCCACGTGCCCTTCCCGGAGCACAACGCGAGCCCGCGTGTCACGATGGGCGCAGGGATGGTCAAGCAGGCCCTCGGGTTCGGAGCGGCCAACATGAAGCTGCGCCCGGACACCCGGGGGCACCTTCTCCACTACGTCCAGAAACCGCTCACCCATACCCAGACCTCTGAGCTCATCGGCTCCGACGACCGGCCGGCCGGCCAGAACTTCGTAGTCGCTATCCTCTCGTACGAAGGGTACAACATTGAAGATGCGCTCATCTTCAACAAGGCCTCGATCGAGCGCGGCCTCGGCAGGTCCCATTTCTTCAGGACGTACGAGGGCGAAGAGCGCCGGTATCCCGGCGGCCAGATCGACCGGATAGAAGTCCCCGAAGAGGAAGTCGCAGGCGCGCACGGTGCTGAGTCCTACAAGAACCTCGACGAGGACGGTGTCATCAACCCCGAGACCGTTGTCGCCGAGAAGGATGTCCTGATCGGCAAGACCTCCCCGCCCCGGTTCCTCGAAGAGCCTACCGGGGAGCTTATTGCAGTCGAGAAACGCCGCGACACCTCGGTCACGATGCGGAGCAACGAGCACGGCATCGTCGACACCGTCATCATCACCGAAGGCGAGAACAGTTCCCGGCTGGTCAAGGTCCGGACCCGCGACCTCCGTGTCCCGGAAGTCGGCGACAAGTTCGCGTCCCGGCACGGGCAGAAGGGGGTCGTCGGCCTGATCACCGCACAGGAGAACATGCCGTTCACCGAGAGCGGCCTCTCCCCCGACCTCGTCATCAACCCCCACGCCATCCCCAGCCGGATGACCATCGGGCACATGCTCGAGATGATCGGCGGCAAGGTCGGATCCCTCGAAGGGCGGAGGATCAATGCCACCGCGTTTGGCGGCGAGAGCGAAGCAGACCTGCGGGCATCCTTAAAAGCCCTGGGTTTCTCGCACAACGGCCGGGAGATCATGTACGACGGCATCACCGGGAAAGCCTTCAAGGCCGACGTCTATATCGGCGTCATCTACTACCAGAAACTCTACCACATGGTGTCCTCCAAGATGCATGCCCGGTCACGCGGGCCGGTCCAGGTCCTTACCCGCCAGCCCACCGAAGGCCGTGCGCGTGAAGGCGGTCTCCGGTTCGGTGAGATGGAGCGGGATGTCATGATCGGCCACGGGGCCGCCATGGCCCTCAAGGAACGCCTGCTCGACGAGTCCGACAAGGTACAGGAATATGTCTGCGCACACTGCGGCATGGTCGCCATGCTCGACCGGAAGCGGAACATGACCCGCTGTCTTGCCTGCGGCAATGAGACCGATATCTACTCGGTCGAGATGAGTTACGCGTTCAAGCTCCTGCTGGACGAGATGAAGAGCATGGGTATCGCACCCAGACTGAAATTACAGGACGTGGTGTAACATGCCATCCCCAAAACGAATCGGACAGATCGAGTTCGGCCTGCTCTCCCCCAAGGAAATCCGGGAAATGAGCGTCCGGAAGATCATCTGGGCCGACACCTACGATGACGACGGGTTCCCGTACCCCCAGGGCCTGATGGACCTGAACCTCGGCGTCATCGACCCCGGGCTCCGGTGCAAGACCTGCGACCAGAAGGCGAGCGAATGCCCGGGCCACTTCGGCCACATCGAGCTCGCAAAGCCGGTCATCCACGTCGGCTATACACGCCTGATCCGTAAACTGCTGCGTGTCACCTGCCGCTCCTGCGGCCGCGTGCTCCTCAGCCCCGAGGAGATCGAGAAAGTCGTCGGCACGGAAGAAGACCAGACCGGTGACCTCCTCTCGGAAAAGGACGTCAAGAAAGAGCGCATCTGCCCGCACTGCGGCGAACAGCAGCTCAAGATCAATTTCGAGAAGCCGACCACGTTCTCGGAAGTCGTTGTCGAAGAGGGCAAGAAGATCGAGCACAAGCTCACCCCCGCCGACATCCGCGCACGCCTCGAGAAGATCCCGAACGAGGACCTGATCCCGCTCGGCATCAACCCCGACGTCGCCCGCCCCGAATGGACGATCCTCACGGTGCTCCCGGTACCCCCGGTAACGATGCGCCCGTCGATCATCCTCGAGAACGGCCAGCGGTCCGAGGACGACCTTACCCACAAGCTCGTGGACATCATCCGGATCAACCAGCGGTTCAAGGAGAACCAGGACGCGGGAGCGCCCCAGCTCATCATCGAGGACCTCTGGGAACTCCTCCAGTACCACGTCACGACCTATCTCGACAACGAGGTCGCCGGCTGCCCGCCGGCCCGCCATCGCAGCGGCAGGCCGTTGAAGACCCTCTCCCAGCGGCTGAAAGGCAAGGACGGCCGGTTCCGTGGTTCCCTCTCCGGGAAACGCGTGAACTTCTCCTCGCGTACGGTCATATCCCCCGATCCCAACCTCTCGGTAGCCCAGGTCGGCGTACCCCGCGCGGTCGCCAACGAGATGACGATCCCGGTCCGGGTCACGTCCGCCAACATCGACGAGCTCAAGCAGATCGCGAGGAACGGCCCGTCCCGTCCGGACGTAAATGCACCCTGCGGCGCAAACTACGTGATCCGGCCGGACAACCGGCGGCTCCGCCTCGCTGAAGGCAACCTCGATACTGTTACGGATATGATCGAGCCCGGCTGGACGGTCGAACGGCAGCTCCGCGACGGGGATGTCGTCCTGTTCAACCGGCAACCCTCCCTGCACCGGATGAGCATCATGGCGCACCGGGTCAAGGTCATGGAAGGCAGGACATTCCGGCTCAACCCCGCGGTATGCCCGCCCTACAACGCGGATTTCGACGGGGATGAGATGAACATGCACGTCCCGCAGACCGAAGAGGCCCGGGCCGAAGCCACGATCCTCATCTCCGTGCAGGAGAACATCCTCTCCCCAAGGTTCGGCGGCCCCATCATCGGTGGCATCCACGACCACGTCTCGGGTGTCTTCATGCTCACGCACGATGTCCGGTGGTTCACGAAGGAAGAGGCGCTCTACCTCCTCAAGTACACGGATGTCGAGCACATGCCCGCCGCTGGCAAAGTCGAGGACGGTATCGAGTACTGGAGCAACAAGCAGGTCTTCTCCATTATCCTCCCGGAAGATCTCAACATGGTCTTCAAGGCAAGTTCCTGCCGGAACTGCGATACCTGCGAAAAAGAGCTGTGTGCAACCGATGCGTACGTGAAGATCATCGACGGCGATCTCAAGGTAGGCACCATCGACAAGAAAGCGATCGGGGCGTTCGACGGCCAGATCGTCAACCGCATCATCCGGCAGTACGGGATGCGCCGCGCTGCTGAATTCATCGACGACATGACCAAGCTCTCGATCCGCGGGATCATGCTCGACGGCTTCTCGTTCGGGATTGACGATGAAGACCTCTCAAAGACCGAGTACGGCCAGATCGATGATGTCCTCAAAAACGCGGCTCTCGATGTCACCCGGCGGATCAAGATCTACGAGGACGGCCAGCTCGAACCGATGCCCGGCCGCACAGTCGAAGAGACCCTCGAGATGCAGATCATGCAGGTGCTCGGCAAGGCCCGCGACCAGACGGGTCAGATCGCAGGACGGCATCTGGGGCTCGGCAACAGCGCGGTCGTGATGGCAGTCTCCGGTGCCCGTGGTTCGATGCTGAACCTGACCCAGATGGCCGGTTGTATCGGCCAGCAGTCCGTCCGTGGCGAGCGTATCGTCCGTGGGTACGACGACCGGACCCTCCCGCATTTCAAGAAGGGCGACCGGGGCTCGGACGCCCACGGGTTCATCCAGCACAGCTACAAGGGAGGCCTCAACCCGACCGAGTTCTTCTTCCACGCGATCGGCGGCCGTGAAGGGCTTGTCGATACTGCGGTCCGTACATCGCAGAGCGGGTACCTCCAGCGCAGGATGATCAACGCGCTTCAGGACTTGAAGGTCGCATACGACGGCACTGTCCGGTCTACCGGCGGGAAGATCATCCAGTTCGAGTATGGGGAAGACGGCACCGACCCGACCAAGAGCGCCTTTGGCGACCCGGTCGATGTCAAGGGTATCGTGGAGAGCATCCTGAAAGAGGAGGTGTAAACAATGGCGATCGCAGAGAAATACGAGAAGAAGATTGGAGCCGCAGCCCTCCCCGAAAAGACCAGGGACCAGATCCGGAAATTCCTTGACGGGAAGGAGATCACGGACGCCCAGTTCAAGCTGATACTCGACCGGGTGCTCAGGGAGTACCAGAGCACCCGCATCGAGGCGTGCGAGGCCGTCGGTGTTATTGCAGCCCAGTCGATCGGCGAGCCCGGCACGCAGATGACGATGCGAACGTTCCACTATGCGGGTGTCGCCGAGATCAACGTTACCCTCGGCCTCCCCCGGCTCATCGAGATTATGGACGCGAGGAAAGAACCGAGCACCCCGACGATGACCGTATACCTCGAGCCCGAGTTCGGCAACGACCGTGACCGGGCCCGGGAGGTCAGCTGGCAGATCGAAGCGGCCCCTCTCCACGAGTTCGGGGACATCACCACCGACATGGAGAACATGCTCGTGGTCGTCCACCTCAACACCAAGGTCTGCGACAAGCGGAAGATAGCGCCCATGGAGATCATGGAGATCGCGCCCAAGAAGATCCGCGACCGCCGGCACTACCGCGATTTCGAGCACGAGATCGATGAACCGAACGCGACGGTCATCTTCACCCCCAAGGACAAGGAGAGCTACCAGAACCTCTTCCAGCTCGCCGAACACGTGCGGAACGTGATCGTGCAGGGCATCGACGACATCCTCCGCGTCGTCGTGCGAAAGGAGTCCGGGGAGTACATCCTCTACACCGAGGGTTCCAACCTCAAGGATGTCTTCGATGTCACCGGTGTGGATACGACGCGGACGCGGACCAACAACATCAGCGAGATCGCGACCGTTCTCGGTGTCGAGGCTGCCCGGAACGCCATCATCCACGAGGCGGTTTCCACGCTCAACGAACAGGGTATCCTCGTCGATGTCCGCCACCTGATGCTCGTCTCCGACATGATGTGCATGGAAGGCGAGGTCAAGCAGATCGGGCGGCACGGCATCGCCGGCGAGAAGGAGAGCGTCCTCTCGCGTGCCGCATTCGAAGTGACCGTCAACCATCTTCTCGATGCCGCGGTGGCAAACGAGGTGGACGAGCTGAGCGGGGTCACCGAGAACGTCATCGTCGGCCAGCCCATCCAGCTCGGGACAGGCGATGTAAAACTTATTGCTGTGCGGCAACAGAGTAACTAGGGATAAAAAATTTTAAAAAACCATAGAGGAATTGTTCATGGATTTTAATGCTTCACTCAGAAGAGCTATCAAGACCGGAAACGTCATTCTCGGCCAGAACAACACCGAAAAGTGCATCACCGAGGGCAAGGCCCAGATGGTCGTCGTGGCAGGAAACTGCCCGGCAGCGTTCAAGGCAAAACTTGCAGGCCAGAAAAACATCTTCATCCACACATTCGAGGGCTCGAGTGTCGCGCTCGGCAAGGCCTGCGGGAAACCGTTCATGGTCAGCACGCTCGCCGTTGTCAGCCCCGGCGAGTCAGACATTCTTTCCCTGAAGAGGGCATGATATGGTCGAAGTGAAACTGACCGAAGACTGCATGCGCCTCATCTCCCAGTTCGAGAGCCTGACCGGGGCGGGGAGCCGCGACTGCGTGGTCGATGACCGGAACGCCCGGCTCATCTTCGTGATCAACCCGGGCGACATGGGGCTCGCGATCGGGAAGAAGGGTGCCTCCATCAAGAAAGCGTCCGAAGTTATGGGCAAGAAGATCGAGGTCGTGGAATACAACAACAACCCCGAGCAGTTTATCAGGAACTGTTTCCTCCCTGCCCAGGTGACCTCGCTCGTTTTCGAAGGCGAACCCGACCAGCAGACCGTCCAGGTCGAGGTCCGGGACGAGGACCGCGGTATCGCGATTGGGAAGGACGGGAAGAACATCTTCAAGGCAAAGAAGCTCGCCCTGCGCCAGCACAATATTGCCGACGTCCAGATCCTCCAGAAGCCCACCGACGGCCAGCCAGCCGACGAACAGGGCCATCTGTAATTTTTCTTTTTTCACTGCTTCTCTAACAAGTATCCTGTGGAAACAGGATTTTAACCAATAAAGCCCCCCTCCTGCGCAACCGGATTCGAAGAACCCTTTGGATTCTTCTCGTTGTCTCATCTCTGATGAGGTTCAACATCCCTGCAGGGGACGGGGCGCAGTCAGGATCGTCATTCAGAAGGTCAACGTAAATCTGAGGAAATTATCGGGATAATTATAATACGATTGGGGGTCAGGGAGGTGCACCTCCTGGGCTGCCTCCCCCTCCCGGGCAGGGAGGGGTCACGCGTACAATTTTTTTGTAATCGGATACCCGGCCTTGTCATAAAGGGATAAAAAATCCTGTCAGAATACTAATTCCAGATTCAGGGTGAAAAACCACATAAAAACAATAACGGGCCTGGGGGGATTCGAACCCCCGACATCCGGGTTAGAAGCCCGGCGCTATGTCCGAGCTAAGCCACAGGCCCCGGCTTGATGCCAGTAACGTTCGTGTTCCGGGGTAATTAATCTGATTCAGGTTATCGCAAAAACCGGGCCGGAAAATCACTGTTTTTCGAGTTTCCGGTTAATCTCGTCGAGGCGCGTCGTGATGGTCTCCAGCTTCTCTTCCGTGGTCTGGATATCGACGTGGCTGATCCCGAACCAGATCGCCGTGCACCCGACCCCGAACATCGCGATGGAGAACATGAAGAAGTTCGGATCGTGGTTCACCGTCATCATGTACACGCTGTAGATGATCAGGTATCCTCCCGCTGCAAGGATCATGATCATGAAGACCACCTGCGCCCATTCTTTTATCCCGTATTTTTTCATATCCTGTAGCATGGCTGACCCTGACTGTCCTTATAGTCAGATTTATCGCCGGCGTATTTAATGGATCGTGTTTTTCCGGCCGGTTATCCGGATGCGTGAGCTTGCGGCCTGGTTTTTTCCCGGTGACAGTAACTGACGGAACCGGATGACAGTACCGGCGGATTTTGTCCGGCCGATAAATTTAAAAAAATATATCTGTCTTTGCCTGCCACCATTATCAACGAAACAACGTCCGGGATTGTGCATAATGAAACGAGATATTCTCCCCCTGGTAGGAGTGCTCATATTCGCAGTAGTTCTGTTGATCACTCCCGTAGCGGCGGATGCAACACAAATTGCTGCGAATAGTGCGAGTTCTCAGTCTACTGTTGCTGGAACTGCGGTGGCAACTCCTCCAAGCGTAATTGTTAAGGATGGGAGTAATAATCCGGTAAGCGGTGTGACGGTCACGTTTGCTGTAGGTTCCGGAGGGGGCTCTCTTACAGGGGCTTCAGCTACAACAGATTCCAGCGGTATAGCTACAGTAGGGAGTTGGACATTAGGTACAACTGCCGGAACCAATACACTGACAGCAACGAGCGGTTCTTTAACAGGATCACCGGTTACTTTTACGGCCACAGGGACGGCAGGTCCAGCGACACAAATAATAAAAAATGCGGGTGATGGACAATCTGCAGCAGTTGGAACTGCTGTTGCGACCCCTCCCAGTGTGATCGTAAAAGACGCAAATAACAACCCTGTGAGCGGGGTTACAGTTATCTTTGCCATTGCTTCTGGCGGAGGTAGCGTATCAGGTGGATCAACTACCACCGGGTCAAATGGAGTTGCTTCCGTTGCCGGATGGACGCTCGGAACAACCGCTGGATCAAATACTCTGACGGCAACGGTCACTGGAATAACAGCAGTTACTTTTACCGCAACCGGTACGGCCGGTTCTCCAGTGATAACCACTATTTCGCCGACAAGTGCATCCAGCGGGGCCTGGCAAACGATAGAAATAACCGGGACGGGACTGACCGGAAGCGGGGCTACGACAGTGACACTCTCACAAACCGGCTCGTCCCCTATTACCGGTGCAGCAACTGCATCAACCGATACCTCGACCGATATAATCCGTAATTTTAATCTCATCGGTGTGACACCGGGCTCATGGACCCTCACGTTATCAAACTCCGCAGGTTCTGCAACAAGAACATTCACAATATCTAATACGACTGTGGGGGCCTTGACGTCAATTTCGCCTGCAAGTGGGACTGTGAATACTACCGTGACAATTACGTTTTCCGGAAGTGGATTTATTGTTTCATCTGCAAGACTCCGGCTTTATCA
>DATKMN010000122.1:0-8041 GCA_035541835.1 Methanoregula sp.
TCTCCCACCGGATGAAGATCAGGATCGCGGATATCGTCATATTCGACCGGATTGTTCAGGAACTGATCCACCGCAACCCGCTCGGATGCACCCCGTACTTCGCCCGGATTCGCCACCACCCCCCGATCGAGAAGCTCCGGGAGATGTACACGGCACGGTTCGAGTACCGGAACGAGCGGCAGAAACGGATCGGAAGCACGATCGAGGTGTACGACTCGGTGGAGGGCTACGGTACCGGGATCGCCGCAGTCATCTCGAATATGGCCAACATCGCCTCCCACCGGGCGAAACCCCGCCACCTTCCAAAATCCGACCTCTTTTCGGTCATGCTCCGGTGCCACGATCACACCGATGAGCTGTACTTCCTGAACATCTCCCGGGACAAGATCACACTCTCCTCATATACCAATGAAGAGATCCGGAAGAAAGTTGAGGACTGGACCGACAGCATCCCCGAACTTGCGTAGGAAAAATGATCAGCCTCAGGCCGGCCACTCCCGTTGATCGTGCAGCGATAAAGCAGTGGCCCCCTTATCCTCCGGAATTCCAGGACCTCGATTACGCCCTCCGTGACGGGGGCTGGCTCGACGAGTATGCAGGGAGAACGGGCGCAGAGATCCTCATTGCGGACGACAACGGGAAGATCGTCGGGTTCTCGATCATCAAAAGAGAGCCGGGCGGAAGCGCTGAGTTCCGTATCGCCCTCCATCCCGGACTGCTCGGGCAGGGCATGGGAAAGACTGTCGCAGGCCTTGCCCTTGCACACGGGTTTTCTGACCCGGAAACGCGGATCATCCGTCTCATCGTAAGGAAGAATAACCCGCGGGCGAAAAGACTGTACGGGCGCCTGCGTTTCCAGACCGCCGGTGAATGTGTCGAAGAAGTCCAGGGAAGACCGGTAGAATTCTACCGGATGGAGATCGACCGGTCAGCATTCCGGAACGGAGCATGAGCAAATGAAAGAAGCATTACTCGTCATCGATGTCCAGAACGAATACTTCACCGGGAAGATGCCGGTAACGTATCCTCACGGCAGCCTTGCCAATATCCTGAGGGCTATGGACGCCGCCCGGGCTGCAAAAATCCCGGTCATCGTGGTACGGCACGCCAGCCCGGCGCCGGATGCGGTGACGTTCCGGGACGGGACTGAAGGATGGGAACTTCATCCCGAAGTGAAGAGCCGGCCTCACGATGCCCTGATAACAAAAACCCTGCCGGGAAGTTTCACCCGGACGGATCTTGGTTCCTGGCTCCGGAATCACGCTGTCGATACGGTGACGATAACCGGTTACATGACCCAGATGTGCTGCGATACGACTGCCCGCCAGGCATTCCACGAGGGATACACCGTAAAATTCCTCTCGGACGCGACCGGCACGCTCACGATAACCAACACTGCAGGGACGATCGAGGCCTCCGATCTGCACCGGGCAATTCTCGTGACCCAGCAGATGCGGTTCTCACAGGTCATGACGACCGCAGAGTGGATCGCATCCCTTGACATCGGGTACGGGTAAGGGTTTTTCTCCGGGTATTACAGCCTGCCCCTTCCGGAAAGAGCAATATCCCGGGGAACGAACTAACGTACCATGAACCCGGGACGCAATGCCTGCCCATCCTGTCTCTTCCTGCTCGCGGCGATCCTCCTGATCATCGCGGGATGCACCCAGATCGCACCACATGAAGGACCGGCCACCACTTCCCCTCCGGCCGTGGCCGCGTCGGCTGGCAGCCCGGCTCCCTCCCCCCCTGCGGCAGGACCGGTCATCGCGGCATACTGGGACATGTATCCCGATCCGAACGACGATACGTACCCGCTGGTGATGTCGGCACCGGACCGGATCCCCTGGAAAGAGTTCAACCGCCTGTACATCGGGTTCGCAACGGTCCATGAAGGCGTCCTGACGGATCTGCCCGCAGGCGATTCGGCGGACGATTCAGCCCGGAGGGCAGAGATGCAGAGCCGGATCCGGAATATCGTCGCACTCTGCCGGCAGAACAATCCCGATGCGGAGATCTTCATTACTTCGAACTTCGGGGGTTCCCTCGACGACGAGTACCTTGCCGCTGCCCGGGACCCGCAGCGGTTTGCCGACAGCGTGGTCACGTACCTGAAGGAGTACGACCTCGACGGGTACGATATGGACTGGGAGAGCAGGAACATCGATGATTATGCGCCCCGGCTCACCCTGCTCCTCTCCACCACGCACGGGACACTCGCAGCAACCGGGCCGGGCCCCCGCGGCCGGCCGTACCTGCTCACTCATACCGTATGGCCCGGGATCGAGTCCCCGGAGACCGTTGCCGGCCTGAAGGATGCAGTTGACCAGATCAATATCATGAGCTACGGGCCCGGGGACACCTATGACCTGAAGACATACGCGGACTCGTATCATGAGGCAGGTTTCCCGTATGGCAACATGATCGGTGGCCTCGAGAGCGAGTCGGGGTACGGCGAGAGTGGCGGGCACGATACTCAGGAGTCGGTCGGCGACAAGTGCACGTATGTAAAGGAGAACGGCCTGGCCGGTCTCATGGAGTGGCGGATCGATAACGACATGAGGCCCGACAATGAACCGCCGACATACCAGGTTACCGGCTGGATGAGCGGGTGCCTCCTGGGATAATCCCCCGATGATTAACTCCTGCGGATGAAAACGGTGTCACGGGGTTTTCGCAGACATGGAGGGGACCGCGTATCCCGGCGACCCGTGCCGGACCGCCCCGGAAACGATGGGCCGGGTCACAATTCGGCGGAACTCCCGGGCACGGGTTCCCCTTCCGCCGCCGGGCATATCTGCACCCAGATATCCCCGAAGAATTCCTCCTGCCGGAGGGTGCACCGCCCGTCGAGCGCGAGGAAGAGAAGCGGGATGTAGACCTCGGGGATCCCCCATTCCATCCGCTCGCAGAGTTCTGCGAGTGTCATCTCGCCATCGATTTCTATCCCTTCGAGGTACTCCCGGAGCGTCACCATCGCCGATTCCTGGAACCCTTCCTCGTGGGCGATGCTCACGACTTCGTCGGCATCGTAAAGGGCTTCTTCCCCGGGATCCGAGAGCCTCCGGCGCCGGCGCTCCTCCTTCTCGATATTCTTGAGTTCGAGGATCAGCTCGAAGAGGGTGACCGGGCTCTTACGGAGGTTCTTCCGGTCGAGCCGGCGCTGGATCTCGTGCTCGAGCCGCTCGATGGGGCCGAGCCTGCTGCCGTACTCGATCTCGGAATCCACGGCACCCCCGAAATCGTCGCCGAAGAGGTCATCCCCGTCCCCGCCGTCGTCATCAGCAGGAGCCGCGAGATCCAGCTGTTCTGATTTCATCCGGAGCAGCGTCGCAGCAAAGAAGAGGGTCCGGCCCGAGAGCTGGAGGTTAAGTTCACGCCGCCGCTCGAGCTCCGAGAGGAACTTGTCCGTAACCTCGATGATATTGATATTCCACGGATCGATCTCCCCCCGCTCTGCAAGGCCGACAAGGATCTCGACCGGATCCTCGACTGCGCCCTGCCGGCCGGCCGGTTCGGGACCGGGTGCTCCATCGCCGGTTATTCCTTCCGGAATGCCTGCGGCAGGTGCCTGTTCCGGTACAGGACCGGCAGGCCGGTCGCCGGCATCGTTTTCCTCAACGGCTCCCGGCGGCACATCGTTTTTTCCGGTGCCGGCCGGATCAGCCATTCGCCTTCACCCCGGTGACGAACGTGCTCTTGTCGGGCCGGAGGGTTACGCCCATGATCCGCTGGGCTGCCTCGATCATCGGCTTCCTTAAGGAGACGATGACGAACTGGGAGGACGGGGCGAGCTCCTTGACCATGGATGCGATCCGCTCCACGTTCGCACCGTCGAGAGACATGTCGACTTCATCGAATGCGTAGAATGGCGCAGGGATGTACCGCTGGATGGAAAAGATGAAGGCGAGCGTGGTCAGCGACTTCTCGCCGCCGGAGAGGGAGGAGAGGAGATGGACCTTCTTGTCCCGGGGCTTGACGGCAAACGTCATCCCGCCCGTGAACGGGTCTTCCTCGTTCTCAAGGACGAGGTGGCCGCTCCCGCTCGTGAGCCGGGCGAAGATCTCCCGGAAGTTCGTGTCGATCGCCCTGAAAGCCGTGGTGAACGCCTCGTATTTCATCTTCTCGAACTGCTCGATCCGTTCGATGAGGCTGGTCCGCTCACGGGAGAGTGTCTCTTTCCGCTCGGTACGTTCCCCGACCTGGCGCTCCACCTTCTCGAACTCCTCGATGGCCAGCATGTTGACCGCCCCGATCTTCCGGATCGCCCCGTCGGCTTCGGCAATCTTTCCTTCGATCTCGGTGAGGGAGAGGGTCGTGTCCATCTCGCCGGTCTGCTGCCGGAGCATGTCTACTTCTATCCCGAGAGTCCTGATCCTCTCTTCGATCGCGGTGAGCTGGACGGCGATCCGCTCCTTGTTCGCGTCGAGCTTCATGATCTTCAGCTCGGAGTTCTGGATGTTCTGCGTGACCTCGGCCCGTTTCTTCCGCAGCTCTTCGAGTTCCCCGGAAAACTCTTTCTGCTGCTCCTCGAGCGTGGCGATCTGCGCCCTGAGCCCCGCTATCTGGTCATTCGAGGCTGCGATCTCGGCATCGATCTGCCGGTTGCGCTCCTCCTGACGGTTCCGGTCCTCCGCAAGCTCGGTGAGCCGGGAGGTGAAGTGCTGCCGTTCACGCTGGGCGTCATTGATATCAGCGTCCTTGTTGCGGAGCCGGCGCTCAGACTCCTCGATCTCCTTGCGCTTCCGCTCTATCTGCTCGGTGAGGGCCGGGATATTCGTGTCGTCAAGACGTTTCTTGATCTCCTCGATTTGGGCGTTGATCCCGTTGATCTCCCCGGTTATACGGTCGAGTTCGCCTTCAAGGTCAGCCTGCTCGGCGGCCCCGCCCTTCACCTCTTCGGCCTGGCGGGCAACCGCGGCCTCGATCGTCTGTTTCTCGACGGTGATCGCCTCGAACCGCCTGCTGAACTCTTCGGTGAACATCCCGTACCGGGCGAGTTTCTGGTCGATCTCGTTCCGGAGCGCCCGTTTCGCGTCCACCTCCGCGGTGATCCGTTTCACCCCGGCTTCGAGCGTTGCAGCTTCGCTCTGGAGATCGCCGAGCTTTGCCCGGACCCGGAAGATCTCGTCATCGACCGCAGCCCCGAACCCGCGGGCCCCCTGCTTCCTGATGGATCCGCCGGTCATTGCCCCGCTCTTCTCGATGAGCTCCCCCTCGGGGGTGACCATCCGGTACTTCCCGATGAGTTTCCGGGCCCGTTCGAGCGTATCGACAACGACGGTCCCCCCCAGGGCGACGGCAAAAGCCCGGTCGAACTTCGCGTCGTATTCGATCAGGTTCACCGCGTAGTCCACCACGCCGGCCTCTTTCAGCGGGGGGAGGACCGGGGGTTTCAGCTTGGTAAGCGGGAGGAAGGTAACCCTGCCGAGCCGTTCCTCCTTTAAATACCGTATCGCGTCGGCCGCGACCTGGTCGTCGTCGCAGACGACGAACTGGAGCTTGTTGCCCGCAGCCACGTTGAGGGCCACCGAATACTCTGCGGGAGCCTTGCCGAGTTCGGCGATAGTGCCGTGGACCTTCTCCATGGCCTTCACCGCTTCGAGCGCTTTCCCGCCGGACTCTCCCCGTGCCTGCTGTGCCGCCTCGAGCCGGAACACCTCCTGCTCGACATCCCGTATCTCGGTCCGCAGGCGTTCAAGGGTCGTCCGCTGGCCAAACATCGATCCTTCCAGCTCGGAAAGGAGGCGGTCGAGCTCGGCCTTGTCGGCCTGGAGCCCGGTCACGCTCTCTTCGCTCTCGGTGAACTGGGACTTCTTGGCATTGTATTCCTCGTCGAGCTGGCGGAGGAGGCCGGTGAGCCGCTCGAGTTCGGTGGTCCGCATCCGGCTCTTCTCGATATACATGTCCTGCTGGTGGAGGATCCCCGACCGGAGCCCCTTCTTCTCCTCGGCCTCCTTCAGGAGCGCGAAGAGCTGGTCCCGGGCAGCCTCGGTCCCTTCACTGTGCTTCCGGATCTCCGCCTCGAGTTTTTCGAGAACCGATTTTGCTTCCGCGACCTCCATCGCGATGTTCGTCCGGTCGATGGTAAGCGTCCGGATCTGGTCGGTGCACTCCGCCACCCGGGCCTCGGCACGTTTCGTGTCCATGTAGACCCGGTTGATGGTCTCGAGGTTGGCCTCCTTCTCTTTCCGGGTCCGGCCGATAGTCTGTTCCGCGAGTTTTATCCCCGCCTTTGCCTCTTCGAGCCCGGCGATCAGCTTGAGGTAATCGGGACCGCTCTTCCGGTTGATCTGCTCGTCGATGTCCTTCAGGTCGTCCCGGAGGTACGCAAGCTCGTTCTCCTCGAGGCCCCGGTCGGCGTCGATCCGGCCGATCTGGATGGTGTGTTCCTCGGTCGACCGGGCGAGCGAGGCCAGTTCCTTCTCCCGGTCGTGAAGCTGGGCTACCGCACGGCAGTTCTGGTAGAACACGAGCTCTTTCTGCCACTTCTGGTACTCGAGCGCCTGCCCCCGTTCGCGCCGGAGCTCATTTGCCCTCCGGTTGAGCTCGATGAGGAGGAGCTCCTCCCGGTCGATGCGTTCGCGGACGATGTCGAGCTCGGAGAGCGACTGCGCCTTCTTGGCATCGAACTCCGAGACCCCGGCGATCTCGTCGATGATCTTCCTCCGTTCGAAATCGCTCATCTCCATGATCCGGGTGACATCGCCCTGCATGACGACGTTGTACCCGTGCGGGATGATCCCGTTCTTTGCCAGGAGGTCGACGATATCGCTCTGCTTGCAGAGCCGGTCGTTTAAGTAGTTGTAGCTGTAGTAGCCGTTGCCGGTCCGCTTGATCCTCCGCCGGATCTTCGTGCCATCGGAGAATTCGAGGGCCACCTCGGCCGTGTTCCTGCCGGAGTTGAGGTTGATGAGATCGGTCAGCTTCTCAGCACGGAGGCTTCTCGAACTCGAGAGCGCAAGGACGAAAAGAATGGAGTCGATGATGTTGCTTTTCCCCGAGCCGTTGGGACCGGATATGACACTGAACCCTTCCAAAAAGGGGATTTTGGTCTTTTTTGCAAAAGACTTGAAATTGTCGATTTCCAGTTCAGTGATATGCAAAGATCCGGCCCCTTACTTCTTTGCAGGATCCGCTTTGTCTTCCTCGACTGCGTAAATGAGGTCGCTCTGCTTGGCCTTGACGGAGGTGCCTTTCTTGTTCCGCCCGTAGCCGGCAGAAGCGACGATATAGTTCTTGTCCCCTCGCCGGGGTTCCATCTTCATCGTCCCGTCGGGTTGCATGATCAGGTCCATTGCGGGCTCGGCGGGAGCAGCGGGTGCTTCGACACGCGCTCCTTTCCTCATCACGACCGTGCTCGATCCCGCGGGTGTTGCCGGAGCGCCCACCGGGGCTGCGGCCGCCGGGCCCTGCGCTCCCTGGACTATGGGGCCGCGCTTGAGTTCCTGCCGCGACCGCTCCTCGGTCTGCTTCGACATCTTCATCGCGACTGACTTGAGGTCGAGAAGTTCCTGGGTCAGGCCCTTCACGAGTGCCTCCATTTCCCTCACTTTCTTTTCAAGGGCTGCAAGCCGGTCTTCGGTTGCGGCCGCTGTTACCGGGTTCTCCATCATCGTTCTCAGGTGCTCCTTTTTCCGCTATTCACGAGGGCTGATCTCTGCATCAGACTGGTCTGGCGGGCCCGGATCCCCAAGATCAGGGCCCATACCTCATAAATAATAATAATGATCGCCTGATAAGGAAAAAAGGTTTGTGCTTGTGAGCGGCTGTAAAGCCGCGAACACGAGAAGATTTCATCAGAAATCTTCGAGCTCCGAGTTGCCCTAAAGGGCAACGAGGGGAGAAGAATTTCGAAGAAATTCTTCGACTTGTGAAGCGGTTCGCAGAACCACGAACACAAGAAGAAACCTTCAGGTTTCTTCGCTGTCCCGAAAGTCCGCAAGGACTTGAGGGTTCGAAAGGTCCAAAAGGACCTTGAGGACGAGAAGAATGCGAAGCATTCTTCGCTGTCCCGAAGGTTCATCAGAACCTGAGGGGG
>DATKMN010000123.1:0-16570 GCA_035541835.1 Methanoregula sp.
CCCGTACCCCGGATGAATGGCTTCCGCGCCGCTCTTCTGGGCAATGTCGATGATCCGCTCCATGTTGAGGTAGCTCTTCGAAGGATGGGCTTCGCCGACGTGGAACGCCTCGTCGGCATATTTTACGTGGAGGGAATTCCTGTCGGCATCGGAGTAGATCGCGACCGTTTCGATGTCGAGCTCGCGGCAGGCACGCATCACCCGGACGGCAATTTCGCCGCGGTTTGCGATCAGGAGCCGTTCGAAATATTTCATTGGACCACCAGCAGGACGTCGCCGGTCTGGACAACATCGCCGGTATCAACGAAGATCTCGGTCACCCGGCCATCCACCGGGCTGTGGATGGGGTTTTCCATCTTCATCGCTTCGAGGACGATGAGCGTGTCGCCCTTCTTGACCTGGGCCCCCCGGCTGACAAGGATCTGCAGGACCATGCCCTGCATGTTGCTCTTGACACCGCCAGCGTACTCTCCCCGGGGGATCTTCTGCGGAGTGACCCCCGCAACTTCGATCCGGTTCCCGCCGACCGATACGATGCGCACCGAGAAGACTTCCCCGTCAACCTCCACTTCCATCTGGTCCGGGAGATCCGTCTCGGCCTTAACCGGGGGTTTTTTCTTCGGGATGTCTTCATGGTTCCGCTCTCCCCGGAGGAATGATGGCGCGATCGCGGGATACAGGATATAGGTCAGGATGTCCTCTTCTTTCCGGACAAGACCCGCGCTCTCTGCCTCTGCCTTCATCCGCTCGTAGGCCGGTTCAAGAAGGTCGGCCGGCCTGACCGTGATAACTTCCTCATCGCCGATGATAAGGGCACGTATTTCAGGACTTACCGGTTCAGGCGATCTCCCGTAGAGGCCCCGGACATAATCCTTGACTTCCTTGGTCACGCTTGAGTACCGCCCGCCCTTTACCAGGACATTCAGGACCGCCTGGGTACCGACAATCTGGCTGGTCGGGGTTACGAGCGGGGGATAACCAAGATCCCTGCGGACGCGCGGGATCTCGGCAAGGACATCGTCCCAGCGGTCGAGGGCGTCCTGTTCCTGGAGCTGGGAGACCGTATTCGAGATCATGCCTCCGGGGAGCTGGTAGATGAGGACGTCACTGTCGACGCGTTCCGATATCGGGTTTACCAGTCCTGCATATTTCTCCCGGATCTGCAGGCAGATGTTCCGGACAGCCCGGAGCCGGTGAAGGTCGATGCCGGTATCGTGAGGCGTACCCGCCAGCGAGGCCACGACACTCTCCGTCGGCGGCTGTGAGGTACCCATCGAGAAAGGCGACATCGCAGTGTCGAGGATATCCACCCCCGACTCGATCGCTGCCTGGTAGCTCATAGGTGCAATCCCGCTCGTCGAGTGGCTGTGAAGGCAGATTTTTATATCGACTGTTTTTTTGATGCCCGTGATGAGTTCCCGGGCCGCATCGGGCATGATGAGGCCGGCCATATCCTTGATGCAGATAGAATCGCAGTCGAGGGAATACAGCTCTTTTGCCATCTCGATGAAGGTATGGGTATTGTGGACCGGGCTGGTCGTGTAAGATATGGTTCCCTGCAGGTGGCCACCAACATTCTTTACCTGCTGCATCGACCGGGTCATGTTCCTGATGTCGTTGAGGGCATCGAAGACCCGGAATATCCCGACACCGTTCCGGAACGAGGCTTCGACAAATTTATCGACAACGTCATCCGGGTAATGCCGGTAACCGACAAGGTTCTGGCCCCGGAGGAGCATCTGGATCGGGGTCTTCTTCAGCACAGACTTCAGTTCCCGGAGCCGGTCCCAGGGATCGTCGTTGAGGAAACGGATGGAGGTGTCAAAGGTCGCACCTCCCCATGCCTCGGCAGAGAAAAAACCGCATGAATCGATCTCGCGGGCGAGGGGCAGCATATCGGCTGTCCGGAGCCGGGTCGCGATGAGCGACTGGTGGGCATCCCGGAGGGTTGTATCGGTGATCTGGATTTTGCAGGGAATGGCAGTGCGCATCAGGTGGACCTCAGGGCTGCCGCAAGCGTACGCTCGAGCCTCTCAAAAATTCATCGGTAAAGTATAAAAAATTCACTAACGGGCGCGAAGGCAAGAATTCCTACGAAAAGTGCGGAGATAAATCCCGGAATGTCGAACCGGCCTGTCAGGAACCCCGGTTTTAAGGTGCCGCCCCCCCGGTACCCCCGAACTGCGAGTGCAGAAGCAGTATCCCCGGCACGTGCAAGCGTACCATGGATGAGAATAAACCCGGCGGGAACGAGCGCCCGTAAACCTCTGGTCTTTCCTTTCAGGGCAAGCGCCACCCGGATCCGGGAGAAGTCCGCGACAAGGATCTCAAGGCACTGCATCCCCATCTCGGCGACCAGCCCCAGATCGAAGCCGATGCCGTCTCCGAGGAGCCAGACACTCAAATCCAGGAACTCCCCCGGGCGGTATTCATCGTACACCCATGAACCCACCAGAAGGATGACCCCCATCCGGGCGACGTACGAGAACCCGGGCCCCCCCGTAAACCAGATAACCGCCCCGAACACAGAAACGAGCGCGAACGGGGCAGCAATCCTCCGCAACGTCCCTCGCGTGACCCCGGGGCTGCACATGACAACCCACCAGGTGAACGCACCGGCCGCACCCCAAAGACCGGAGAACGCGGCTGCTGACAGGACAGCTGCTGATGCGATCCTCAGTCTCACGTCCTGCATGCAGCCTCCAGGATATCCATCTTCGTGATATTTCCAGGGCACCTGCCGGAAGCAATAAGATTTTTTATCACCTGCGGGGCATGCTCCCAGCCCGTAAGGGCGTCAGGGACCTTTCCGCGATACCGGAGGTTCCCTCCGGAGATCTCCCAGAGGAAATCGGTCTTCGGGAAAATCGCCTGTTCGTGGGTAAAGATTATCGTGATCCCGTGTTTCCGTACTGATATCTCCCTGCAGATGCGTTCTTTCTCCTCAACATCGAGTGAGCTGAACGGCTCATCCAGGACAAGCAGATCGTATCTCCCCGGGAGGACACAGGCAAGGTGGAGGCGCTTCAGCTCTCCCCGGCTGAGGGCGAACGGTGAGACTCCTCCCCGCCCGGCAAGCCGGCACTCGCGGAGTACGGGTCCCGGGTCACGGGACCAGGAACGGCATTCTTCCCCGACCGTGAGCCCGGTGATATGGTACTCAGGGAACTGGAAGGAGAGCATCTGCGACCCGATCCCGTCACGGGTAATCGTTCCGCCTGCCGGTTGCATCATGCCCGCGAGTGCCGTCGCCAGCGTCGATTTCCCCGAACCGACATCCCCGCTGACGATGTGCACTCCGGGAAGAAACGACCCCTCCGCAGCCATTGTCCAGCTCCCGTGTTCGAGCCGCACGGCATCAAGAACGATCTTCACAGCCTGCACTTCCACGAGAGCGGGTAGAAGGCGGTATCAGCAAGGACGCCGAAGACATCTTCGGGCGTTCCGGCATGGGCGATCCTTCCGTTTTCCATGAAGACGAGACTGTCACTGCGGGCTGCCGCATCCATCTGCTGGGTTGACTGCATGATGTACCTGATCCCGGAAGCGCGGATGAGGCGTTCGACTTCAGCCGCACGGCTGATATCGAGATGGGAGTCGCATTCATCGAGGATGAGCAGCCCGGGCCCTGCGATCAGGGCTGCCCCGAGTGCAACCATCACCTTCTCCCCCCCGGAGAGTTCCTGCACCCGGCGTTCTGCCAGGGCAGAGATGCCGAGCATGTCCATGCAGTCCCGGACCCGTTTCCGGATGATACCTTCCGGCATGTGGCGGAAACGGAGCGGGGAAGCAATTTCATCGGTGACGCGGCTGAAAAGAAGGTTCCGGTCCGGGAACCCGCCAAGCCACCCGATCTCGCAATCCCGCGGGGGGATACCGTCTACAAGGACTGTCCCGGCCTCCGGGTTCGAGATACCAGCGAGGATCTTCAGAAGACTTGTTTTACCGCTCCCGTTCGCCCCTATGACGGATGTGACTCCCGGAGCAATTCCAAGATCCTCGATCGAGAGGATGCCACTCCTGAGATCCCGTATCGATATCATGGAAGCCGCCGGGCAATGCCATAGGCTGCGCCGGCTTTGATGATATCCCCGGGGATAAACGGGACGACTCCGGCAGCAAGTGCCGGCAGGAGACCGATTCCCGCAGAGTACATCAGCCAGGCAATTCCCATCGCGTATATCACAAGCGTGGCGGCGGCGAGTCCGGCGACCTGGACCGGTCGCGAAGATGATTCGAACGAGACTCCGGCGATGAATGCGGCCACGATGAATCCGGCGAGGTATCCGCCGGTTGGTCCGAGCAGGACCCCAAGCCCCGCGACGCCGTTATGGAAGACCGGCAGCCCGGCTGCTCCCATCATAACATAAAGCGCTACCGGGACAACCGCATACCTCTTCATTACTGCCCCGGCAAGGAGGATGAAAAGGGTCTGGAGAGTGAACGGGACGGGAAAGAAGGGGATGGAAATCCAGCTCCCTGCCGCAATGAGGCCGATAAAAGCGGCTGAGAACGCAATAGTCTTTGAGCGGACAGGATCGCCGAACATCGTCAACCTGAAAAAATTAGATGGTTGACGATAAAAAGTACCTGTTCACTGGTGGCAGCAGTCTCCGGCGATAACCCGCTCGATCTTCCCGTTGTCCTTTTTGATGATCAGCGCACCGTATTCGTCAATATCGATTGCTTCGCCTTCGAAGCTGTTCTTCAGTGTCCTGACCTGGACCCGGTTCTCGAGCGTGCACGAGAGACTTTTCCATTCCTGGACGATCGTATCGAACTCCCCGCTTTCGAGGAGGAGGTACCGGCTCTCGAACTCCTTGAGGATGCGCGCAAGGAAAGAAGACCGGTCGATCTCGTGGCCCAGCTCGGCGCTCACCGAAGTTATCGCCTTCTGTAGTTCGGGGGTAAAGTTATCCAGCGGGACATTGGCATCGATGCCGATCCCGAGAAGGCAGTAATGGACGGTATCCGCTTCAGCAGAGAGTTCGAGGAGGAGACCGGCAACCTTCTTGTTGCCGATGAAGATGTCGTTTGGCCATTTGATGAGTGCCCCAAGGTCGAACTCTTTCCGGATCGCCCGTGCCACCGCAAGCGATCCCGCCATCGTGATCATGAAAATATGGTCGATCGGTACATTGGGTTTGAGGATGATCGTGGTCCATATGCCGCCGCTTGGTGAGACCCAGGCCCTGCCCATTCTCCCCACGCCGCCGGTCTGCTGCTCGGCGATGATGACGGTCCCGTGCAGCTTCTCCGGGTCTTCTTCGGAAACCATCTGCCTCCCGGTCGCATTCGTGGACGGGGTATTTTCCAAATACCGCATCTTCCTGCCGATGAAGACCGTCTTGAGGTTCTTGTGCACCTCGTGCGGGAGGAGTTTGGCGCTTGCCCGGCTCAGCCGGTACCCCTGTTTCTGGGAGGAGGTGATATCGTACCCCATCAGCCGGAGCTCGTTGATGTTCTTCCAGACCGCCGACCGGGTTATGCCAAGCTCGTCGCTGATCTTCTCGCCGGATATGGGTGCATCCGCCCGTTCGAGGATATCAAGCACCCTGAATGAGGAATCCGTCATGGGGATCACCGCTTCGAATCTATCTGCTCCGAGGGGAGCGGGCAGGGATCCTTTCCGCATACCTGCCTGATGATGGCAGACTGGTGTTCCATGAGGGTGGCAAGGTCGAAAATACCGGTGATGTCCACGATCCCGATCGCACCAATAGCCGACCCGTCCTGGTCCCGTATGGGGGCAACCGATACCGGGACGCCTTTGTACGCTCCCTGTTCCGGTGTTACACGGATGAGGCTGTTCGTCCGGATCGCCTCCAGGAGCACCGGGCCGTTGTAGTTCCGATCTATAACCCGGCCATCTTCAACCCGGATCCCGTCCCGGTCCCGGGACTTTGCGGTGACCGGAAGCCGGTGGATCAGCTCGTGGATCGCGAGGACAAGGGGCTCGAGGTCAACGGCCTCAGCGCTGCAGGATACGGTGTAGCGGTGCATGGGACACTCTTATAATTCTGGTCATTCTCTTTCTAGAAGAATATTGTGGACGGAAGATTCCGGCTTCCATGAAGCCGGAAATTTCCAGCCCGGGATCAGCGTGCAAAAAAGCCTGAATGCGAGGAAGGAACAGTGTCCCGGACGAACGGCATATACGGTTGCGATCCGGGACTCACCGGGATACGTTAAAAGAAAATATCGGTCCCGGTACAGCAGAAACCTTTCAGGAACCCGCGGGACGGGTACTCGTGAATGCTCGTCACCACGATCCTGCCTTCTCCGAACGGTTTTTCAACCATAACCGGTGCCCCTCCGGCGCTGCAGACCGTCTCCCAGCCGGGGGAGGAGAACGTGCCGTCGCATTCGATCTTTTCCGGATCATAGTCTTCGATCAGGGAACGTGAGCCTGAAGGCGATGTGCAGGTGATCTTCCGGGGATATACCTCATGGTGGTACGTGACCGGTTCCGGCAGCCAGTCGTAGGCATCAGGCTTCTCGGCGGCTGCTCCGAAAACAAGGAGGTTACCCCCGCCTTCCACAAATGATTCGATCCGGTCGGAAGACGCCCTCACCGCGGGCAGGATCTGCGAGAACTGGGGGTTGGCAAAGCCGGTCGGGATGATAAGACAGGAGAAGCGCCCCCGGTAGAAAGGAGCTGCCAGCATGTGCGGCGTTACCAGCTCGCACGCGATACCGCAGTCCTCAATGTACCGGTTGAAATACTGGGGAGACTGCCAGACGAAGCCGGCCCGGCAGCTCATCCTTTGATCACTCCCAGAGGGGAGAGACGGGCGACCAGGCGCGAGATCCCGACATCGTGGACTACCTGGACAACCTCGCCGCTCGGTTTGTAGACCTCAGGCGCCTCGTCGGAGATCGCGTTATCGCTGTGGGCGCGGACGATGATCCCCCGGTGGAGGAGCTCGGCTGCGACATCGCTCCCGCTCAGTTTCTTCTTCGCCGCGGACCGGCTCATGAGCCGGCCGGCGCCGTGGCAGGTGCTGCCGAAACTCTTCTCCATCGCTTCACGGGTCCCGCAGAGAATGAAAGACGAAGTACCCATGCTGCCCGGAATGATGACCGGCTGCCCGATCCCGGAGAGTTCCCGGGGGATATCCGGGGAACCGGGGCCGAACGCCCGCGTCGCACCCTTGCGGTGGACGCAGAGCTGCATCCGTTTCCCGTCGACGGTGTGCTCTTCCATCTTCGCAACATTATGCGCTACGTCGTACATGAGCGGCATATCCTCGTGGGTGAGGGAAAATGCCCTCATGAAGACCTCGCGTGCCGCATGGGTTATCAGCTGGCGGTTTGCCCACGCGTAGTTGGCCGAGGCGGCCATCGCCCCGAAATACGCCCTTCCTTCTGCCGACATGATGGGTGCACACGCAAGCTGGCGGTCAGGCACGGAAATCTGGTACTTCTTCGTCGCTGTCTCGAGGATTTTGAGGTGGTCGGTGCAGGTCTGGTGACCAAGGCCCCGCGAACCGCAGTGGATCATGCAGCACACCTGTCCGGCACGGATCCCGAAGGCTTTGGCGGTCGCGGGATCGTAGATCTCCCGTACGATCTGGATTTCAAGAAAATGGTTGCCCGATCCGAGTGTCCCTCCCTGGGAATAACCGCGCTGCTTTGCATGGGAAGATACCGCACCGGGGTCGGCGTCCTTCATCGCACCCCCCTCCTCGCACCGGACCAGGTCGCGTTCCATCCCGAAACCGGATTCGACTGCCCACCTCGCGCCCCGGACCATCATCCCGTTGAGATCCCCGGGTGACACCTTCGTCCCGCTCTTGCCCCCCACTCCTGTCGGGATTTTCTGAAAAAGGCTGTCCACAAGATCCTTCCGGCCGGAGACGTTCTTCTCCTCGAGCGGTGTCGTGAACAGGCGCACCCCGCAGTTGATATCGAACCCGACACCTCCCGGCGAAATTACCCCGTCATCGGGCGAGAATGCGGCCACCCCCCCGATAGGAAAACCGTAACCGAGGTGGATGTCCGGCATGGCGAGAGCATTTTTTACGATCCCCGGCATCGTGGCGACATTTGCCAGCTGGCGGACCGCACCTTCTTCAAGCAGACCCCCGAGGTGTTCGGAGAGGAAGAAACGCCCGGGCACCCTCATGCCCTTCACAAACCCGACCGGTACTTCCCATTCGTTCGTCCCGGTCCGGATCACGCCGTCAATCATTGTACCGCCCCAAGCCCCTGTCGCGCTTATACATCAAATACGATATCCACCATATATCCGTTCGCCTCTTTCCTGACCGCAAGGCCGGTATAGGAGATCCCTTTTACCTCTGTTCCCCCGGCGTGTTTTCGGGAATCAAACGGTTCCCCGTGAAGTACTGCCGAGAGGCGCAGACCTTCGATGGAAATATCAGCTGTGGAGAAGACCAGCCCGTCGACTTCTGATATAAAGAGGACTTCCGAAAGAAAATCCGCAAGGAGGGACTCGTAGTCCGGGGACGAGAGTTCAATCCTGCGATCGGTTCCACCGGACCGGTCCTTCCCGTACATCACCTGCATCAGCGCATCGAAAACATCGGAAAAAAGCGCACCGGGAGAAGCGGCACTCGCCCGGATCCGGATGTCGGCCGTGTGCGGGAGCTCTTCAAAACTCATCCTGTTCGCGCCTGTCCACACTAATATCGTCGAAAAACGGGATCATATCCGTCCGGATGCTGTGCAGGAACCGTGCCTGGTGGATTGACACATAGATCGTATGGTTGCCAGCTTTGAGGAGGAGGTCCGTCCGCTTCGGGGGCTTTATGTGGACGGGAAGGAGGACAGGGCCACCGCAGGACGTGGAAATCCGGAAATCGCACCCCCGCCGGTTGATATACTCGATCACTTCCTGGCCGACCGTCACTTCACTTATGCCGGCACTCTCGCGGGGATTGGAAAACATGGTCTAGATAATTAGGATCCGGCAGTAAAAACGGTTATGGATCGGGCCTGAAATTCAGGCTCCCACGATCCTGCCGACAAGATCCACGTACTTCTCCTTGAGCTCGTACGTGTTCATTCCCTCCGCGGTGCGCGTGGACCGGAGAATCCCGATCCGGGAAGTGATGATACCCACCATCGATGCAATCGCGTGAAAAGTCACCGAGAACTGTTTCTGGAGTTCGGCCACCAGTTCGGCAATTGTTATCGATCTGATCCTGAGAAAGAGCCTGAGTACTTCGCGCCTGATCCCGGTCCTGTCCCGTGACAGGTACGCTTTCAGCCGTCCCTCGATGACTCTCTTGATCTCTGAAGGAGATCTCATAATGCTAGTCTCAAAGTTCTCTATATATATATTTTTTCATTTTCTGCTGTTTTTAATTCGCAGAATTGATTTTCAGTCGATTTCCGCAGGAACATAATTGTTCCGCGAAAAGCCGGAAACCGGGTCCTGAAAACCGGGGACTGCCGGATGCATCTGGTAACTATTTAATTCTCGGTCAACAGATGATTACGACATGGGATTGATCAACTATACCCCTGTCATCGAAAAATACACACCAAAACAATTGGTGATAATCCCGCTCATGCTTCTCGTAATCTCCCTCGTCCTTGTCACGGTAAGTACGATCAATACGGGAATGCCGGTGAAGCCGGGGATCGATTTTTCGGGAGGTACTGCGGTTTCGATCGCAACTTCCGATACCAAGGACCAGATCCAGGCAACCTTTGGCGGGTACCCGCTGAACGATATCAGTGAAGGACCGAACAACGGGAAATTTTTGACCTTCGGCGTGATGGATGATGCCCAGTTCAGGAACCTGACCTCCCTGATAAACCAGAAGTATCCCGATGCAAGCATTAACCAGATCGGGGAGACTTTCGGAAAGACACTCCAGTACCAGGCCGTCCTCGCACTGCTCTTCTCCTTCATCGGCATGGCCATTGTCATCTTCATTGCCTTCCGCACCTTTGTTCCCGCGGGAGCGGTGGTCCTCTCGGCATTCGCCGACATGGTGATGACCGCGGCCGTCATGAACATCATCGGTATCCCCCTCACGCTCGGCACGGTCGCGGCTCTCCTGATGCTCATCGGCTACTCGGTGGACAGCGACATTTTGCTGACAAACCGGGTACTGAAACGCCAGGGAAAACTGATTGACAAACTCGTCGGGGCGTTCCATACCGGCATCATCATGACCTCGACAACCATTGCCGCGGCGACGGCAATGTTCATCGTCGCATGGTTCGGGTCGGTCCAGATCCTCTGGGAGATCTCCGCGGTGCTCCTGATCGGCCTCTTTGCGGATATCCTGAATACGTGGCTGACCAATGCAGGGATCCTGAAATGGTACGTCCAGAAGGGAGGCGGGAAATGACCGGGAAAGGCCTCAAGGCGCTTCTTCTCGACTGGCGGGTCGCAACCCTCCTGATACTCGTGCTCCTCTCGGTCGTAGCGATCTTCCCCCATCCCGACCAGAACGGCAATATCGCCACAAACCTCCAGTACGGGCTCGATCTCCAGCAGGGTGCATGGCTCCAGCTCGAAATGAAAGGCGAAGTGGTGGGCTACACCACGACCCAGCCGCTGGATACCTTCATTGCCAATCTTTCCAAGCAGCTGGACACCGGTGTCGTACAGGTCGACGCGAACCACCTCGAGATCCAGAAGGCCTATAACCAGTCCGATCTGGACACGGTCTTCGCTGCCAATGGCGGGACGATCACCAGCTTCTCCCCGGGCGTATCGAAGGCGACTGCTGACGACGTAAAACTCATCCTCGAAAATAAGATCAATACCCTCGGTACGAAGGATGCGAAGGTCAACACGCTGACCGGCCTCAACAACGTGGCCCGGTATATCCGGGTTGAGCTTGCCGGCGTTGACATGAACCAGGCACAGGAAGTCGTAGGCCGTCAGGGCAAGTTCGAGATCCGGATAATCACCACCAACAACCAGACCGAACACGTGCTCTCAAGCGATGTGATCACGAGTGTCCAGACCCCGACCCAGGAACCTGCGGGGAGCAACAACTGGGGAGTCAGCTTCACGCTCAGCCCCGAGGGCGCGGAACAGTTCCGCGAAGCCGCAATAAAATATGGCGCAACGGTTGACCCGGCGAAACATAACCTGATCATGATCCTCGATAACCAGACCGTGTATTCCGCCCCGCTGTCAAGCGATCTCGCGGCAAAGGTCCAGACGACCCCGATCACCCAGCTCTATGCCTCGACCGGGACCGGGACGTATGGCACGCAGCAGGCGACCGACCTCGAGATACACCTCCGGGCCGGTGCACTGCCGGTCGATGTCAGCATCGCAGGGTCGGGCGGCGTATCCGCACCGCTCGGCGAACGCTACAAGGCCATGGCGCTTCTCGCCGGTATCTTTGCGCTCATAACGGTCGGGTTCGTCATTTACTACCGGTACCGCGAACCAAGCATCGTCCTCCCGATGGTGCTCATCAACACCTCCGAGATCGTCATCCTCCTGGGCTTCATTGCACTCATCCGCTTCCAGATGGACCTGCCGACGATCGCAGGGCTGATCGCCGTGCTGGGGACCGGTATCGACCAGCTCGTGGTCATCACCGATGAGATCCTCCACGAAGGAAAGGTCCCGTCGCCAAATCTTTACTTGAAGAGGCTCGCAAGGGCACTGAGTATCATCGTGGTAGCCGCGGCAACGGTCCTGATTGCCATGCTCCCGCTCGCGGTAATGGACCTCTCGACACTCAAGGGCTTTGCCATCATCACGATCCTCGGTGTCCTGGTCGGCGTGATCGTCACCCGTCCCGCCTACGGCAGGATCATCATGGAGATCCTCTCCAAATAGGAATACCATACCTTTATCTTTTTTTTAATCGACTACTCTTGCGGGAACACAAGCATGAGCAGACCTGTTCTGTATGATTTTTTCGCCACGTGGTGCGGCCCCTGCAGGATGCAGACGCCGATCATCGAGGAGCTTGAGAAGAAGATGGGCGAGGCGATTGAGGTCCGCAAGGTTGACGTGGACCAGAATATGGAGCTTGCCGAAAAATTCGGCATCCGGGTCGTCCCCACCCTCATCATCGAGAAGGACGGGAAGGTCGTGCAGTCGCTGGAAGGGGTAACCGATGCCGCAACGCTTGAGAAACTGCTGACGCCGCTGGTGGGATAAGTGAAGATCGGCATCGTCGGGGGGACCGGGGATATCGGCGAGGGTATGGCACTCCGCCTTTCCCCGTTTTTTGACGTGACGGTCGGTTCGCGGGAGAAAGAGAAGGCGGACAAGACCTGCACGAGCTGCATCAGCACCCTTCAGGAACGTGGCGTGGAGTGCACCCTGACCGGGCAGGCAAACCAGGAGTGCGTGGAGGAAAACGATGTGGTTATCCTTGCAGTACCCTTCAAAAACCTCGAGACTACCATCGCGTCCGTGACCGGTTTTGAAGGAAAGATCGTCATCTGTCCCGTCAACCCGATGGAAAAACGCGATTACTTCGTCTTCGTCCCGCCGCCGGAAGGGTCGGCGGCCCTCATGGCCAGACGCCTGCTCCCCCCGGGGACCAGGATCTGCTCTGCCTTCAACACGATCGCGGCGAACAAGTGGCGTGCCGTCGACGAGGAGCTCGACTACTCAGTCCCCGTGACCGGCGACGATGATGCGGCAAAACGGGTTGTGATGGGGATCGTGGACAAGGTCTCGAAACTCCGGGCGTTCGATGCCGGCCCGCTTGCGGCATCGTCGATGGTCGAGGCCCTGACTCCGCTCCTCCTCAACATCGCCCGGTACAACAAGATGAGGGATGTCGGGATCCAGTTCCGGTGAACCGGGGTGATCCGAAGGGAAAAACCGGCAGGCGGTCCTGGGATGAATTTCACCGGGAACGCTGGTCCATTTCCGGGAGGCCCCTGTTCCCCCCGGAACACTCCCGGAACACGCGTCCCTCAGGAGTAACGGTAGTATGTATTCTTCCGAGTTTGAACGGATCGGAAAGCGGCTCTTTTCCGAACGCCTGGTGGGCGGGAACTTCGGCAATATCAGCCAGAGGGCAGGGGAAGGGTTCTACATCAAGCGGACGGGGACCTTTCTCGATGTTGCTTCAGAACCGGTCTTTGTCCCCCTTTCGGGAGATCCCCCCATAGACGCCTCTACGGAGTTCCGCGTCCACCGGGAAGTGTACAAAAAATCCCGGCACGCGGCAATCGTCCACGCACATCCTCCGTATGCCGTTGCCCTGTCACTCCAATCTGATGCAATAAAACCGGAGGACAGCGAGGGCCAGATGCTCTGCCCGCTCATCCCGGTTGTCGGGGGGGCGCCGGGCTCCCAGGAGATCGCGGACAACGTCGCTGCTGTTCTCGAACATTCGAACCTGGTTCTCGTGCGGGGCCACGGCACGTTCGCCGCCGGGAAGAACCTCGATGAAGCCTTTGTCTTCACTTCCCTTGCGGAGTATTCGTGCCGGATCCTTGCGATCGGGTCGCATTCCGGCAGGAAATAAAAAACGGGTATTTCAGAAACACACAGGAACGCCCAGGTCGGAATTCGAATCCGAGTCGATTGCGTGACAGGCAATCATGATAGGCCACTACACTACCTGGGCATGAATATACAGTAATCCCGCCTCCCAGATTCGAACCGGGGACATCGCGGTAGCCGCGCAGTTACCGTCACCGGTAAACCATACTACAGCCGCGCACTCTACCAGGCTGAGTTAAGGCGGGGCACTGCTCTATAATGTTAGGGGAGTTTGGTATTAAACGTATCGTTCGACGTTGGGGGTTTTCCGCCGGAACCGGGGCTCTGTGAGCGGATCTGGGATTTCTTTAAATAATCCGCATTCCAATAAGGAGGCATGGCTCGCAAGGATTTTGCGGGGGATCGCCTTCTTTGTCGATAACTCCGCACACGAAGCTGTAACTGTTTTTGACACCACCCTCCGGGACGGGGAACAGACACCCGGCATCGCATTCACGTTCGAACAGAAACTCGAGATAGCCCGCCAGCTCTCCGATATCGGCGTCCACGCCATCGAGGCCGGGTTTCCCGCTTCATCGAAGGACGAGAAGGCGACGGTCACCGCGATCAAAAAACTCGGGCTGGACCCGAAGATCTGCGGCCTCGCCCGGTCGGTGAAAGCCGACGTCGACGCCTGCCTCGACTGCGACGTCGACATGGTCCACGTCTTCATCCCGACCTCGGACATCCAGAGGGAGAACACCATCAACAAGACCCGGGACGAGGTGCTCGCGATCACTGCCGGGATAGTCGGTTATGTCCGCGAGCATACCGGGCTCTGCATGTTCTCGGCGATGGATGCGACGCGGACGGACTGGGACTACCTCATCCGGGTCTTCAAAACCGCCGCGGACGCAGGGGCGACGATCATCAACGTGCCGGATACCGTGGGGGTGATTTCACCGTCCGCGATGAAAGTCCTCATCGCCCGGATCAACCGGGAAGTGGACTGCCCGATCGATGTCCACTGCCACAACGATTTCGGGCTCGCAGTGGCAAACACCATTGCGGCCGTCGAGGCCGGCGCCTCCCAGGTTCAGGTCACGGTCAACGGCCTTGGCGAGCGGGCAGGCAATGCCGACCTCGCCCAGACCGTGATGATCATGGAGTCGATTTACGGGATCCGGACGGGGATCAAAAAGGAGCGTCTTGTCGAGACCTCGCGCCTCGTCTCCCGGTTCTCCGGCATCGGCATCCCGCCAATCCAGCCGGTCGTGGGCGAGAATGTCTTCTCCCACGAGAGCGGTATCCACTCGCACGGCGTTATCAAGAACGCGGCTACGTTCGAGCCGGGCATCATGACCCCCGAGATGGTCGGGCACCGGCGGAGGCTGACCCTCGGGAAACACGTGGGGAGGCACGCGGTCCGCCAGATGCTCGCCGATGTCCACATCGAACCTGCCGACCCGGAGCTCGATGCCATTGTCGAGAAGGTCAAGGCGGTCGCGAACAAGGGGAAGCGGATCACCGACGCTGACCTTTACGAGATCGCGGAGACGGTAACCGGTACCGGGGTAAACCACAAGATGTTCGATCTCGAGGACATCGCCATCATGACCGGCAACCACGTCATCCCTACTGCCAGCGTCAAGGCAAAGGTGAACGGGAAAGACCACGTCTTCTCGGCAACCGGTAACGGCCCGGTCGACGCGGCCCTGAAAGCGATCATGGGGACGACCCCTGCAAAACTCCAGCTCACGGAGTTCAACATCGAAGCGGTCTCCGGGGGTTCGGACGCGATGTGCCACGTGACCATCGCCGTCGAGGACGACCACGGGAAGATCTTCGATGCGAGCGGGAGCGGGGACGATATCGTCCTCGCATCGGTCGAGGCGCTCGTCAACGCGATCAACCTCATCAGCCGGGCGTGAAAGGGCGGGTCTCACCGTATGGCAGGACTTCCGGTTCCTGCCGCCCGCTTTTCCTGATCCTGCCATCAATCAGGGGACTTACAATCCGTATGGTTCCACCGCGGTAAGAGAACACCCAGAGGATCCAAAAGATTTGTCCGTCACACGAGAATCCGAAAGACCGCAAAAGGAATCAGTACGGTAGTCAGGGAAACAGTCGTTCAATTCCGATGGTCTATTTTCGATGGTTTCTCCGGATTCAGATTAAAACCTACTCAAGCTCCAGCCGGGAGTTCCGTATCCCGACCAGTACTTCCAGCGCCGGCTCGTACCCGTGAAGGGATGCCCGGGTAGAGAGCTTCGCGATAAGTTCATCGGTAGAAGCGAGGTAGCGTTTCGTGTACCGCCCGTTGCGGCCGGCCGAGTCGAGGAAATTGTCGATCCGGTCGCAGAGCTTGACAAGGGTCGCTTCCGGTGGAGCGTCGAGAATCCGGTCGAGGCTGTCGGAGAGGCGGGCCGCTTTGCCCTTGATGGTGTTCTTCTTGGTGAGCGCCTCAACGATTGCCGATATCTCCAGCCGCTCATCGGGGGGAAGCCTCAGGGAGGCGATGAGTGCGTCGGTCCTCGTCAGCCATTCGGGAGTGCAGTCTTCATACACGTCATGGAGCCATGCCGATATGACAGCCACATGGGAACCGCCGAACATCCCGGTCAGGGCCGCCACTTTTGCCGGGTGGCTGATATACGGTGTCCGCCGGTCTTTCCGGAACTGCCCCCGGTGAGCCCGCGCCGCGTGATCGGCGGCGACCTTGATTGCGAAGAGCCGGGTTGCGGGATCGGTCTTCAGGAAGCCGGGAGATTCCGCCATAAAAGAGATTGTGGACGGGGACTAAATGTGCCTTGCGATTGTGCTGCCACCAACAGGGCAGGAGTACCAAAAATTTACGCTGCCTGGGGTGCGCCCTTGCCTTCGATGGCCGCCTTGATCTGGGCCTGCAGCTGCTCGAACTTGCCCTGCAGCATCTTCTCCTGCTTCTCGAGCGACTTGATCCGGAGTTCGAGGGTCTCGACCTTCTCCGTGAGTTTTGTGTTGATGACCTCTTTTTTCTTCTGCATCATGACGGTCCCGACACTCATGTACATGACCGCGTCCTCAGCAGAATCGCTGATCTCTTCCTGCGCACGCTTCGCCTCCCGGACTGCCATCTCGTACTGGGCTTTCTGCGTGAGTATTGTCTGGAGCTGCTGCTGGATCTGCTGG
>DATKMN010000124.1:0-4666 GCA_035541835.1 Methanoregula sp.
CTTCGGAGCGGAGGTCTTCTTTGTCGCGACAACCACGCCGTTCTTGTAAACCTCTACAAGGAGCGGTTCGGCAGACCCGTCATTTTTGGTAAATGTTGCCACAACGATTCCGGTTACAGTCGGGACCTGGTACACCTGGTCACCCGTGTCACTCACATCCTTTTCGTATCCCGGTGTTCCGTACGATCCAGTAAACGATCCCCCATAATTTACAAGGATCCAGACACCGGTCTGAGGAACAGCCGCCGGGGGCGGTGTTGGCGTCTGAGTTGGCGCTGAAAGGGTTTTTTCAGGTGTTGCTGTTGCAGTCGGGGTGGAAGATGTCTGTACGGGCGTAGCGGTTGTCGGAGGAACCGTCGGAGTAGGGGTGATGGCAGGAGTTTCTGTCCCCCCGTTCTTCATGAGAAGGAACCCGCCGAAGATAATTGCAATGACCACGACCGCGATTACCGCATACAAAATGAATTTCGGTTTATTTGAGGGAAACCCTCTCTCCGGGAATGACGGTAGTGGGGTTTCAGACGGCGCCGGAATCCCGGGTGAACCTTCACCGGCAGTCGCGACCGGCCCTGCGGCTCCTCCGCTTACAACCGATTCGGATGGTATGAGAATATTGGAGAACAGATCGAGGTTCTTCTTCGTTGGGTCCAAATCACCTGCCGGTGCGGGCGAAGTCTGCGCGGTTTTATCAGCCGTTTGCGTATGCGGAACCGCAGTACCATGCCGTGAAGGAACGAGTGGAGCGGGCTGTGTTCTGGGTTTCGAGTCCTCGATCAGTGGCTCGATAGAATGGATTACGTCCTCAATGGGGCGTTCCTTTCCCTGGGTCGGTGTGACCACGTTCGGGACATTTACCGGTACCTGCTGTACTCCGGAATCCTGCTGAGGTACGGGTGCCGGAGCCGGTACCTGGTCTGACGGTCCCGCAACCCGTGTCCCGCACCGGTTGCAGAATGCAGAATCGGGTGGCACCCGGCTTCCACAACGGGAACAAAAAGATCCCTGGGGTAGAGAAATCGTCTCCTTGGGTTTCTGTGGAGCGGGGACAGTCTCGATTATCTTTTTCATGGGCCGGGCGACCTCAATACGTTTCTTTCCCGTCTGGGATCCTGTGCTCACCGGGGGTTGCGGAACCGGAGGAACCTGGGCCTGTTCGGGTTCAAATGCAGCGGCACCTGCATGGATGGGCTGTCCGGAAAATCCGCTAAGCCGCTCCCTCAGTACTTTTACCCACTCATCGCATTCCCGCCTCCTTTCTCCTCCGGACATCCGGGAAAAGGTGAGCACCATCTGGCGCGTGCTCCCTGCCTCGGTCGCAACAGAGAAGGTGATGGTTGGATCACGGATCGCGTTTTCCCCGGTATCCATCGCCATGATAGCAGCAAGAGGAAGGTACTGCGGGGGCATCAGTGTATCCCTGCTGTTTACGAGGATAAGGCGTTCATTCGTCAGGATCGCCTCGAAAGGAACGGACTTCACTACAATGTTCTGCGTAGCCAGCAATACGGACTCGTCTCTGTTCAGCTCGGGATGACCCATAATACCACTTTCTTCATTATTATTCTCATCATTATCACCTGATAAGGATTTGTTGTGCTTTAAGTCTGCCGGGTGGCAGGATCAGAGATATTCCCGGCCACCCATGTACGTCCTGAGTACATCGGGAACCCGGACGCTCCCGTCTTCGTCCTGGTAGTTTTCGAGGATTGCACGCATTACCCGGGAAGTCGCGATGGCAGTTGAGTTCAGCGTGTGGACATGGTGTTTGATCTCGAAGTCGTGTTTATCCCGGACCCTGATATTCAGCCGGACCGCCTGGTAAGATGTGCAATTCGAACAGGACACGACTTCCTTGTACGCGTCTTCGCGTGGCATCCACGCTTCAATATCGTATTTTTTTGCTGCTACTGTGCCGATGTCCCCGGTACAGATGTTGACCACCCGGTACGGAAGATCAAGGCGCCGGAATATTTCTTCAGCGTTTGCGAGCAGTTCTTCGTGGTAAGCCCACGATTCGGACGGCTGGCAGAAGACGAACTGTTCAACTTTCGTGAACTGGTGGACCCGGAAAAGGCCTTTTGTATCGAGTCCATGGGCTCCTATTTCCCTCCGGAAGCAGGGGGAGATCCCCGCGAGTTTTACCGGCAGATCTTTCTCCTCGAAGATCTCGTCCTGGTACATCGCCCCGATCGGGTGTTCGCTCGTGGCGATAAGGTAGGCATCGTCCCCGTCAATTTTGTACATCACTTTTTCGAAATCCGCAAGATCGGTAACTCCTTCATAGGAGGACCGGTTAATCATGTACGGGGGGGTCACCGGAGTATATCCGCGTTCGCCGAGGAGGTCGAGGGCAAAACGCTGGAGCGCGAGGTCAAGGAGGACAAGGCTTCCCTTTAAAAAATAAAATCCTGCCCCCGAGGTCTTGGCAGCCCGTTCAAAATCTGCCCAGCCATTTTCGGCCGCAAGCTGCCCGTGATTTTTCAGCTCGAATGTTACCGTACGGGGGTTCCCAATCCGTTTCAGTTCTACGTTCTCCGAATCGTCTTTCCCTACCGGAACGCTCGAATCGAGGATGTTGGGGAGCCGCATCAGATATCCCCGTATCAGTTCAGCGATGGAATCGCGCTCGGCATCGCATTCCCGGATCTTCTGGGGAAGACCGGCCGCCTCGGTCATGAGCGGTCCGGGATCCATCCCGGCTTTCCGGGCCGCATTGATCTCACGTGCGATGGAATTCCTTCGCTGCCGGAGACGGTCGGTCTCGACTTTCAGCTCGCGGGATCGCGCATCTTTGGCCAGCAGGTCGTCAATCCACGCAAGTTTCTCCTGATCGTTCCGTTTCGACAGGTCCGCCCGGACCACGTCGGGGGTTGCCCGCACCATCCTGATATCCAGCATATGTCTGACCCTTTGAGATCGCAAACGTTCTCGTTACTTACCTTATTTTCGCCGAAACATTGTAATTCTTGCGCTATCGCGGGAGAGCGTCTCCCGCCGGCGGCCCGGATAACTGACCGGAATGTCATGAACAGCCCGAAACGGATCAGACCGGGACAACGGTACCCTGTCGTAAATTCCTGTTCTTGGTCAACATCGATCCGGCCGTGCGGTTACCCCAATCCTTAAGTGTAATCCGAGACAGTCAATCCCTTATATGCAACCGGACCAGAAGCTGGTATTTGTCTATAACCTTGACAAGGGCAGCCTCTCCGATATCAAGGACAAACTCTATGCAACGGTCCCGTCAAAGGCCCCGGCCTGTAACCTTTGCGAGCTCATCCAAAGCCCCGTTGGCATGAAAAAGGGCTGGAAACGGTTCATCCAGGAGCTTGGCATTCCCGCCGATTACCTCTTCCGTGAAGAGTTCCAGAAAGAGTTCGCTCTGCCAAAATTTACCGCTCCCGGCATCTTCATCCAGCTCGGAAGTTCCCTTATCCTCTTAATCAGTGCGGAAGAGATTAACCGGTGTGAGTCAACAGACGATCTTATTGAGATCGTAAAACAACGGATCCAGAAGTTCAAGATGTAAACCGCCATAAACGTGCGGCGCATCCGGATTTGGCGGGATCATTGTGTGTAGTGTCGGAGATAACCGCACTGCGGGGAACCCAAGAAATTATCGCACCATAATCTCCGGGCCGGCCAATGAATGGCCGGACCCGCAACACATGTAATTTCAGCCCTGGAAAAGAACAGGTATTATTCATATATTACTCATAGGGAAGAAAATTAGTACGGGAATTCATTGCATCCCCGTTGCAGGCAGAGGATCGGACAATGAAAATCGCAGTTTCGGGTAAGGGGGGTGTAGGCAAGACGTTTATAGCGGGGAGTCTCGCAACGCGGTTCGCGGAGACCAACCGGCCGGTCATTGCGATCGACGCCGACCCGTCCCCGAACCTCGCATTTGTCCTCGGCCTTTCCGGGGACGATGCAGCCCGCATCGTGCCGATCGCGGAAAACAATGATCTTATCCGCCTGAAGACCGGCACCCCGGATCCGGGGGTTTTCAGGCTTACCTTCTCGGTCGGGGATATCATCGGTTCTTCGGCGGTCCTGACCCCTTCAGGTGCAAACCTGATGGTGATGGGGACGGTCCGGACTGCCGGTGCGGGATGTACCTGTCCCGCTCACGCGGTAGTCAGGGCCCTGCTCCGGCACCTGATCGTCGACCGGGATGAGGTGGTCATCATGGACATGGAAGCCGGTATCGAGCACCTCGGAAGAGGAACAAGCGGGCAGGTAGACCTCATCATCATCGTTTCGGATGCAAACCTGCAATCGCTCGACGTGGCAGGGAACATCGCGGCGCTGGCACGCGAATCCGGAATCCCGCGGATAGCGATTGTCGGTAACCGGGTCACCGGAAAACGGCAGGAGGAGGCGATCCGGACATTTGCGGCTAACCACGGGATTGACGTGATTGCTATAATACCCTATGATGCCGGAGTCGCAGAATACGGAATGACCGGCGAAACGTTCAACAGGGAACGGTCCGGGGCCTTCCGCGCAATCGTCCGTCTTGCGGACAGTCTGCTCCCGCCTCCGGAAGGCTCCCCTGGCAAGAAGGAGGAACTCGTGTGAAGACCATTGTTACCATGGGACGGGGAGGTACCGGCAAGACCAGTTTCGTTGCCCTGGCTGCACGTTATCTTATCGCATCCGG
>DATKMN010000125.1:0-4504 GCA_035541835.1 Methanoregula sp.
GATCGCGGAGAAGATCGATGCGGCCGTATACGATCTCTACCGGTTGACAAAAGACGAGACGGTTCTCGTGGAATCGATGGCACCGCCGTGAAATTCTCCGACGGTAAAAAACCGGGCGCTGAGGCCTCCTGGAGGACGCATTTCCGGAATAAGGGTAATTCAGGGGTCTGAAAAAGGGGGCGCTGCAGGCCCGCTATTTTGCAGGTTAAAAAAGACCATTTCAGCGGTATTTTTAATAAAATCGCACGATGGACAGGATTTTCTACGGGCGTGGACATAACTTCCACTCCGCCCGGAAATCACCTTCGTCCGTTTGCCAAAAGGAGCGTTTTACGGGCTTATTTGACTTCATCTCTCTCTTGTCCCTCCCTGCGGAGGGGCAGTTCGATCCGGTACGGGGCCTTCTTCCAGTACGCTTCCCGGTAGTGGGTGTTCCGGTAGTGTTCCTTTGTGTTCTCCTGGATCTCCGCGGTGGCGCCGGGCAGGACATAGAACCGCCGGTACGCCCGTTCGTTCTGCGTCCGTACCCAGAACTCGCGGATGACCCAGGGCGGGAGGGGAAGGGAACGGATCTTCGCGATATCGTCCGGGAATTTCTTCTCGATGATGCAGTCTTCTCCCGGACTGTACCGGACCTTAATTGCCTTCACCGCAATCACGACCGTTTCGCGGTACATGAAGCCGTTGAACGGCACGGACGGGTCGGCATTCTCCGCCCAGTGGTATCCCATGCGATGTGCCAGTTTCTGTATCTCGTCCTTCAGGTCTGGCGCAGGTTTTCCCCGCATCTTTTGGTTCACCCTTTGCACTGGAAAAAATCCGTGCGTTTATATTTCTTTAAAAGAATGAACCGGACCGTGATACGTTTTCCTGTTTTGTTTTTTCCTGGTTTGTATTTGCAAACGAAGATGGGCTCCGGTTCCGGAATCCGGATAAGATCCCGGGCTCGCCCCGGCACAACGGTTTTGCAAGGTGCCTCCTTGCGGTCGGCGGGACTTCGTACCACGCAGGCGAAAGCGTCCGCGGGACCTCCGACACGTCCGGCCCGGCCGCCCGGGCCCCGCACTTTTTGCACTTGTACCCCTTGCCCCGCCCGTCGCTGGTCATCCGCTTCCGGCAGTCCTGGCAGACCGGAGGCCGGATCGCGGCCGCCTTCGAAAGCGACACCACACGGAGTTTCTCGAGATTGATGCTCCCCTTCTTGTAACTCCCCACCGCGACGACTTCATCCCCGGGCACCAGGCTGCGGACAGTCCTGCGGAAATTCTTCGTGGGTTCGTAGGCCATGCACCGTACCGGTTCCCCGCCGTCTTCGATCCCGATGGAAACATGCCCGCCGGTCCCGGTCGACGGCCTGCCCGCAACCGTCCCGCGCACGAAGTACGACAGTCCTTCGCGCAGGCTGCCGATCTTCCCGGCGACGAGGTGCGCATCGGTCCCCTGGTTGGTCACCCAGATCTGTTCGATCCCCGGATCCTCGGACTCAATCATCGACCGGGCGAGCATCACCCACGACGGGCTCTCCCCCCGGATCCCGAAGAGCACCGGGTCCGGCGTGTGCGGCACGCATACCACGACATCATTTACCCGGTCAACGGTGTCCCAGGTGTGCGGGAACGTCGCCTCCTCCGCTGCAAAAAGGCTCGTGCGGTCCACACGCCGCGGAGTCCCGAAGCGCTCCGGTTTCCGGTAGACGAGGATCTCGGAGGTCCGGTCGGGAAAGTAGCTCGCCACCGCAGCGGTCGCACCGATGAGCCCGCGCCGGTTTTTCCAGCCGCGGTACCGGGCGCCCGCGGCATCGAGAACGGAGACCGCTTCGTCAATCTCGCAGAAATCCTTCACCGCTTTTTCGTAGAACGCCACGTCCAAGGGATCTTCGGTGACTACAACGCCCGGGTTCGTCTTCTCGCAGGAGAAGTCGGCCATCTCCTCCACGGCCGCGCACGCGAGCGCGAATGCCCGGTCCGGATCGCCTTCCACATCGAGAGCGACCGCTGCATTCCCCCGGGTCTTCCAGGTGACATTGGGGTTGAGCCTGACGAGCCGTGCTTCCCGCACCCTCATGTGGTCGCGGATGAGCCTCCGGGCGAGCACCGCCCCGAGGTAGGTCGTGCACATGCCGGCGGGCGAATCCGTGTCATCGATCCCGATCCGCATTATCCATATTAATATATCCTCAGGGTCTATCCATTCTTTACGGAAATGTCACAGGACCGCCAGCTCCAGCTGGTAACCAGCGTGATGATCACCGCGGGCTTCGACGTCTCCGAGCGGTTCACGATCCGCCCCCGGAGTTTCGACCTCATAGCCCGCAACAACGGGACGCTGCTCGTCATGAAAGTGGTCTCCCACATCGACAGCGTGAGCGAAGAGGTCGCAAACGACCTCGACATCATCGCCCGTCTCCTTGGCGGGGTCGCCATTATCGTGGGCGAGCGTGCCCGGGAGGCCGAGCTCGAGCGCGGGGCGGTCTATATCCGGTACGGCATTTATGCGATCAGCCCCGCGACCCTCTACGACTATTTCGTGGAGAGGGTTCCCCCGCTCGTGTATGCGTCGCCCGGGGGCCTGTACGTAAATATCAACGGCGACACGCTCCGCGATCTCCGTGAGAAGCGGAACATGTCGCTTGGCGACCTCGGGCAGATCCTCGGGGTCTCGCGCCGGACGATCAGCAAGTACGAGAGCGGCATGGGGACCACGCTCGACGTGGCGATCCGGATCGAGGAGCTCTTCAACACCGGCGTAGTCGAATCGATCGACCTCATGCACCACGAACGCCCCGCGGGCCCTCACGAAGAAAAAGAGCCGGTCCGGAACGAGCCCCGGGCAGCCATGGAGTTCCTCGAGCAGCTCGGCATGCACCTCCACACGCTCCGGGGCGCCCCGTTCCAGGCGCTCCTCACGTTCGAGCGGCATACGATCCTCACCGGTTACGGCCCTGCGGACAAGGTGGTCAAGCGGGCAGCCCTCATCGGAAACCTCTCCCAGATCGCAAAGAAGCACGCGATGTGCGTCATCACCGGTTACCACAAGCAGAAGAAGATCGGCAGGACGCTCGTGATCGGGGAAGACCGGCTCCACGGTATCGCTGACGGGTTCGAGCTCCTCGATATGATCGGGGACTGACACTTTTTTTCGCAGCTCCCCTTCCCCCTTTTTGTGTGCATTGATGGTTCCGGATCACCCGAAAGTAACATCTACCCGGACGTGCGATAGCCACGCGATCCATATGATATTCTGCTGGAACGGAGCGATCGCGCTCGTACTGGGAATTATTCTGGGTGTAGCGGCGGCGCTCGAGCTGCCCGGTTCAGTGGCGGGTACGGTCCCGGGTTCGGAGCTCGCAGCAATAGTACTGGCCGCTGCTGCGGGAATCCTGATCATTGTCAGCATTTACTGGTTCACCCGGCCGCCATGCGAACCGGAGGGCGCTGAGGAATAAATTTCCCGGTGGCTTGTGACGTAAACCGGTTGATCAACCGTTAAGTTATCAGAACCCTTTTTGATCACCTTTATATAGAACCACAAACCAATTTTAGTGCTAAAAGTGGTGATTTTATGTCACAACAGCTTGGTGGACAACAGATTCTGATTCTCAAGGAAGGCAGCACCCGCACCCGGGGCCGCGATGCCCAGGGTATGAACATCACCGCCGCAAAGGCAGTGGCAAGTGCGGTCAGGACCACGCTCGGTCCCAAGGGCATGGACAAGATGCTCGTCGATACCATCGGCGATGTCGTCATCACGAACGATGGCGTCACGATTTTAAAAGAGATGGACATCGAGCACCCGGCAGCGAAGATGATGGTCGAAGTCGCAAAGACCCAGGACGATGAAGTCGGCGACGGGACCACGACAGCAGTCGTTATTGCCGGCGAACTCCTCAAGAAGGCAGAAGACCTCCTCGAGCAGGACGTCCACCCGACCATCATCGCAGCCGGGTACCGCCAGGCAGCAGAGAAGGCGCAGGAGATCCTCAGGGACATCGCCTTCGACATCAAGGTCAGCGACAAGGCGCTCCTCAAGAACATCGCGGGAACCGCGATGACCGGCAAGGGTGCCGAGGCGTCCAAGGACAAGCTCTGCGACCTCGTTGTCAAGGCCATCACCATGGTCACCGATGAGGACGGGACTGTCGACATCGAGAATATCAAGGTCGAGAAGAAGACCGGCGGGTCCATCGAGGACTCCGAGATCGTCGAGGGTGTCATCATCGACAAGGAGAGAGTCCACCCCACGATGCCCAAGACCGTCACCAACGCGAAGATCCTCCTCCTGAACGCGGCCGTCGAGTTCAAGAAGACCGAGGTCGACGCAGAGATCAACATCACGAGCCCCGACCAGCTCCAGGCATTCCTCGACGAGGAAGAGCGGATGGTCCGGAACATTGTCGACAAGATCGTAGCAAGCGGCGCGAACGTCGTGATATGCCAGAAGGGCATCGATGACATCGCCCAGCACTACCTTGCGAAGGCGAACGTCCTCGCCCTCCGGCGGGTCA
>DATKMN010000126.1:0-10785 GCA_035541835.1 Methanoregula sp.
TTCTTCTTGCCATCGCAGGTGTTCTCACCGACAACGACGTTGCAGGACTCCAGGTACGGACAGACCCTGCCGAGTTTGAACCCGAACATCGACTTGATGAGCGAGCAGGTATTGCGCGGAAGGAGCGTCTCGGCAGCCTCAAAACCGAATTCCGCACCGGCGCACAGTCCGACGGAGACACCATCGACCGCAAGGACGAGTTCCTCAGGGACAAATACGCAGTACGATCCGACGATAATCCGGCCCTCTGCTTTCGCATCCACGAGCTCCTTGATCCGGAGCCCGTGCACCTCGCTCATCACGAAATCGAAATACTTCATTCCCTCGGGGCGGTTTTTCTGCGCAAGGAAAATATCCGCATATGCCTTTCCAAGGACCGAGAGCAGTGCATCGTGGCTCTTGAGATCAAGGCCAAGGTCCTGCCACATCTTTGGGTAATCTGCCATAACGAAAACCTGCTTCCCTCTGACTATCTGAAATCTCAGACTTTTCTGACCTCTGCTTTCAGCGCGATCGCATTTTTGATGGTGAACATGCCCATGCACTTTCCAAGGGCATACTCTTTCAGGTCCTGGACCTGTGCATTCGTGATGTCCCCCTTCACGTCCATGAACACCCGGTACTCAGTGATCAGGGGGTTGTTACCGAGATCGAACTGGGCGGTATAATCGAGGTCAGCCTCGACGCGGGTCTTCACCGCCGTAAGCCTGATATTCCTTATCGCCGCTTCAGTCACGAACGTGCTCGAATAGCATGCTGCAAACCAGAAGAGCCCAAATGCCATAGGGCCGGGGCGGACACCGGGCCCGGCAAAGTTCGGGTGGCTCGCTTCCATCGTGTGCGTACCGTCCTTCACCTTCACAGAGGATCGGAACTGGGGGCCGCCTTCCTCGAAGAGCCAGTCGCCCTCGATCTTTGCCGTGAACTTCGCTTCTGCGGGATCTGCCTGGATCTCCTTCTTGTAATCCATTACCTGCTTGACGTCGATGTTATTCAGGCCCATAGTAAACTCCATATCTCTTTCTGGAGCTCGCAGTTAATATAATTTAGTGAATCTCCAATTGATAAAAAATTTTGAGATTAACTTTGCGTTTTTTCCTGCAGCCTTTTTCCCATAGCCTGCGTCTTTCTTTGCACAAAATAGTGACAGGATAAAGTACTTTATTCTAATATCCATGAAAAAGTAATACCTATTATAACATTTTTGGGACAGCGGATGAGGAAAGGGCCGATGCTGAAACGGAAGAGGCGGGAACCGGTATGGTGAAGCGATATCTCGAGCTCATCGCGCTTGAGAAGGCTGTGAGTCTCCTGAAAGCATTTCCCGCGCCGGATCGCACGGAAACGGTCCCGGTCACCGGCTCGCTCGGGCGGGTTGTTGCGGTTCCGGTCTATGCAAAGTATTCCGTCCCCGAGGTGAACCTCTCGGCGATGGACGGGATCGCGGTCCGGAGCAGGGACACGATCGGGGCAGGCGACCAGTCGCCGGTCACCATCGCGCACTACGCCCGGGTCAATACCGGCAACATCGTCCCGCCGGAGTTCGATGCGGTCATCATGATCGAGGACACGTGGGAGAGCGTGGACGGGTTCCGGATCCGGAAATCCGCGGCCCCCTGGCAGCACATCCGGCCCGCCGGGGAGGATATCCGTGAAAACCGGCTCGTCCTTCCACGGGGCCACGAGATCCGTGCATTCGATATCGGGGCACTCGCCACGTACGGGATCACGCAGATCGAAGTACGGACTGCTGACGTGGGGATCATCCCGACCGGAAGCGAACTCGTACCGCTGGGCGTCAGGCCCGGGCCCGGGCAGGTCGTCGAGAGCAACACCATCATGGCCCAGGTCTTCCTCGACTCGATGGGGGCGCGGTGCACCCGCTACCCGATCGTTTCCGATAATCCGGAACTCATCGCCGGAAGTCTCGAGCGGGCGGTCCGTGCAAATGATCTCGTCATCATCTCAGCAGGATCGTCTGCGGGGACCCGCGATTTCACGGCGGGGGTCATCAGCTCGCTTGGCGAGCTCATCTTCCACGGCGTTGCCGTGAAACCGGGAAAGCCGGTGATGCTCGGGAAGATCCAGGGAAAACCCGTCCTCGGGCTTCCCGGCTACCCGCTTGCGGCACAGACGATGCTGAGGGAGTTTGCCGCACCCCTTCTCGAGAGCTGGGGACTTGCGCCCCCCCACCGGCACACGGTCAGGGTGCGGCTGGCGCAGGCACTCTCATCGGACCTCGGCTTCGACGAATTCGTGCCGGTCTTTGTCGGCAGGATCGCCGGCGAATGCTGGGGGACGCCCCACGCACGCGGGGCGGGGGTGCAGATGGCAACCGTCAAGGCAAACGCGTACGTCCACGTCCCTCCGATGGAGGAAGGGTTTGAAGCCGGGCGGGAACTCGAGGTCTTCCTGACAACGGACCCGGGCAGCATCGACCGCACGGTGATCCTGACCGGGACGATCGACCCTGCGCTCGAGGAACTGGCAAACCTCGTCCACGACCGCGGGCTTTTCATCCATGCAAGCAGCACGGGAAACATCGGCGCACTCGCCGCCGTCAGACGCCGGTCCTGCCACGCGGTCTCACTGAGCCTGCCGGCGCTGCCGGCCGGGGAGGCGGGGTGCCGGTTTCTCGCCCGGCACCTGCCACCGGGCGGCCTCGTCCTCGTCAATATCGCGGACATAGAACTGGGGATTGTGTCGGTCGATGGAATTATGGCGGACGCGCTGCAGGGCGCCCGCTGGATCAACACCCGCAGGGATACACCGACGAGGATAGTCTTCGATGCACTCCTCGGGGCGCGGGGGATCGATCCCTCGTCCGTCAATGGTTACCACCAGGAAGTTTCGGGGCCGCAGGCGGTCGCGTCCGCGGTCAGGAATGGGTTTGCCGATGCCGGGATGAGTACCTCCGGAATCGCAGTGGCGGCCGGCCTCCGTTTCGTCCCGGTTGCGCATGAGCAGTTCGAACTTGCATTCCGCCCTGAGATGCTTGCCGATCCCAAGGTTGGCACCCTCGTTTCGCTCATCGGTTCCGGTGAGTTCCGCTCCATCTTAGAGAAGACCGGGGGCTACGGGACAGGTCAGACCGGGAAGATCCGGACGCTGGCCGAAGACTGCACCATCTCCGATATCCTTCCCGGGACGACCGTCCCTTGACCAGGACGCGAAGGGACAGGCTGCCATGCGAGCCTCCGATTCCGCCACTGGCAGGTTTATGCGATCAGTCACCGGAATGTAATTCTTATCCGGACGGAAATCCGGTCTGTAAGAATTCCGGAAGTATCCGGATTATGCCAAAAGGAGCAGCCGGGCCGCAGGCTGCCCGTATTCCCCGAAAATTGTAACCAAAGAAATTGTTTAACGGATGCAGGTCAAGTACATTCCATGCAACCCGGACATAAGGGCAATTCGATCGATGAGGTCAACGAACGGATGGATGCAGCGGGTCTCCGGCCGGAGATGAAGGAATATATCCGGCAGTGCGTGGCATTCCATACCTCACCCGCACCGGGAGTTTTGATCGGCGCGTTCATGGCGGAGTACGCGCTTGAACTGCTCGGAGTACGCCCGGGCGAGAAGCTGTACGGGGTCTGCGAGACACCGAAATGTGCTCCCGATGCACTCCAGGTCATCGCGCACTGTACGACCGGCAATAACCGGCTCAGGGTCATCCCTATCGGGAAGTTTGCGATTACCCTGAACGCGGCAACACAGGAACCGAAGGCTGAGGCAGTCCGTGTTTATGTTGACCCCGGAAAACTGAAACGCTATCCGGTCATCGACTGCTGGTACGCCAACAGCCCGGCGTTTGTCAAGGCAACGATGAGCGGGACGCTCCAGCAGGAAATCTTCCGGGCCGGCCGGGATATCCTCTCGAGCGAACGGGTCCGGATCAGCGTTGAAGGGAAGCGGAAATGGGCACCGGTGACCTGCCCGTGCTGCGGGGATTCGATACCGGACTACCTCTTCGAGAAGGACCGGTGCGGCGGCTGCGGGTCGATGAGCTATTACGAGAAGATCGGCGGCACGCACTGACCGGAAATCCGGTCTTTTCTACCGGGGTCTCCCTGGTTCGTCACGGGTACGGTTCATTGGCAGGACCGGAAAAGGGACCGGGTCTTTTTTTAAGAGTTTTCGGTTCTCCGGACCGGCTTTTTCACCCAGACCAGTTCTTTCCCTTCGAACGCGAAAGACTTCATCGTAAGGACTTTCAGATCTGAGGGGAGCTGCGATACATCGGCCCCTGCCGGGACCATGACTGCAAATGTCCTGCGGGGAATGCTCCCGTCCGGGGTTTTCTCGGGAAGCGTCAGCTCTTCAATCATATCGAGCGTGATCTCTTTCTTGAAACTTGCAAGGATCTTTGCGATCTCCCGGGTCCCGGAGTCCATGCGTTCGATGACAAAGATGGTATCGTAGCTGTTCCCGTGCCTCCGGGGCGTTATCTTCCACCCATCGTAGGTGGAATAGATCCTCCTTATCTCCTGCAGCACAAAATCATGCATGATATCCGTACAGATCCCCATGATTTTCCCTATACGAGTACGGTTCTTCAGGAATAGAAGGCTTTGTCCACCCGGTTTTTGGAGGCCGGGCCGGACCAGAGATCGACACGGGCCCGTCCTCCCCCAAAATTCTCCAGAGAAAGGCACAGACGGGTTCGGGCCGGGAAGAACCGCCCGGGTTTCTTTTTAGTCCCCGTATGTTAGCGGGATCCGTAAACGGCCGCGCAAAAAAACCGGTGACGGGCCTTCATGAGCGCCCTGCCCCGGGATCAGGAAACAGTTTTCAGCACGGTTCTGTGCCGTTCTTCTTCCCGGCCAATCCCGGGATCCAGGCAAGGATCATCCCGACGATAAATGCGAGCGTTATCGAGCTTACGACCGCCAGCACACCGATGACCAGGGTGATCGCAAGGGAATCCGTCTTGATGCTGTGGCGGCCCATCTCTATTCCCACAAAGACAAGCAGAGCCCCGAGGACCCCGACTGCGATGATCGAGAGGACCTGCGGGGAGGTGAAGAACAGCGCGAGGATGAGGAAGATCGCCCCCGCGTACAGGTTGGCGCCGCCGGTCCTCGCCCCGTACCGGTACTGGCCTGCGAGGCCTCCCGCACCGTGGCACATGGGGAAGCCGCCGAAGGGGACGGACGTGAGGTTCATCAGGCCGATACTCACCGAGAGTTTTTCCGGGGGGACATCCGCTCCGAAAAGGTCTTTCGAGAGGAGCGACGTTGCAAGGATAGCGTTTGCGATGGTCAGGACGACCTGGGGAAGGACGAGCGTGGAGAGCGCGGTTGAAAAATCCGCGGTCAGAGGTATCACGAGCCGGGGTGCGGGAATGAAGCTGAGCGGGGGCACCCCGTACAGGATCAGGCCCCCGGCAAGGCCTGCTCCGATCACGCAGAGAGAGGAGAGGTCCGGAAAACTCCGGTAATGCCCTGCCACGAGGAAGGCAAGAATGATCGCGGTGCCGATGACAAAGAAGACCGGGTCCTGGTAGACGAATCCGGCAGAAGCCCGGAAGAGGAGGAGCGCAAGCCCCAGCTGGATCCCCCGCACAACGCTCCGGGGCACCCACCTGCCAATGAAACCGTAGAACCTGCCGTACCCGAGCAGCAGGAAGATCACGCCGAGAATAAGGCCGGCTGCGGCAACTTCACCTTCCATCACGCCACCGGCAATCACGATGACCGCGATGGCTTTCATGGGTTCGAGGGGGACAGGGAGCCGGTACCAGAGGCCGGTAACGATGAACCAGACCCCAAAGAAGAAGAGTATATAGCGGGGGTTCATGTCAGAGACAATGGCGACGGCGAGGACCAGCGGGATGATCGTCCCGAAATCCCCGAAGGAGCCTGCAAGCTCGGAGAGGGAAAACGTGAGCCGGGTCGGGGTCTCCTGTGGCACGGTATCAGAGGGATAATGGTTCTTCTGGCTGCGGAACGCTCACACCGGTGCCCTGGAGAGGACAAGGGACACCGGGTGCTGATACGTTAAAATGGCGCAACCTGCATGATAAGGGTTAACCTTCTAAAAAACGGGTATCTCGTAACTGCCGGTCCAGGCCGCCGTATTAGTTCAGGGATTGTTCCGGGGAATTTACTTTAAGCGACAACAGGTTCGGCAGTGCACCCCGGCGCCCGGGCTCCGGCAATCCGGGTCAATGCCGGACGATTCCGAAGCATTTTCAGGTATGTTTATCTGGTCGTTGCTCCAAAGACAGACATTAGGATACGCTATGGCCGACCTGTTCACCGATCTCCTCATCTATATTGGTATAGGAGTCATCACGTTCACCATCGGGATGATCCTCGGGTACCAGCTGCTGATCATGCACTATACGAAGCGGTTTATGGTCCTTGCAAAGGAGTGCTCGGACGCCGATTCGGTAATACCGATTGTCGATGAACTGGCCCGGGAGACAGAAGGAGGAGAACCATGGTTGACGTCGTCAGTTACTGCCTCATCATCGTCACTTCGTTCTGCTTCGGGCTCATCGTAAGCTTCCAGGTCGCGCACATCCACTACTGCCGCAAGCTCACCACGCTCGTACGGCGGTCGATCTCGACAAAGACGATCGCCCCGGTCCTTGCCGAATACGAGATGCTCAAGGCGAAGAAATAACTTTTTTGCGGCATCAGAGCAGGTTAAAAGCACCGGATGCCCATATCTGATCGATGCGTTGCACCATCCTTGCCAGCGGGAGCAAAGGGAACTGTGCTTTTGTCCAGGGAGAGAGCGGTGCCCTTCTCATCGATGCCGGCCTCAGCGCACGGGAGACCTTTCTCCGGCTCGGCAGGGCGGGTCTCGACCCCGGCCTCATCGGGGCTGTACTGGTCACCCACGAGCACGGGGATCACATCCGGGGGCTCGACGTCCTCGCCCGAAGGCTCGATGTTCCGGTACATGCTACCGAAGGGACGCTTGCGGATTTCCTCGGCTTCCGCAGGACTTCGGATAAACCCCTCCGGAGCGTCCCGTGCAGGTACCATGAGAAATTCACGATTGGTTCCTTTTCCATTGAGCCGTTTGCAACCTCGCACGACGCGGGGGAACCGTGCGGGTACATTATAGAGGAGAACGGGCTGAAACTCGGCTACTGCACGGACACCGGCGTCGTCACGCCCGCGATGCTTGGCCTCCTCCGGCGGTGTGACGGGCTTGTCCTCGAGAGCAACCACTGCCCCGAGATGCTCGAGAACGGGCCGTACCCGGAGTCGCTGAAACGGAGGATCCGGTCGAAGCGGGGACACCTCTCCAATGCTGAAGCTGCTTCCTGTATCCGGTCCCTCGGCCGGGACGTGCCCCGAATCGTCCTTGCGCACCTGAGCGAGATCAACAACACTCCGGAACGGGCACTCTGCTCGGCCCGCGACGGGCTCGGCCTTTTTTACCAGGAATCGTCGGTAACGGTTGCAACCCAGTGCGGTACAACCGACGCCGACCCGCAAGACCTCGAATTTTAAAAAAGGAAACGTGTTCCCCACGCACACCGGGAAATTCCCGGGGAATTTTTTAGGGCCGGGGAAACGCCGGAATGAGGGTATTCTCCCGGATCCTGCCGGCAGCCCGGATCAGGGAAAAACCCGGCCGAGCGCGTCCTGGAGTTCCAGGAAGCCGTAGGGTTTGACGATTGCGGCTGCAAAGCCGAATGACAGGTAATCGGTGATAAGCGGGCTTGTCGAGTAACCGCTCGAGATGATCGCCCTGACACCCGGATCGACCGCTGCAAGTTTCGGCAGGGTTTCCTGAGCCCCGAGACCCCCGGGGACAGTGATATCAAGGATCACGGCATCGAACGGTTTTTTTGCCGCCCTTCCCTTCAGGTAGAGGTCGACCGCAGTCTCGCCATCGGGGGCGGTTTCCACTTCGTAACCGAGGAAACGGAGCATCTCGCTTGTTGCGGAGAGGATGGCCTCTTCATCGTCCATCAGGAGGATCCTCCCTGCTCCTGAATCTTTCTGCACCCCGGGGACCTTCATTTCATCCTGAGCTCGTGCCGGTGCGGGTCCGCTCAGGGCGGGAAGGTACAGCATCACCCGCGTCCCGGCTTCCTGGTCGGATTTTACATCAAGGATCCCGCCGGATTTCCTGACCATCGATTCCGCAAGCGAAAGGTCGACTGCAAATGCGAGCGCAGAGCCCGGCCTGAAGAGATCCGGAAGTGCGTCGGTGGGGATGACGAGGCCGGGGGCATGGAGGCTGATCCGGACATATTCACCGGTCTTCAGGCCGGTGGTTTCCACCGATTCCTGCGGGACATTTCCACCGGTGATCCTGATTACCCCTCCCTCCGGTTGTGAACCATCGAGGAAGAGGAAGAGGTCGTTGAGTACGAGCCGGATGACCTCTTCGTCGGGAATAGCTCCCCAGAGATCTGCAGGAAGGGAGAATTCGAACCTCGAACGGGACCCCCTGCCTGCAAACGTCCCTGCATCGCGGACGAGGCCGGCAATATCCGGCGTCCGGGCATGGGGGCCGGCCCCGTTTGCGTACGTGAGCATCTGCTGCGAGAGTTCGCGTGCCCGGAGAATACCGTCTTCGGCACTGTTGAGCCGTTCATGGCCGGGGGAATTTTCAGGAACTCCCATCCGTGCAAGCTGGATATTGGCCAGGACCGAACTGAGGATGTTGTTGAAATCGTGCGCAACCCCGCGCACCTTCAGGTTGAGGGACTCGAGCTGCCTGCTCCGTATTGCGTCGTGCTCCTTTTTCCGGTCCTCGTCCGCATGCCGGAACGTAAGGACGATGCCTGCGATCTCGTTGTCCGTGTCGAATATCGGCTCAAACCAGACCGACACGGATAGCAACTCGCCGGTTTTCGTGGCAACCGGGACAAGCTCACGGGACTCACCTTTGGACCCGCCGCCCCTGGCCATGGTTTCCAGAGCGGGAAACAGGGAGACCGCAGCATCCCGGTCGCTCACCGCAAAAACCTCGCCCACCGGTCTGCCGGACGCCTCGTCGCCACTCCAGCCGAGCATGGCGGCGGCCGCAGGGTTGAGAAGGACGACGTTCATCTCCGGATCCGCGGTGATCACACCCTCTTCACCGGCAAATGGTTCCTCGCGGTCGCTGTGGAGTTCGAGCTCGAGAGAATCGGCAGCGAGCTTCCTTTCGGTCAGCTCGATGTAGTGGAGAAGCCGGTGGAGCTGGCTGCCAGACCTCTTCTGTTCCGCGGAGCTCCTCGCGAGCATCGCATCGAGGTGAACCCTGCATTTCCGGAGATCGCCTTCAGACTGCCGGGCTGCCTGGTCGGTATCGAACCGGTTCCGCGCAAACGTGAGCGCGATACCGAGTTCCCGGTCGCTGACCGGCGCTACGAGAAATCCGTAGGTCATCGGCCCCCGTGCGAGTTCCGACAGCCCGCAGTCATCCGGGGGTGCGATAAATATAACTGGAATGTCCTGCCGCTTCCCGTGGCCCCCGGCAGCCGGCGAGGCACCGGGCCGGACCGGTGACCCGAGGTCTACCAGGGCGATATCGGGCCGGACTTCCATGAGGTGTGCAGGCGTGCCGGCTAGGCCTGCGAGGACCGGCTCGTGTCCCAGCCTCCGGATGCCGGCTTCGAGTTCGGCGGCGAGAACGGCATTGCCGGTCGCGATCATCACCCGGATACTCCTTGCGGGCGACTGTTCGGGAATCCTTTCCTTTCGCTGCGGGGGATTGTGCTGATCGGTTTGTTTCATGTCGGGCCTCAGCTGGAACCGGGGATCTTCAGAAGTCTCATGCAATACTCGTCTATGGAATCGATCATCGCCTTCTTCGCCTGCTTCACTTTTCGTTCGTCGTCGGAGAGGAAGTCGTGCGCCACGAATTCGAGGAGGATCACGTAATAGTGCCGGGCGCCGAGTTTTATCTTGATCTCTTCCAGACACGCAAGGGCCTCTTCCTGCTTTCCGCTCACGAGCTCGAACGCAAAATCGAGCAGCAGAAGGGCGCTTGGCGGGATATTTTTTAAGAGCGCCAGTTTCCGGAAACGGTAATAGGTCTCAACCCGTGCCGTTATGATCGAGAGCTTGAGCCCGTAATAGATCGGTTCAAGGTCATCGGGATACTGCTGGGTCATCTGTTTTACGACCCCTGCAACCCCGCCGGCGTCACGGTTCTCGAGCTTCAGTTTGTACAGCTCCCTCAGGAAATACATGTCGTTGAAGAACCGCTCGATCGCTATCCCGAGGAGTTCTTCCTTGATGTCCCGTTTCTGGTCCCGGGTCGCTTTCTCAAGACCAATCCGGAAAAATTCGCGCTCGCTGGGGAACCAGGTGATCGCCTGCTTGATCATGAACCAGAAGATCTTGTTGATACCGGGGTCTTCGGTGATATCCATCTCCCTTAGGCGGTTGATGGGGGGGTTGAGCCGGACGAGTTCGACCATCTGCTCGCGGGCGGCGAGCGCGGTCTGGCCGGGGCGAAGGCCGGGATTATCCGGGCCGGGCGAGCCCGGCTGCTGGGTCGAGAGGACGAAGTGGCAGTACGCGATTGCCGGGCAGATGATGGCGTCAACATTCCGGTACCGTTTGAGTTGTTCGATCGCTTCGGCATATTTCCCGGTGCTGATCATCCTCATCCCGAGCATGATGTCGTACAGCGCCCGTCCGGTCTGCTTCCGCTTGTTCCGGATCGCGTGCTCGAAGAGTTTGCCGACAAAGGTGAGATCACCGGACTTCCTGCTCGTCTCGAGGACCTTTATGGTGATCCCATCGATGAACCGGTCGTACAGTTCGTCGTTCACGTCCGGGAAGCTCTTTTCGAGCGTGGCGATGACGTGGCCGT
>DATKMN010000127.1:0-3800 GCA_035541835.1 Methanoregula sp.
TAAGGAAATCTTGGACTGCGCCCCGCGGGGGCGGCAGGAGGCATTGGAATTGGGGGTATGGGGGTCTTACCCCTCATAATTTGCCAAAGAGTTGTGACAAAATTCGTTTAGTTGATAGATTTGTGCCCCCTGCTCCCTCCCCATTCTTTTAATACCCCTCCCGTCCTAGTATGTGGGAATACGGGATCCGTCCCGTAGACAAGGAATGTAGCCCTCTTTGGGCCGAACCTTAGGAGACAACCATGGTCAAATCGATGTACGCCTTCGTCAGGGAGGCATGGAAGAGACCTGACAAGTCAGAGGTTTCCGAACTCCTCTGGAACAGGATGCAGGAATGGCGCCGCGAGGGAAGCGTCGTGCGCATCAACCGGCCGACCCGTATCGACCGCGCACGCAACCTCGGGTACAAGGCAAAGCAGGGTATTGCTGTCGCACGCGTCCAGGTACGCCGCGGCGGGCGCCGGGCGTCCCGGTATGTCCGCGCACGCCGTTCCGCACGCATGGGCAAGAACCGGCTCACGGCCGGCAAGAGCATCCAGCGGATCGCCGAGGAGCGGGCCAGCAGGAAGTTCCCCAATATGGAAGTCCTCAACTCCTACTGGGTAGGACAGGACGGGAAGCTGAAGTACTACGAGGTCATCCTCGTCGACGGTCACCACCCCTCGATACGGGCGGACCGGAACCTTGCCTGGATGGCCGGCTCATCCCACCGCGGCCGGGCCGAGCGGGGCAAGACCTCCGCGGGCCGGCAGGGACGCGGCATGAGGACACGGGGCAAAGGCACCGAGAAGACCCGCCCGAGCATCCGGTCCAACGCGAACCAGGGCAAATAATCTTATCCTCTTTTTACGCAAACATTCACCTGCATGAAGATCACCGACGCCTGTGTCTGCCCGTATCCCCTCGGGGATTCAACGGTGCGGCGTATGGCGCTCGAGGCAGGAAAACTCGGGTTCGACAGCATCGTCGCCGTTGATGCCCAGCCTCTCGACTTTGCCGGCGTCAGGGTCTGTCCCGGCATCCTTATCCGGGACACGGCAGCAAAAGACGTTATCAGCCGGGTTAAGCGGGGCAGGGACGTTGGCGGGGTGATCATGGTACAGGCCCGGGACAACGGGTTCAACCGGGCGGTCATCGGCGTAAAGGGTGTCCATGTCCTCTGCGGTATCCACGCGGCGGACAAGACCGCGTTCGACCATGTCACCGCGAAGATGGCGGCCGACAACCGGGTCGCAGTCGACATCGACCTCTCACCGGTTATCGGCGGTCGGGGCATCGTGCGCCAGCGTGCGATCCACCGGTACCGGGACATCCTCATGTTCTCCCGGCGGTTCGGGTTCCCCCTCACCCTCTCCACCCATGCCCGGTCCGTCCTGGAATTGCGGGCAGTACGGGAAATAGCGGGTCTCTGTTCGCTTCTCGGTATGGACGAACATGACGTGGAAGCGGCATTCTCCGGCATCGCTGCGGTGACATCCCCGGCGGATCGTGCAGTGAGGGTGATCGGATGACCCCGCGGCCGCCGACCATGCGGGAGAAACGGCGCTATATCCTTGTGCGGGTAGACCCTGCCGGCACCACCATTGACCAGAAAGAACTCTATTACGCCATCTCCGATGCAATCACTGCTCTCTGGGGGGACAGCGCTGCTGCCATCGTCAATGCAGCCGTTGTCGCGGCCGAAGAAGGGCACGTCATCGTCCGGTGCCAGCGGGGGACCGAACGGGAGCTCGCCATTGCCCTCTCCACTGTCACGGGCTACCGCGATTTGCGGCTCGCCCTCCGGCTCGTCGCGGCCTCCGGCACTATGGAAAGCCTGCGGGCCCGGTTCCGGAAAACGAAGCGGCCGGTACCAGCGAAGCAGCCGGTACCGGATGAAGCGTGCCCCACCGGAGCTGAAGCAGAAAACGGGGAACGCGAAGCCGGCTTTGCCGGCAAAAAATTTATGATTGCCGAATGCGAGGGTGGGAAGGTTGATGTAATTGAAAAGGGATTTAAAAATACAAACCGATTATTCCTGACAACCGAAGATCTGGAGGTACCATAATGCAACCACAATATCAGATGGGATACGACCGGGCCATCACGGTCTTTTCACCCGATGGCAGACTTTATCAGGTAGAATATGCCCGCGAAGCGGTGAAACGGGGGACGACCGCGGTCGGGATCAAGGCAAAGGACGGCGTGGTCCTCATCGTCGACAAGAGAGTCAGCTCGAAACTTCTCGAAGCCTCGTCCATCGAGAAGATCTTCAAGATCGACGAGCACATCGGTGTCGCATCCTCCGGTCTCGTCGGCGACGCACGGGCGCTCGTTGACCGGGCCCGGATCGAGTGCCAGATCAACCGGGTCTCCTACGATGAACCGATCGAGGTCGAGGCGCTCGCAAAGAAGCTCTGCGACCACATGCAGACCCTCACCCAGTACGGCGGTATCCGGCCCTACGGCACGGCGCTCCTCATCGCGGGTGTCAGTGACGGCGAGTGCAGGCTCTTCGAGACCGACCCCTCGGGTACCCTCCTTGAATACAAGGCGACCGGCATCGGTATCGGCCGGCCTGCGGCGATGAAGGTCTTTGAAGAGGAGTACAACCCGGCCACCGAGATGAAGGATGCGATCCTCCTCGGTTTAAAGGCCCTCCACTCCGCAACCGAAGGCAAGTTCGATGTCGATACGGTCGAGATCGGCGTCATCTCGAAGAGCGCCCCGGTCTTCCGGAAGATGAGCCCGGAAGAAGTTGCTTCCTACGTCGGACAGTTCAAGCAGTGAGCCATTCATGATACCGCTCGATCACGCAGTGGTTGCACGGCTGGAGAGTTTCGGCGAGCGCTTCGAGATCCTCGTCGACCCCCGGCAGGCAGCCCTGGTCCGCCAGGGGCAGAAGGTCGAGATCGAGGACGTTGTGGCCGCGCTGAACGTCTTCTCCAACGCCTCCCGGGGTACCCGTGCCTCGGACGAGGCGCTGGAGAAGGTCTTCCACTCCACTGATTTCGATACCGTCGCACGAAAGATCATCGAGAAGGGCGAGATCCACCTCACTGCCGAGCAGCGCAAGCACATGATCGAAGAGAAGCGCCGGCAGGTCATCACCTTTATCGCGCGGAACGCGGTCAACCCCCAGACCGGCCACCCCCACCCGCCCCAGCGGATCGAGATGGCGATGGAAGAGGCACGGGTCAATATCGATCCCTTCAAGCACCTCGACGAGCAGGTCAAGGAGACGGTCAAGGCGCTCCGGCCTATCCTTCCCATCCGGTTCGAGGAGCTCAGGCTTGCCATCAAGATCCCGCCGGACTTTGCCGCGAAGGCGTACGGCGACATCGCGGCGGGGTCGACGATGGAGAAGGACGAGTGGCAGAAGGACGGCTCCTGGGTCTGCGTGGTCCGTATCCCCGCCGGGATCCAGACCGATTTCTACGACCTGATCAACAAGCTCACGAAAGGCGAGGGGCAGGTCAAGATCCTCAATCAAGTATATTAATTCAGAGGACAAATAAAAGAAGACAGATCGGTGAGAACCTACTATGGCAAAATCCACTCACAAGGCAAAGGGAAAAGTCACGGGCAGCTCCGGCCGCTTCGGGTGCAGGTACGGAAGATTCGTGCGCAAGCGCGTCGCGGAGATCGAGAAGATCTCCCGCGGGCTCCACCGGTGCCCGAAATGCGACATGGAATCGGTTTCCCGCAAGGGCACGGGGATCTGGGAATGCCGGAAGTGCGGGTACAAGTTCGCGGGCGGCGCATACCAGCCCCAGACCCCGACGATGAAGATCGCGCAGCGGGCGATCGACCGGACCGTG
>DATKMN010000128.1:0-7287 GCA_035541835.1 Methanoregula sp.
GGACCCGCATGTTCTCTTTCGCCTTCATAAGTCCGAGTGCCTCGGACGAGAAGGATGGTGCGGCGACAACTTCGACAAACGTTGAACAGAGTTCAGCAGCGGTAGCGGCGTCCACCGGCCTGTCCAGGGCCACGACGGACCCGTATGCCGACACCGGGTCGACCTCCCGGGCCGAGACGTATGCATCCCGGATACCCGTTCCGATGGCCACACCGCAGGGGTTGTTGTGCTTTACGATCACGGCTGCGGGTTCTTCGAACTCCCGCAACAGTCCCACCGCCGCATTGACATCAAGATAGTTATTGTATGACATCGTTTTTCCCTGGACAGGTTCGGCGCCGGCAATCCCGTGTATCCCGTAAACCGCGGCGAGCTGGTGAGGGTTCTCTCCGTATCTCAGCATACGGCCATTTGACTGCTGGAGCGTGAACACCGCCGGAAACGGACGATCAAGTGAGTGGAGATGGTTGCTGATCGCAGCATCGTACGCAGCGGTACGGGCAAATGCCTTTTTTGCAAGCTCGAAACGGGTCTCTTCGGTGATCCCTCCGCTTCGGACCAGTTCCATGATCCGGGGATAGTCAGCAGGATCGACAACAACAACGACATCGCGGAAATTTTTTGCCGCTGCACGGATCATTGCCGGTCCGCCGATATCGATGTATTCGATGAGCTCATCGAGCTTGAGCTTTTTCGAAGACATCTTCTCAAACGGGTACAGGTTGACCACCAGAAGGTCGATCCGGTTGATGCCGTGTTTTGCCATCACCGAATCGTCGATCTGTCGCCTCCCGAGAAGACCCCCGTGCACTTTCGGGTGGAGCGTTTTCACCCGGCCATCCATCATCTCGGGGAAACCGGTATAGCTGGAGACTTCCGTGAATTTTATCCCTGCTTCCCCAAGTGTACGGCCGGTCCCGCCGGAACTCATGATGTGGTATTTCTGATCGGCAAGTCCCCCGGCGAGCTCGACGATGCCGGTCTTATCCCAGACGGAAAGGAGCGCCCATTTCATGAAGTGTACTATATGAGGAATAGTACGGAAAAAGGTATGGTGAACCGGCCTCTGCAATCCGGCCTGCATACAAATATCCGGCGAACCGGTAGATTCGTTAGCCCCGAGAAGACCGGGTGTTCGCCGGACGCTAACCTGAAGTAAATCATATTTCCAGCGGCAAATTGGTGGCCGATGAGCAAATGGAGCAATAATCTGTGGTTCTTCCTTCATGAACAAACATAGCATTTATATAGAACTACAATACTATAGATAATGGAACACCGAATGAGATGGTCTATGGAAGAAGAACGAGCGGGAGAAAACGAAGCCCCAAACGGCAAAGAACCGGGCGGAAGTCCACCGGGCCCCCCGTGCTCCGCACAGGGCCTGGACGACCAGAAGAAGGCGTATGCCGATCTGAACGACCGCTTCCTCAGGCTCGCGGCGGATTTTGAAAATTTCAAAAAAAGGACAGCCCGGGACCGGGAAGCTTCGATCGCACTTGCGAATGAACGGTTTGCGGCGGATGTCCTTGAGATCGTCGACAACCTCGAACGTGCGCAGAGAGCAGACGATGCCCACCTGCGCGAGGGACTGGGGCAGATCCAGTTGCTCCTTTCGTCCATCCTGCAGCGCCATGGCATTGAACCCGTGGAAGCGCTGCAAAAAAAATTCAACCCTGCCGAACACGAGGCGATCGCACATCTCCCTTCCGACCAGGAACCCGGAACGGTTATCGACGTCGTTTCCCGGGGGTACCGGATGCACGATAAGATCATCAGGTTTGCAAAAGTGGCAGTAGCAAAAGAAAAAGAAGGATAAAACGAGGTAGAAAAATGGCAACAGAAAAAGTTCTGGGAATCGATCTGGGAACGACGTTTTCGTGCATGGCGATTATGGAGGCGGGAAAGCCTATCGTTATTCCCAATGCAGAAGGCGGGCGAACGACCGCTTCGGTAGTCGCATTCACAAAAGAAGGGGAGCGACTCGTGGGAAGCCTTGCAAAGCGCCAGGCAGTCACAAACCCCTTAAGGACGATCCAGTCCATCAAGCGGAAGATGGGGACTTCAGAAAAAATCAGGATTGACGACAAGGAGTATACTCCGCAGGAAATCTCCGCGATGATCCTCCAGAAGCTCAAGATTGATGCCGAAGCATATCTTGGCGAGAAGATCTCCAAGGCCGTCATCACCGTCCCGGCGTATTTCAATGACGCGCAGCGCCAGGCAACCAAGGATGCGGGAAAAATTGCGGGCCTCGAAGTTCTCCGGATCATCAACGAACCGACCGCGAGCGCGCTTGCCTATGGCATTGACAAGGAGCACGACGTCACTGTCCTTGTCTATGATCTTGGGGGCGGAACATTCGATGTCTCGATCCTCACGCTTGGTGACGGTGTCTTTGAGGTGAAATCGACCGCAGGCAACAACCACCTTGGGGGGGACGATTTCGACAAGCTCGTGACCGATTACCTTGTCGAGGAGTTCAGGAAGAAAGAAGGGATCGATCTCCGGAACGATCCCTACGCGATGCAGCGGTTGCGGGATGCCTCTGAGAACGCGAAGATCGAGCTCTCCCAGCGTCAGTCGACCAACATCAACCTCCCGTACATCACGACCGATGCAAGCGGGCCCAAGTTCCTCAACATCGATCTCACCCGGGCGAAGCTCGAACAGCTCATCGGTCCCCTTGTCGAGTCGACGGTCGGACCGGTCAAGCAGGCGCTCTCGGACGCCAAACTTGAGGCAAAGGATATCGACCATGTCCTCCTCGTCGGCGGATCTACCCGTGTCCCGCTTGTGCAGGACACGGTGCGGAAGCTGCTGGGAAAAGAGCCTGACAAGGGTATTAACCCTGACGAATGTGTTGCGCTTGGCGCCGGCATTCAGGGGGCAGTCCTGACCGGCGAGACAAAGGATATCGTACTCCTCGATGTCACGCCCCTTACCCTCGGTATCGAGACCCTTGGAGGGATTGCAACGAAGCTGATCGAGCGGAATACCACCATCCCGACGCGGAAGAGCCAGATCTTCTCGACCGCGGCAGATGGCCAGACCAGCGTCGAGATCCACGTTGTCCAGGGTGAACGCGCACTCGCGAAGGACAATTTCACCCTCGGCCGGTTCCAGCTGACAGGGATCCCTCCAGCTCCCCGTGGCATACCCCAGATCGATGTCACGTTCGATATCGACTCGAATGGCATCATCCATGTATCTGCAAAGGACCTCGGGTCCGGGAACCAGCAGGCGATCTCCATCAAGGGGGACAAGAAGCTCTCCGAGGAAGACATCAAGAAGATGATGGACGCCGCAAAGCAGTTCGAAGCTGATGACAAGAAGAAGCGCGAGGAGATCGAGCTGCGCAACCAGGCCGACACCGCGGTCTTCACTGCCGAGAAGATGCTCAAGGAGAGCGGCGACAAGATCGAGGCTGACGATAAGACAAAGATCGAAACCGGGATCGCCGACATCAAAAAAGCACTCGATGAGAATAACCTTGACAGCATCAGGAAATCCATGGAGACCCTCACCGAAGCGGTCTATGCAGTGACAACCAAGATCTACCAGAAGGTTCAGGCCGAGCAGGCGGCGCAGGCGCAACAGCAGAATACTGCGGGTGCCCCGGGGCCGGACAAGAAGGATGATGACAACGTCGTCAATGCTGATTACAAAGTCAAGGAAGAGTAACCCGGTACGTGACTGAAATGGGCGGAGCGGATTACTACGAGACGCTCGGCATACCCCGGAATGCCGACGAAAAGGAGATCAAGAAAGCGTACCGCAACCTCGCCCGGAAATACCACCCTGATGTCTGCAAGGATACCGGGGCCGAAGAGAAGTTCAAGGAGATCAACGAAGCGTACAGCGTCCTGTCGGACGCGCAAAAAAAGAGCCAGTACGATAACATGGGCCACGAGACATTTACCAATGCCTCGAAAGGGTCCTACGCCGGCACCGGCGGGGCAGGGGCCGGCGGGTTCTACACAGACTTCTCCGGTTTCGGTGATATCTTCGATTTCTTCGGTGGTGGACAGCGCAGGTCCGGCCCCCAGGCCGGTGCAGATCTCCTGATGCGGATCCAGGTTCCCCTCGAGTCCGCGGTCTCCGGCACGGACCGGGAGATAGAAGTCATGCATACCGAGCCCTGTACCGCATGTGCGGGCTCGGGGAGCGAGACAAAACGGCTCAACACATGTCCCCGCTGCGGGGGAACGGGCCAGATGCGCCAGGCAGTCAACTCGGCGTTTGGCCAGTTTGTCCGCATGACAGTCTGTACCCAGTGCGGTGGGAAAGGAAAGATACCGGAGAAGACGTGCCGCGAGTGCCATGGTACGGGACATAACCGGGTGAAGCGGAAGATATCCGTACACATACCGGCAGGGGTCGATACCGGGATGCGCCTCCGGATGGAAGGATATGGGGAAGCGGGGGATTACGGTGCCCCGAACGGGGACCTCTTCCTTGAAATCCACGTTCTCCCTCATGAACGGTTTGCCCGGGCGGGAGACAATCTCGAAACCGTGGTCGAACTCAGCCCGGCGCTCGCTGCGCTTGGGACATCCGTTGAGATTGAAACGATCGACAAGCGTCACATCGACCTGAAGGTGCCGGCAGGCGTCCAGTTCGGTACTGCGCTGAAGATCGCCGGCGAAGGGATCAGGCGGAGAGGAAAGCCGGGGGATCTCCTCGTCAGGGTCAAGATCGTGACCCCCAAATCCCTGAGCAACGAGCTGAGGGAACTGTACCAGAAAATTGCCGAGCTCGAAGGAAAGAGTGGGGGAACAACGGGTTTCTTCTCCGGAATCATGGGCAAGAAAAAAGGAAAGAAGTGATTTTTTTTAAATCCACCGGTCCGCCGGTTCCTGTTATCCTGCCGGCAACAAAAAACCGGTCTGCCAGAAAGGGTCTGACCGCAGAAGCCGGGCAGCAGTGAGGGAAAATCGGTCGGGAGACCTGAGGACTCTTCCGGATTATTCCGGAACCTCATCTGTCACGTATTTGTGTGACCGTGCCCTACATATGGTGGCATGAAACTCATTGTCGAGCTCTCCGGGGAAAATCCCACCCTCCCGTTTGCTGAGCTCGAATGCACCGGTACGGTAACCGATAAACGGCTCCAGGTCGCGGTAGTGGAGACCGCTGATCCTGCATCTGCCCGACGGCTGGCAATGGCACATGTAGTCCTTGAATACCTTGGCGAATGTGCACCGGATCTCTTCTCGTTTGAAGATCTCCTCCGGCAACTTGCGATAGTCACCAAGGACACGTTCGCAGGCCGGGCAAAGAAAATCCACGGCGGCAGCTGTGAACGTAATTCCTGTTCCCAGCGGGACTTCGAGCGCCTCATCGGTACGATGATCGAAGGGCCTGTCTCGCTCGGCCAGCCTGAATCTGAGTACCGTGCAGTCCTCTCGGAAGACAGGTGTTATTTCGGCCGTGTCCTCTTCCGGCTCGAAAGGGGGGGATACGATTCGCGGAACCCCGGGAAAAGGGTCTTTTTCCATCCCGGTGTCATGATGCCACGGATGGCACGGGCACTCGTGAACCTCTCATGCGCAGTCCCGGGAGATGTCCTCCTCGATCCTTTCTGCGGGACCGGGGGGATTCTCATCGAGTCGGCATTGCTCGGGCTCGCGGCGATTGGCACCGATTTCGATCCCCTGATGATCAGCGGCAGCCGCCGGAACATCGGACATGCCGATCTCATCCTTGCGGATGCAACCAGACTCCCGTTCACGGACGAGAGCATCGATACGGTGGTCACCGATTTTCCTTACGGCCAGTCGGTCTCAGTCCTGAAATCCGATACAATGGACTTGCTGTACGATGAATCGCTTGCCGAGATCCGGCGGGTACTAAAGCCGAAAAGCCGCGCGGTTGTTGTCACTCACCGGGACATCTCGGCAATTGCCGGACGGCATTTCACCGTGCTGCAGGAACACGGGCAGAGAGTGCACAAGAGCCTGACCCGCCGGATCCTCGTCCTTGGTTAACTCCCGGAGTCTTTAAAGAATCCATTTATGGGATATCCACGCAGATAGTACCGGTTGATATGACGTTAGCAAAATGCGGGGTGCTTGGACTCGCTGTTATCGTGTCGGTCCTCCTCGTATGCCCGCCCTCTCTTGCGTACTCACCGGCTGCGGTCGATTCCTATAACCAGGGGCTGAACCAGACGGCTCAGGGAAATTATACTCTTGCAGTGGAGTCATTCGGAAACGCAGTCTCCCTCGAACCCGGGTATTTTGAAGCCTGGAACGGGATCGCAGATGCCCTTAACCGGAACAGCCAGTTCGAGGAAGCACTTTCAGCGTCCAACCGGTCGCTTATGATCAACCCGGACTACGTGGAGGGCTGGATAAACCGGGGGCAGATCCTGTACAACATCGGGTACAAGTATGAAGACGTGGCCCATAACACTGCCATGGCAGACGAACTGTATACCGAGCAGCTGGATGCGTTCGACCGGGCGATTTCGATCGATCCACAGAATGCCGATGCCTGGTTCAACAAGGCATACGCACTTGCAGGCATGAAACGGTATGATGAGGCGATCGCCGACTTCGACAAGGTCAAATCTCTCGATCCTGATTACCCGAACCTCGCCGCGAACCGGAAGATTGCGGTACAGCTCCGGGATGCCTCGACGCCGGTGTATGCAAGGTATGCACTGCCAATCGCGATTGCCGGCATAGCAGTGATAGGGGCAGGCGCATGGTACTTCATGAAACGGAAGGAATCGGGCTGATTTTCCGCGAGCGTATCCGGCGATAGCTGAATTTTTTTTTTCAATTCAGCCTTTCTGCTTCTTGCAATCCACAGATACCCGGGGGCTACTGTGACGCCCGAAGCAACAGGTCTGTTGCTGTGTATTGCCCGGAGGTTTTTTAAAAATCCCGCTTGCACCGTCCGCGGAGGAAATACCCTCCCGCAGCCCCGGACACCGTGCAGGACCGCATGACACCGATAGTTACCACATGGGGCTGTATGGCGAGACCGGGGGATGGAATCCGCGATCAGGAACGATCTGACTGAAGAGGAACAGCAGGCCGGTTGCCATGAACCCGGGCGCACTAACCCCGCCAACGATCCGGCCCGGCAAAATGATCCCCGCCATCCTCAAAGCAGAGATCTTTCTCTATGGGATCGAGTCCCTCTTCATCATAATCCATGGGTAGAGCGCTGGGAAGAATCGTCTACAATAATTGCGGAAAATTTTTCCGCATAAAAATTATTTTCTGACCGAACGGCGGTTATTCCCCGGAAATGGCTGGGCTTTTAAATCTCTGC
>DATKMN010000129.1:0-12181 GCA_035541835.1 Methanoregula sp.
CTGCGACCGGGTACGTGCTCATAAGGTTGATTCCGTACGCGTTATAGCAGACCTGGAACCAGGTCGACAGGTCATCGACCGTGTAGGCCTTGTATGCACCCAGCAGGTCTTTTCCGGTTGGATCCGATGCATGGGCGAACAATGAATTTCCATAGGTGTGCTGAAGATCGTTCACGAACAGGTAATCCGTACCGAAGTGGTACCAGTCTGATGGGCCGGACGACAGCGCAAGCTTGTTGGGATTGGTGTAATCGGAAAGGGCGGCTGAAGCCATCCCGAGTGCCGGGTACAGGTGCCCGTGGAGGTCGGGGAAGTCGATATAGCCCTTGCCGTTTGTGGTGGTATCCTTGTAAACCTTGTCGGCCAGCGTTGCCAGGTTGTCCCGGATCTTTGTGTCGGTTGCCTTGTCGAGGCTCGGCTGGATCCAGTCGTATGCCAGGGAGTACCCTTCAAGCGCAAGGCCGTCGTCAGCCGTAGCCTCCGTGCTCCCGACGCTCATATTGAGCAGGGCTTCCTTTCCTTTCTGTGCATAGGCTGCATTCTTGGTGATCTGGTATGACAGCCCAAGATATTCGGCAAACTGCGCACGGTAGCTTATCCGGTCATATGACCCGAGGTTTCCCGCAAAATTATCACTCAGGTAACCGTTCGATGCGGTGATAACCTGGCTCTGCCAGGTCTTCCAGGGGTCCTGGGCCTGGTTCTGGTACCCGGGAACCTTGGAAATATCGCGGAACAGCATGTAAGGATGCGTCGTCGTTACAGTACCCGCGGCGCTGGCGCCCGGGATGAGAAGAGAACCAAGGATGATGGTCCCCACCAACAGGATGATCAGATTCACCTTACAAGTCATAAATGCCACACCTTTCTGGTTCGGATTGTATATCGGAAAAAGGACCTGAAACCAGGCCCTGCAGAATTTCCTACAAAATTTTTTGCGGGTTGTTTTATATATTCAAAAGATGGTGTCGGTTCAACAGATTGAATTACAACAATGAATTACAATTTTGTAATCTGGATTGGCCTGATCAGGCGTATCCGGCAGTCTGCGTTCTGGTTAACGCCGGGATAATGCAATGCAAAGACAAAATGTATTAATAATTAGCATTCCAGAGGTAACAAAAAGGCCGGGGTTATGAGTTTTCTGGAGGATCAGGCAGATATTATCTCCCGGATACGGGAAATACTCAGGGAACACCCGAAAGGTCTTACCATTGAAGAGATAGCAAAAACATTGCCCCTCAACCGGACATCGACTGCCAAGTACCTCAATACCCTGCTGATATCCGGGCAGGCAGAGCTGAATATTTATGGGCGCGCGAAGGTGTTCACCCTTTCTCAGAGGGTTCCCTTCTCCCAGATGCTCAACCTCTCCTCCGATCTGATGCTTGTACTCGATCATAACCTCCTGATCCGGCAGGTCAACGAACCGTTCCTGCACCTCTTCGGCATTTCCCGTGAGGCCCTTCTTGGCCTGAAGATCGACAATTCGCCGCTGAAACAGTATTTCCCGGTTGCAGATTTTGACCTTGCGGGGACTGCCCAGACCGGTATGGAGCATACGAAAATGGACCGGATCGAGATCGGAGGCCGGCCGTTCTTTTTCCGGATAAAAATGATACCGGTTGTCTTCGACCAGGGAGAGAAAGGAATCGCGGTCATCCTTGAAGATCTCACGGAGCTGAAAAAACACCAGGACCACCTCGAGCAGCTTGTCGAAGCGCGGACAATCGAACTGAAAACAGCAAATGAAAAACTTGCTGAAGAGATAAAAGAACGCATGAAATCCAGCATAGCTCTTGCAGAAAGCGAGAGGAAGTACCGCGAGCTGGTGGAAAACGCAAACAGCATCATTCTCCGGGCCGATGAACACGGCCGCATCACATTTTTTTCCGAATTTGCCGAGAGTTTCTTCGGCATCTCCGAAGGAGAAGTCCTTGGGAAAGATCTTATCGGGACCATCATCCTGCCCCCGCCGCACTCCCGGAAAAGTCCGGCGGAGCTGAACCAGGAATTCCTCAGGCCCGCCAAGCACATGATGTTCAAGGAGACCGAAGTCACCCGGAAAAACGGTGAGACGGCATGGGTCGCCTGGACTATCAAGGAGGTGCAGGAAGAAAGCAAAGGCCTCCGCGAGTTCCTGATCGTAGGAATGGATATAACGGTGCTGAAAACGTACACGGAACGGTCACAGAGGCTCGTCGAGAAACTGGAGGCAGGCGGGATCGGGTTACCTGATCAGTCAGGTGAGCTGCAGCGATACCGGCAAAGCTCCGGGCAACCCGAAGGGACCTGCATTTCCTGTTTTGATTCTGCACCCGCCGGCTTTTTTACCGTCGATTCGCTGGGGACAATCACAGACCTGAACCGGACCGGTGCGGACCTCTTAGGTCTTCCTGTGCAAAATGGTCCCAACCGGATGTTTTCCGATTTTATGGAGGAGAGGGACCGGAGTTCATTTTCTGCGTTCCTGCATGCCATATTCCATCTCCCCGGCATCCAGACCTGTGTTGTTCATCTCAGGGGAACAAATGGTGCACCGGTCTTTTGCCGGGGCAGGGTCCTCGAAGAGCCCGGTAAAACCCCGTACCTGTGCCGGATCGTCGCAGTCGATATGCCCGGCTTTTCAGCGGACACCGTCACGGGACCGCCAGAAGATAATCCGGCCGGGCATTTTTCCTGAAAAAAAGGCAGTTCCGGACAAGCTGCCGCTAGTCGTACTGTCTCCAGGTATGCCCGCACTCGGTGCACCTGAAGAACCGGACTTCGCTCTCATCCGCGGCCCGGAGCTGGCGGAGCCACCAGAACGCGAGGTTGTTCTCGCACTTGGGGCACTTGATCTGGATGGTCGGCATCGTCTTTGCCTGCCCCTCTTCCTCCACGATGACGATCTCGTTCTCGCGCCTGCTGAACTTTTTCTTCATCTGGTCAGCTTCTTCGATCTTCCGGATATACCCGCATTTCCGGCACTTCAGCTGGCCACCTGAGGACATCAGCATGCTTTTACATTCAGGGCAGAACATCGCTCTAGGAATAGGGCGGGAAAGAAGATTAACTCTCGTGTGGTCGCAAAACCTCCAGAAAATTCCCGTTCCCTTCCGCCTCGCCGAAACCCCGGGCCCGGATGCGCCCTGCCGGTGTTTCTTCAGAATCCTTTTTTTGGTACCGGGTGGATATTCCTGTAATGATCGAGTACCTGGTTCCGCTCTCCTGTCTTGGATTTTTAGCGTTCCTGGTGCCCGGCCCCCACCGGAAATACGCTGCAATCTTCGGATGGGTATTCATCGTTCTGACCCTTTTTACCCAGCTGGGAGAATTTTTCCAGGAGAACAACTTCATCTACCCCCTCATCGCAGCACTCTCGGTACCGTTCCTCCTGATTACGGCGAGGCAGCTCCTCGCTGGTGACGAGAGGGTGATCCACCTCTCCCGGGCCGCAGCTATTGCGTTCCTCATCTATGCGCCGTTCGGTTTCTCCGGGATCCCCGCCTTCGCCTGGATGGGTGACTGGCTTATCTCTCTCGTTGTCGGGCAGGTGGTCTGGCTGCTCGGTGCGCTCCATTTCGCAGTCGAGGTAACCTGCATGAACCCGGCAACGCTCCAGATCCTCGACCCCGCTGCATGCGGTTCCCTGATACGGGACACGATAACCCGGAACGGGTACAGCGTGCAGATCATTCTGGGGTGTACCGGAATCCAGAGCATCGCGATCATGCTCGGCATAGCGGCGGCGGTGCCGACCACGCTGAGACAGAAGCTGTACGCGTTCCTGATAGTCGCACCGACCATCTATATCCTGAACCTCCTGCGGAATGTCTTTGTCATAATCGCCTACACGGAACAGTGGTTCCCGTATTACCCGTCAATAGCGGGTAATGGCGAGCCCGGATACGAGAGTTTCTTCTGGGCCCATAACGTGATCGCAGAACTCTCCGCACTCGTAGCCCTCGTGATTATCGCGTACGGGCTTTTCACAATCATCCCCAAACTCGGCGACTTTGCCGATGAACTGTACCAGCTGTATGTCGGCGAGTTCCGCTGTGCATTCGAGCGGAAAAAATAACAGCCGGTGCACGGTCCGGATAAATACCTGATTGCCGCCCGGCCCTTTTCAGAATTTTCCTTTCCTGGACGATCCGGACAGATCCTTAAAAAACGATCAGGAGAGGGTCCGGTACAGATACACAATCCGCTGGATCGCGGAGAGGTTGGTGCAGACCGCGATGACGAGCACGGCGATGCCGATGTACCCGATCACACCGCCGACGATGAGGAAGAGCATGGTCTCCGGACGGCCGAAGAACCCGACACCTTCGAGCGGGTCGTCTATCTTGCCTTCAACTTTTTCCCGGTACCCTATCTCGGCATAAGTAACCGGCTTGATGAACGTGTTCATCAGGGATCCGGTGATCGCGAAGGCGACGACTCCGAAATCCGCGAGCGGAGGAAGAGGATAATACTGGCTGACAATGGCGATACCGGAGAGCCCGACTCCGGCAAGGACCAGTGCATCGACGTACTTATCGACGATCCAGTCGAAGACCGCCCCGAAATCGGTATGGGAATTGGTCTTCCGGGCAACGCTCCCGTCTATGAGGTCAAAAACTGCAGAGAGGAGGAGGGCGAGGCCCCCCAAAGCAAACTGGCGCTGGGAGAAGAGGAATGCGGCGGCGAGACCGGCGAGGAGCGCGAGGAGCGAGATCTGGTTTGGCGTGATCCGCATCCGGACGAAGACATCTGCGACCGGCTCAAGATAACCGATAAACCTCGGCCGGAGTGCAGTAATATTCATAGCGTAATTCTTGGGGAGGCCTGCCAATAATAGTTGCGTATTTGCGGCCTGCCGGCCCGGGATTCCCCCGAATAACCGTTCCGGTCACCACTTTATTATATCCGCCACCCAATGGTACCGCAAGAGAGAACACCATGGCAGATCACAAAGACCGCCCCCATGTGCTCATGATGTCGGAGATCACCGCCGATGGCAAGCTCACGCTCAAGAAAGGCGCATCAAGCAAGATCCTGATGAAGTATATGGCGCACGAGACAGAGCTCCTCCTCCACCATACCCGGGCCGAGTACGACGCCATCATGGTGGGCGCCAACACCATCCGGATAGACAACTCCTACCTTACGGTACGCCTGGTTGAGGGGAAGAGCCCCCTCCGGGTCATCCCCTGCAGCATGGCGGACCTGCCGCTGGACCGGAACGTGCTCGGGCCGGATGCGCCGACGCTTATCGCGGTCTGCGATGAGGCACCGGAAGACCGGGTTGCTGCGATCCGGGCCAAAGGGGTCCATGTCGTTGCTGCCGGGAAAAAACACGTTGAACTCCCGCTCCTCATGAAAATCTTAAAAGAGAAGTTCGCGGTGAACAAACTGATGATCGAGGGCGGCCCGACCCTGAACTGGCATATGCTTCACGACCGGCTCGTGGACGAGATCAGGCTCATCCATCTCCCGTTCATCGTCGGCGGTTCGGACACGCCCTCGCTTGTCGGCGGCATGCACATCAATACCGAAGAAGAGATGATCCGCCTCAATCTCAAGAATTATTATATGTGTGGAAGTAATCTGGTATCCGAGTTCGATGTACTTTACAGAGAAGTGTAACCCATGGACGGTCCCGTAATACCAGCCGGAGGTATCCACACGGAGCCAAAGCCGCACCCGGCGCGGAAATGGTTCCTTATCGTCGTTTTCCTGCTTATTGTCATTATAGGACTCGCCATCGCGTCTTCGTACGTTTCCCACGCGGACCAGATGGGCGTCACGGTTGTCCGGATGGAAGGGACGATCGTATCGGGAAGCGTCGATGACGGGAGCTCGATCGGGAGCGAGGTCGTAGGCAAAGAGCTGCGGGATGCGGCAGACGACCCGATGACCGAGGCGATCGTCCTCCGGGTCAACAGCCCCGGAGGGACACCGGCCGGAGCCGAGGAGATCATCAGCGATCTTGAGTATGCCAAGACCAAAAAACCGGTCGTCGTCTCGATGGGCGATATGGCGACGAGCGCCGCGTATTACGTGAGCGCCCACGCGGACCGGATCTATGCAGACCCCGATACCTTCACCGGGGCGATCGGTGTGCTCTGGGAGTTTTCGGACATCAGCAAGTGGAGCAGCGACGAGGGCTACAATACAACCATCGTCAAATCCGGAGCACTCAAAGACATGGGGAACCCCTCGCGCCCCCTGACCGTCCAGGAACAGGCGTACGCCCAGCAGATCGTCAACGAGAGCTTCAGTGAGTTCATCAACGATGTCACCTCACAGCGGCCCATCGACCGTTCCGTGATCGAGGACGGCCGTGTCATCCGCGGGGCGGATGCCATCAACCTCCACCTCGTTGACGAGCTCGGGAACCTGAACGACGCCATAAACGGCGCAAAAGAGATGGCGCGGAAACGGGGATAGGGTTTAACTGGACCCGATACGGGCTCCGATTCCCTGATTCCCGGGAACCGGCAACGGTAATACCCGAAGACCATCGTCTTCTCAGGTCTCATGTTTTCAACATTCGAAATCGTGAAAATGCAGCAGTAATTCATCCATTTTCGGTCATTTTTACATCGGGGGAGTTATCAAACTCCGACGAGGAGAAGTGGCGAAGCCGACCTTCAACTTCGGAGGACATGCAGCACTAATCAGCAGTATTCGGGCGGCGGAAATTCCAGGTGGAACGGGTTTTATCCTATCTGTTCTTTTTCTGAAAGAAACGGGCTTTGCTGTGTTTGATCCGGACCACCTCCAGACCGGGCCCATAGGATCTCATGAGAGTTATTGAAAAATTCCGGAAATTCTTAAAAGAATAAACTTCATACCATCCTCACCGGGTCAGCCTTCATGAACTCCCGGCAGACCGTGGTCGCATAGTGGCCGGGAGGGAGCGTGAAGCTGAGGGAAACATCGGTTCCCTCCGCTTTCGATTCTATGGGAGCCGCAAGGCTGATCGGGCGCCAGGCCCCGTCAAATTTTGTTTTCACGAACGCCGAGGCGGCGGCAAAGTCCGCGGGCGTGATCCCGTGCTCGGCAAGAAAGGCCTCGGTCGCCTGCTCTCCATTGGATACCGTTGAGAACGGCTCCCTGCCCGGCATGAACAGGGCGATGGTACACCGCCCGCGTGCGATGTGGAGTGCAACGGCATGGGCATTCCCGGTCGTTGCGACATCGGTCCGGCCGTTTGCAAAGAGAAGGCGGTCCCCCGCGACCGGTACTGATAGGGCGTTCCCGTCGTCAAACCGCCGGCTCAGTGCGAGGTTGAAGATGTACGACTGGAAGGCCGAGACAAACATTGACAGGAGTTTGGGGGGGAGCTCCTGGAGAGCACCCGCATAATCGCCATCATGCGTTGCCAGGTAGGCCAGCATCGCACGCTCGTACCCCATCTGGAGCGGGAGCGTCCTGAGCGCCTGCTGCGCATCCCGGGTCTCGAGCCAGGACCTCCGGGCATTGCGGACATGCTCTGACTCGAGCGGGAATTCCTGCCCTACGTAGGTCGCCACCGCACGCTCGTAGTCGCCCCGGAGGATCCATTCACCCACGGCATGGGTGACCGGCCTGATCGCACCGAACCTCTGGATCCCGAAATAGTTCGGGACGCCGGCCGAGACCGCCCGGCCGATCCCGGCGATCCGGTTCGCGAGATCTGCCGGATTCACCGCAATGCAGTTCCTGATGACGATCGAAAACCGGTTCCCCGCGAGATCCCCAAGCGAGAACTGCTCGTTGGCCTGCCTCACCGGTTCAAGGGTAATATCCTTGAGCCTGACCCCGGCGACCTGTTCCCGCGTGACATTGTAAAGTGAGATCCACTGGCGGGTGACCGCGTTCCGGTCCTTTGTCCCGGCCCAGCCGATCCTGCGGTGGCTGATCGAGAGCCGTTTTGCGATCTCCTTGACCGCGTGCTGGAGCTCCCAGTTCTTCTTGGTCAGGAGACAGATGAGGTACGGACCTTCCGTTCCGCCTTTTTCCGGCAGAGGTATCTCCTCGACCAGGAAGTCCTCGGGAACCGTGCGGAGGTTCCCCCCGATCCCGTCATCGTCGCTTGAGTACCAGCGCATCCCCAGATCGTTTTCGAGCGGCCAGAAAGAGGGTCTCATAGAAGGGAAAGCGTCCCGGTGATCCGGTCGAGATCCTCGCTCTTTGCCGGCCCGAGACCGAGGGCGGTGATCGTTCCCGGAGGGATCTCGGTCATCCCGGCGTCCTGGACAAGGGAGTGCGAGATGCCCGCCCGCTCCGCCAGGACCCGGAGTTCGTGGAGGGTCCTCTCATCGTTTGCCTTCAGCACGACCTTCTTCTGACCTTCGGTGAGCCATGATTTCTGCAGGGCCTTGTCCGCACCGTTGAACGCCCCGATGGATGCGTGCGCGGCCTGGGCACACTTCTTGCCGCAGCTCATCTTCACGTCGTTCCTCACGATGAGGCACTGCTTGTACCGGAACACGGGCTCAACTGACATTCACATACGTCTGGGTCGCCCTGCGTCAAATAAGTATAGTTGGACCAGAGGGCACAAAACGCCTCATTCCCGGGGTCAGGTCTCCGGGAAGGCGTAGTACCTGTCTGGTTAAAGGGATGAACCAAAGATATCCGAAATTTATATCAACCGCCACGCTTTAGGCGTGTGCATGAAAGATCCCGTATGTTTCTCCCTGGGTTGTGCAATCGCCATTCTCATGATGGTGGGCATTGCAGGCGCAGCCAGCTCAGGGCAGCTGACGGTGTACACGACCTCCTCGCGGATGGCGACCATCTTCAATGAGACTACGCCTACCACGTTCGCAGGCACGCTCGTGGGGCCGGCGGCCACCGTCACATACGGGGACATCGTCAGCGATGCGGGTGTGAAGTGCGCCGCATCCAGCAATACATGGTGGGATACCGACCGGGAGGCCCTGATCTTCGATATCTCAGGTCTGCCTGCGGGCGCAACCGTTACGGGTGCAACCCTCGATATTCCGGGGAACAACAAATACAACCACTGGGACAATGACCAGCCAAAGTTCGGGATCACGGGGTTCACCCCGGTTACTGCGGGCAGCATTGTCGTTGCGGACTACCAGCGGAACGGAACAACCCGGTATAATACGGCAGATATCAGCTATGCAAACCTTGACAGCAGCGACCGGTACGGGTACAACGTCTTCACGCTGAACCCGGCAGGGCTCGCAGCGATCGTACCCGGGCAGAACTACGCAAACTTCATGGTCAGGGCCAGTTACGATATCGACTCCCATAACCCCGGGTGGGGTTCGGGGTACTTCGCCTACTGGGAAACGAGCAGCTACGCGGCCGGTGCTCCTAAACTGACCATCACGTACACGACGCAGGGCACTGTTCCCACGACCCCGCCCACGACGGTACCAACCACGGTGCCTACGACAATAGCCACAACGATCCCCACGACCGTCCCGACAACGGTCCCGACCACAATACCGACTACGGTTCCGACCACCGTTCCCACCACGGTACCTACTACCATTCCCACTACTGTACCCACCACAATACCCACTACGGTACCAACAACTGTACCAACCACCGTGCCCACAACGCCGGCGTCCGGCCTGCCACTTGCCAGTTTCAGTCCGAACGTTACATCCGGAACCGCACCGCTCGCCGTCCAGTTCACCGATACCTCTGTCGGATCGCTGACCGGATGGAGCTGGCTGTTTGGTGACGGGACGGGGTCCTGGGACCAAAACCCGGTCCATATCTACTCTGCAGCAGGAACTTTCCCGGTAGCCCTGCTCGTAACAAATGATAACGGGCTCAACATCTCGACCCAGTCGACCATAATCACCGTGACCGCACCGGTAACAGTTCCCCCGACCACTATCCCCACTACGGTGCCCACAACGCCGCCATCCGGCCTGCCGGTCGCAAGCTTCATTCCGAGCGTGACTTCCGGGACTGCGCCGCTCACGGTCCGGTTCACGGATACCTCGACCGGATCTCCGACCGGGTGGAGCTGGTTGTTCGGTGACGGTTCCGGGTCCATGGCAAAGAACCCGGTCCATGTTTACTCGGTGGCCGGGACGTACCCGGTCTCCCTGCTCGTCACAAACGATAACGGGATGAATATCTCGACCCAGTCGACAACTATCTCCGTGCGCCCGCGGCCCCGCCGGTAATACGATCCCTTTTTTTAAAGAATCAATTTTTTTGGCAAACCCGCGAGATATTTCTCCCGGCCCTGTCCAATCATACTGGTGAAGACTCCATGACCGGGACACGCGATTTCAATGCAGCCGCTGCGACATGGGACGAGGAACCGGGCCGGGTCCGGATGGCGGATTCCGTGGCGCGTGCTATCCGGGAGACCATCCGGCTCTCTCCGGAGATGGACGTGCTGGACTTCGGGTGCGGTACAGGTCTCCTTACCCTCCGGCTCCAGCCTTTTGTTCGTACCATTACGGGTATCGACACCGCTCCGGGAATGCTCGCTGTCTTAGAAAAAAAGGTCCGTGACCAGGATCTTTCCAATGTCAGGGCGCAGCTCGTGGACGTGGAACACGGGGAGGTTCCTGCCGGGAAGTTCGACAGCGTGGTGAGCAGCATGACCTTCCACCATATCCGCGATGTCGGGCCGGTGATTGGCAGGCTCGCGGCACTCATACGTCCCGGGGGATGCCTCGCCATCGCCGACCTCGACTCCGACGAAGGGAAATTCCACGACTCGAACGCGGGTGTCTTCCATTTCGGGTTCGACCGGTGTGCCATGATGAAGCAGTTCGAGGCTGCCGGACTCTGTTCGATCCGGAACCGGACCGCAGCGATCGTTACCAAGCCTTCCGGGACGTTCACGGTGTTCCTGATGACCGGGGAAAAGCCGCGGTAATCACTCACCCGGGATCGCCCGGGAAGTATCATACACGGGGATTGAAATGAGACGTCATTTACGAACACCCGGGGAATTTTTTTTCTTACACTCTTACCCGGGGAAATGCGGAAGGAGCAGAGATGTTCCGGAAAAGATCGGGCTTTGCGGGTTTTAATGCTCTGGCGCTCAAATGAGGCTCCGCAATCCAAGATTCTGAAGAGAATCTTTCGAAAGACCCGCAGGTCTTCTCCACGTTTCAGGTCCGAACGCCCTTCGATATTCTCCGATTAATCTGTCGCTGATGCAAACGATGAATTCCCGGCCGCGCGGGCTTACCCCTGCAATGGATGAATAAAACTTCCTTTTTTCCTTTAGATTTTTCGAATCATATTCGTCAGAACGTTTGATCTGAAATCTGCCCCAGCCCAACCCCCCCATTCAACTGAGTTACGATTCTGCCCATGTTACAGTCGTTGAAAATAGCTAAAAATGACGGAAAATTCCAATAACAGGCGGGGGGTTGGGTTGGGGCAATTATGGTTTTGTTGCAATCGGTTCTGCGATTTGCGATTGGTCCAACCGGAAAAATGGGTTCAGGATCAGGGTTCGGAGGTGCCCGGATTGCCCGGTTTTTACGCTGGCATGAAGGGGCGACGAATGCTTCCGGAGCGGGAAAAATGCGATCCCTTCCGGTGATCCAGGATAGCCGATGACTGATTATTTCCGCAGGCATCCGGTATCGGAATCTGCGATCGTCTCCCGCGGAAACGTGGCGACTGGAATTTGCGTTTAATCTGATCGATCGTGCGGCCCGAAAAAATTGCGTCCCCTGCCCAACCCTCCAACGACCAAGTCCGGAAGGATAGATAAACCGGAAAAAGAATGCCTTCAAACGAATTATCCGATATTGGAAAGGGTGGTCGCGTCAGGCCTGAAATGGTAGCTTTACGGCAGCCCGCAGGTTTCTTTTTCGAATTTTTCCATTTCTTTATGTGCCGGGAAAATAATATTCCGGATCATTCTCCCATGACCGACCACGACAGCGCTCCGCCCAGCCCCGCACGCGTGTCAGACAGATTCCTCGCACTGTTTGTCGACATGATGCTCCTTGGGTTAATAGGAATGATTCTTTTCCTCTGGATCTTCTTGGAATTTTTCGACGTCGGACAAGGGGATATATCGTCCAACCGTATCTTTCACGCTGCCGATACGGCGATCATCCATTTGGAACCCTCGCTGCAGGGATCCGTCGTTACGGCGGAAATCGTACTTTTCCTTGCAGTGAAATGGGCGTTCCTGATTCTGCTGCCAGCCTATATCCTCTACTCCGCGGGTTACGAGGCTTCGCCACGGCAGGCA
>DATKMN010000130.1:0-21506 GCA_035541835.1 Methanoregula sp.
AATTGCTTCCTGGTATGCCTTCGCAGCCGGGTTATCGTTTGGTTCGAGGACCAGCTGGGTACCGTCCCGGTCTTCGGGCGAGACGACCGTCAGCCACCGGTAGTTGTTGGCGGTTATGTCCGCCTTTTTGACAAAGCCGAGCGTCTCCGTGTAAAACTTCAGCGCCTCCGCCTGGTTGTTCACATGAATACTGGTGAGCCTGATTCTCATGGAGGCTGGATAGTGAGTGGATCTGTAAAAAAAGTTGCGCCCCACCGGCCTTTTGCAGGTACACGGGATCGCTTGCCCGGAGATCCCCGTGCCGGAACTATGCCGGATCCGGCAGCCTCCCGGATGCAGCGTGACAATGCGTGAAAAAATTACCTTTTCGCGTTTCCCTGAATACGAATTCCGGCGAAAGGCACGGGAAAAACGATAAAAAAACGGATGCGGGTTAACGGGACCGCTCACTTGAGCTTTTTCTCGAGCTTCTTGAGCTTCTTCTTTGCGCCCTCGCTCCCCGCAGCAGCCTGCTTGGAGAGCTCTTCTGCCTTGGCCTTCTTGGCCTGGTTCAGCTTCACCAGTTGTTTCTTACTCGTTGGCATATCGTCACCTCGCTTTTTCCTGTTTCGCTGGTTCTCAATTGGTTTTTTTCCGATTTAAACTATCCCTGAATCCGCCGCAGGTGAGGGGTTTTTCAGGGCCGCTCTCCCGTGCGATCGCCCGGTTCCCGCTACCGGTTCGACCGGACCGGGGTCTGCGACTGCCTCAAAAACGCCACGCTGGTATGACGGGAGCGTTGCAGCCATGCACCCTCTGAATTTTTTTTAAGTCGGACCCGGATCTGCCGGTATGGATCCACCGGCCGGAATATACCGGGCCGGCTCTGCCGGTCGGCACCGGCCCGGTCCCGCACGCAGGAACCGGAAAGGAGCGGCCCCCCGTCGCTCACTCGCAGACCGGGACCAGCTTCCCCTTGAGCTTCTCTTCGAGGTCGAGGCGGAGCATCTCCACCACGTTGCGGGCCATTCCCTTCACTTTTTGGGTAACGAGCGGATCGTTTTTCAGCCACTCCGTATCGGTGATGGTATTGAACTGCGCCCCGTGGGTACGGTACGAGACGGCGAACGGGGCGAGGATGTACCCCATCTGCTGGAAGTACAGGAAGATGTCCATCGCGGTCTTGGTAGCCCCGTCCTCGTGCCCGGAGACCGTGATGCCGACGATCTTGCCTTCCGTCAGGCCGGGTTTTTGTAAGAGGTAGAGGTTCTGGATGCAGTTTAAGCGGTCGAGGAAGTCCTTGAGACGGGCGGCCATGTTGTTCCAGTTGATCGGGGAGGCGACGATCACGGCCCTTGCCGCGATCACCATCTCGTGGAAGGCCGGCATGTCGTCGAGCTGGTCGCGGCACGGGTACCGGCAGGCATTGTCCCGCATGCTGTAGCAGCACCAGCAGTGCCGGATCTCGTACTCGTTGAGGTTGTACCGGCGGTAGCTCACGCCTCTCTCTTTGAGTACCTCCTCGATGAGGTCAACCATGTACCCGGTGTTGTTCGCCCGGTGGTTGCTCCCGTTGATCAGCAGGACGTCGAACTTCCCGCCATCGTACCGGAGTTTCTTCTTGTCCGTTATCTCCTCGAATTCGCGGGACGTGCTCGAGCACTGCGGGCACTCGGCCGGCGGGATGTCGCCCCGGAAGACGAACCCGCAGACATGGCATTTCCAGGTCTTACCGGGCTGCGAGCTGGTCGGTTTCGGTTCCCCTGATGCAGTAATAGACATGGACAAATTCCTCCTGTTCCAGGACCGGGCACCCCGGGCAGAGGCACCCGAGCTCCCCATTTATACAGGCGCTCTTCCCGGTCTTCGCAAGACAATAGGCGATCTCCTCGCCGCACTCGACAAAACTCGGGCACATCCTGCAGAGGCAGAGCCCGGCCCCCGTTTTCCGGTCCATGGTCATAGGTTCCTGCCTCTTTTTTATGAGACCTTAAAGATTGTTCACGGGTGGCTATAGCCTGCCTGACGGGATGCATGGACAAAAAAATAAGAGAAGAACTCACACGTCGATGAAAAGTTCGCCTTTTTCTACGGTGACGCGGAACGACGGTTCGGGGTTCTTTGCCGGCCCGTGCACCGCGTTGCCGGTCCGGAGGTCGAAGCCCGATCCATGGCAGGGACACCGCACGGTCTCCCCTTCGAGTTTCCCGCCCGACAGCCGGCACCCGTTATGGGTGCAGACGTTCCCTATCGCAAAATAATTTCCTCCCGCATTCGCGACGAGGATCTGCTTGTTGTCGATCGTCACCCCGTGCAGGGGAGCGTTCGCGAATTCCTTTACCATGCCTGCTGACTTTTTTACCATTGCCATCTTCTCCTCTGCTTAACCGGTAAACCGCCCGGGTCTCCTTCCGGAGGGGCCCGGGGGGTAAAAAAGAGCCTAGTAACCGCCACCGCCATAGGAGATGATCGTCGGAACCGTTGTCGGGGCAGGTGTCGGCGCCGGGGTAGCGAAGACCGGCAGGGTCCCGGAGATATTCGCGACCGCCCAGCTGTTGATTACTCCCTCTCCTTTTGTCATGCCGGGGCCGGAGTCACCGCCGAAATAGTACAGCGGCCGTCCCATGTACGAGCTCTGCATCGTGCCTTCGGCCCGGGTCACGGTGCCGAAATCGGAGGCTTTCAGGAGCGAGGGTGCGACCACGGAACTGGCATAGAACGCCGGCCAGTTCGCAAGGCAGGTACCCGTGCAGGCGCTCGTCCCGGTCGTGTCCTTGCTGAAGTAGTACAGGGTCTTACCGGAAGTATCGGTAAGGAATGTCCCGAGCGCGGGAGTGCTCGCGACCATCACCGTATATTCAGGTTCCTTAATGACGTACCATTTCTTCAGGACATTCTCCCCGTTGACATCCCCGGGTCTGGTGTCTTTCAAGAACCGATAGAGCGGCCACCCGTACCACGTGGTCTGTTTCTGCCCGTCGGCCCGGGTAATCGATGCAAAGTCGGCCGGGTCGAGCGGTGGTGAGACCGTGACCGTATCAACAGAGAAGGCCGGCCAGGTCGTGCTGCAGTTCTGTGCCCCGGTGCAGGCGCTCGCGCCGCTTCCCGGGACGTCGTTGACGAAATAGTAGAGCGTCATGCCGTTTGCGTCGGTGAGGATCTTCCCGAGCGACGAGTCCGCGACTTTGATCGTGTCGGCCGGGGCGGCCGTTACCGGCGGTGCAGTGGGCACGGGGGTTGCCGGTGCCGAAGATTGCGCACATCCCGCCATCAGCATGGTGACGAGGGCAAGCGATACCAGGATAGCTAAAACCATTGTCCGCATATACACCATTCCTTTTTGCAGGTGCAGATCCCGCGATAAGATTAAAAAGGTATTCCCGGGTTCCCTCCTCTCAGCCACTGGCGCCGTAAGCAGTCCCCCCGCCCCCATTTACGGTAACCCGGGGAACGTGTTGAACATGTACCTGGTTAGTGTCAACGGGACGAAAAGGATCAATGCAGAGATGGCGGGCAGGGGCATTTTGATTCACCTTCCGGAGCCGGTGCGGGGACCGGGATCTCAGGACGCAGTTGCAGGTTTCCTTGGTCGTTTACGTGTTTGTGGGTTGAGTTGTCGTGACAGAGATGCAAAAAAAATGGTACGGAACTGCGCGTTCCGCTCCTCACCCGCGCTTCTCTTCATCGGTGACCTGTGCGAGGACGCTTGCGGTCGGGCCTATATCGATGATCTTCCCGCCCCGCATCAGGGCGAGACGGTCGCAGATGTCCCGGACGAAGTCCATGTCGTGCGAGACAACGATGAAGGTCTCGTCCATCTCCTCCCGGGCCTGGAGGATGGAGTGCTTGACGTCCTGCTTGGTGATCGGGTCCATGGTGCCAGTCGGCTCGTCGAGGATCACGAGCCGCGGCTCCCGGATGAGCACCTGCGCGAGCGCGACCCGGTGCCGCTCGCCATCGGAGAGTTCCCCGGGATACCGGTCCAGGATCTCCCGGGACTTCTCTTCGGTGAACCCGGCCATCCGGAGGGTGAGCACCGCTTTCCTGACCGCCAGTTCCTTCGGGAACTCGAGGCCGATCGAGTCGGTGAGGTTGTCGATGACGGTGCGGTGCGGGAAAAGGTCGTACTCCTGGTGCAGCAGGCCGATGTACTCTTTTGCCCGGCCCCGCTCCCCGATCCCGGGTTTTGTCATGTCCACCCAGTCGTCGCCGATCAGGATGTTCATCTCCCCGCTCGTTGGCTCGATGATGCCCGCGATGAGCTGGGAGAGCGTCGTCTTGCCCGCCCCGCTCTTCCCGATCACGCCGAAGATCTCTTTTTTCGCCACATCGAAAGTGACGGCATTGACTGCCTTCACGACGCCGCGATCGACCGAGACGTATTTCTTGGTCAGCTCCCGGGCGGCGAGGATCTTCCTCCCGAGCTCAACGGGTGCCTGCTGTTCGATTTCGTGGTAATCCTTCGCAAACGCACGGATGACCTCCTTCGGGGGCCCGATGGATACGATCTCCCCGGCTTCGAGCAGCATCGCCCGGTCTGCCATCTCCTCGATGACCTGCGAGAAGTGGGAGGTGACGACCATGCCCATGGCGTTCTTTTGTGCGGCTTCGAGCAGCGTGCCGTGGACGAGCCGGGCGGTCTCCGGGTCGAGTGTCCCGGTCGGCTCGTCGGCAAAGAGCATCGCCGGGTTCCTGGCCAGCTGGCGGGCGAGGACCACCCGCTGTTTCTCGCCGCCCGAGAGGTCGCGGGCGATGTGCATCATCCGGTGGGAGAGCCGTACCTGGTCGATGAGGTCTGCGGCCCGGCCGATGGCCAGTTCCGGCGGGTAGCGGATGTCATCGAGCGCATGGAGAACGTTTTCGATCACCCGGTCGTCGCCGTAGAGCGCGAAGGAACGCTGGAACATGATCGCGGTGCGGTTCATCACCCGGGACTTCATCCCATCGGATCTCTCGTCCCAGAGGTCGACATCCACTGCCACGAGCTTGCCCCCGCATTCAGGACATTTATTACCAGCCCGGCTCTGCACATCCATGAACGTGCACCGGTCGCAGGCCGCCACGTGGTAGACCACCGAGCCTCCGGTTGGCGGCTGTTCAATGCCGCGGAGCAGGTGCATGAGCACGCTCTTGCCCGCCCCGCTCCTCCCGATGACCCCGATGATCTCCCCTTCCGGGACCTCGAACGAGACGTTGTCCAGGACCCGGGTATCGCCAAAGTCCATGCAGAGGTCGTGTACACTGATGAATGGCTTCGTCATGGATCGCTCATGGGATTATTACACATATGAGCATAAAGATGTAAGGATCGGTACCAGAACAGGCCACGCAAAAATAAGAAGGGTCGGTTCGCAGAGCATCGGGAGACAGGGACGCGGCGATCCTTTTTCCTCCGGCGGAGTCGACCAGGCACTCCGGTCCCGGGTTGCCGGGAAAAGCGATCAGGAAACGGTTACTTCGGGCACTTCGGGCACCGGCCTTCAGCCGCCTTCGTGCAGCCGGCCATCTCGATGCCCTTGCCGTTGACGAGCGCGTCGGCGATCTTGCGCCGGGCCTCGTGGAGGTCGCGCCACGCGGTCTTGCGCGAGACCCCGAGTTTTTCTGCCGCCTCCTCCTGCTCCAGGCCTTCGAGGTCGATGAGGCGGATCAGTTCGATCTCGTCAGGCATCAGGGAGATCCCCTGCCCCTCCTCCGGGCAGCAGCATGGCTTGTAGCACCGGGACTCCCCGTTGCCGGCAATGGTTCGCCGGAGCCTCGGCCTCCCCCGGCGGGGGCACCCGCGGGCCTCATATGGTTCTTCTGGTGCCATGCTGTTTACTCCGGATAAAAGAATGTATCCCGGTACTATAACATCTTGCCCGGACGGACCCGGGGCAGGGGGCACCGGAACTGATGACTACATCCGGAGGACAATGGTGCGCCGGTCCACCGGCCCGGAATATCCTTCCGGGGCAAAACAATTTCTCATCCCGGAAAAAAGACCGGTGGATTAATGGCACCGCGGACCATGCCCGCACGGGTGGCGGGCCTTCGGCTCCTGCCCGCTTCCGCAGCAGCAGGTGTCGCCGAACTTAAGGGGGGACGTGCAGGACTCCCGGTGACTGGTGCCGGCGACCTGTTCGTGCGTCTCGCCGCACGCGCAGGTGTGTTTTCCGGTCTTTTCCGGCTGACCGGCTGTTTCGTTCTCAGGTTGTTCTGGTGTGGTTGTGACTGGTTCGGGCATGGTGACTCCTTGGTTGGTTGTATAATTACTCATATGCGCAAAAATCATTTAAAGCATCGCATCGTGTCCTGCGACCACGCCCGGGCATTCGACTCCGGTTGCCTGAGATCTGATACGCGGCCACGCGGCCATGTACCGGCGGTTATCTGAGGCGACCAGCCGCCTGGCCTGCTTCTGCCCGCCTGCGCGGACCCGCCCGGTCACGCCGCCGGCCGGTACGTGAGGAGGACCCTGCCGCTCTTCCGGAAGACCCGGGTCCCGGCCAGCGCGAGGTCCAGCCGCTCCGCATCCCGGAACAGGGACCTTCCGGCGCCCAGTATCACCGGCACGACCATCAGCTGGTACTCATCGATGAGGCCGAGCTGCATCAGCTGCTGCACGATGCTGCCGCTGCCGAGGATCGTGACATCCCCTCTCTCTTTCAGACCGCGGATCCCCTCCGGCCTGATTTCAGGAAGCACCGTGACGTTCTTCCAGACCGGGCCGTCCTGCCCGGGCTTCAGGGTCCTCGAGAAGACGACCTTCGGCCGCTCGTTCATCACCTCCGCCATAACCGGGTCGGCCTGGATCCCGGCCGGGGTCGGCCAGAAACCCTTCATTATCGCGTATGTCGTCCGGCCGAAGACCAGCGTGCCGGCCATCTTCGACACTTCGGCCGAGAACGCCGCCTCTTCCTCATCGGGACTACCCTTGAACCAGTCGATCTCGCCCTCCGGCCCGGAAAAATACCCGTCCACCGAGACTATCGTGAATGCCATCAGCTTTCCCAAAAAGATCCCTCCTCCGTTATGCTGCTCGCGGCGATGGGCAATAAACCCTGGTGCAGGCCGCGGTACTCATAGCAGTCTGGTGCATTTTATAGCACGGGATCTGTTCCGCCGGTGATAAATAGGATTCTGCACCACTATTCCGGCAGGTGCACCAGATGCCCGTTGTCATACTCAAAACCCGGAAAGGCATGTCCAGAGAACAGAAGCGGAGGGTCGTGAAGGAGTTCACGCACACCCTCGTCTCGGTCACCGGCGTCCAGCCGGAGCTCGTGACCATCATGATCGACGAGCATGAGCTCGAGAACATCGGAAAAGCCGGCAAACTCAGGTGCGACTGAGACCAGCCCAACCTTTTTTACCCGGCACCGTAATTTCACCCGCATGGCACGGTACTGGATCGTGGTCGCATCCAAGAACCACGTGATGCACGGAGTATCCAACGGGATCGTAATGGCAAACCACGGGAAACGTTCGGGCATCTCGCGGATGCATGCCGGCGACGGCATCGTCTATTACTCGCCGAAGGTCTCGTACGAGGGGAACGAGCCGCTGAAGGCGTTCACGGCGCTGGGTTTTGTCGCGGACGAGGAGATCTCCCAGGCTGAAGAATCACCGGACTTCCGGCCGTTCCGGAGAAAGGCGCGGTATGTTGCGATAACGGATGTCCCGGCCGCCCCGCTCGTGAACGAACTGAAGTTCATCCGGAACAAGAAGGCATGGGGCTATGTGATGCGCTTCGGGCTCATCGAGATCCCCGAAGAGGACTTCCTCCTCATCGCGGCAGAGATGGGAGTCTCCCCGGAAACCGCCGGCCAGGGTGCCGCAACGGGGGCAGGATGAACCGAAGGGGGACGAACCGGGTGTATCCTCCGTCATCTTCTTTCGGAGGTCCGGCCGGCACAACCTTTTTCAACCCGGAATAACCTGTTATCCGCTATGGACCGTCCTGAACTGCAGGCAGGCCGGGTACCGGCACCGCGGGGATACCGGGCGGGCCTTGTTACCGCAGCCGGCCTGGCGCTCGCCTGCCTCCTCGTCGCATCGGCAGGGGCCACGCCCCCCTCGGCGATGTCCCTTGCGTATGACGCAGACACCCACCTCCTCAGCGTGACCATCACCCACGCATCCGCAAATACCGTCGTCCACTACATCAGGGAAGTATCCGTAAGCGTCGACGGCAAAGTGATAAACGACTCGCACTACACCACCCAGCCCGACCCATCGATGTGGACCTACACGTATCCTGTAACCGCACAGCCGGGGGATGTCCTCTCCGCGACCGCGAGCTGCAGCCTCTCTGGTTCGGCTACCCGGAGCATCACGCTGACGGCCGAACCGGGAACTGCCGGTCAGCCCGTCACGGCTGCCACCACCGCACAGAAATCGGCACCCGGAGCAGTTCTGCTCGCGGTTCCCGCGGCCTTCGCCCACCTGGCATTACGGAAAAAGCGGTCGTAAGGCGGGGTTTTTTCTTTTGTACTTTTACCGTACATTACCTCTCGTACCCGGGGCCGGAAAAACCTGTTCCGGACAACGGCAAACTTCATTCATGAATGCCGCCAATGCTGATCACACACATGGCTGAAGATCTCATTACCCCGGAGGCACCAGCACCGGCCGGGAGTGCACCGGACCCCGTGCTCACCTCACCGGACGCCCGCCGCCCGCTCTACCTTGCAACGTGGAGCGCCCGGTTCTGGGCATGGCTCATCGACTTTATCCTCATCATCCTTTTCCTGAATATCGTGCGGGGACTTATCCTCCCGCTCTGGCCGATCCCGCTGTACCTCGACTTCAGCCACTGGGAGCCCCTCGAGTTCACGTTCCAGACCTTCTTCTTCTTCCTGTACTGGACGGTAATGGAAGGGTTCCGGGGCCAGTCGATCGGGAAGATGGTGATGAACTTAAAAGTCGTCAACCGGGACGGGACGAAGATCCACTACGGCACTGCCGCGATCGAGAGCTTCGGCAAGGCCTTTCTCCTCCCCCTCGACTGCCTCATCGGCTGGCTCGGCATGCCCGGGTCCAAGCTCCGGGTCTTCAACCGGATATCCAACACCATTATCGTCAAGACGGACTACCGGGAGCCGGAAGGCGTCGTCTACGTCAAAGAGAAAGAATAATTGCGTCGTCCCGCACATCTCATTTTCATGCTGAAATACGGAATCCTGATTATGGTATTGATCGGCGCGCTTTTCGTTGCCGGATGCACGTCGCAGCCCGCCGCTGCCCCGTCCGCGCAGTCCGCACCGGCGCAGTCCTCCGGGCAGGCCGCAACCCAGGCACCCACCGGTCCAACCTCTACGATACTGATCGAACAGAAGGCGTTCAACCCGAGCCAGCTTACGGTTGCCGTCGGGACCACCGTCACCTGGATCAACCAGGATACGGTCTCCCACCGGGTCGTCCACCAGCCGGGGAAGGGTGAGACCGAACTCTTCCACTCGGACCGGCTCGACCCGGGCCAGAGCTTCAGCTACACCTTCACCCAGCCGGGCAAGTACTTTTACACTGACCCGCAATACGCCGGCGGCTCGGGTTTCAACCCCTTCGTCATTGTCCAGTAACGGTACAGAAGAGATCCAAAAAGAAGTTACTCTTCAGGAAACGGGATGGAAAGAGCGGGAGGCCGGTATTCCCGTCCTCCGGATTTCCGTAGGCGATTAACCGATGAGTACGGCTGACGAACAGGAACCTTCCGGGAAGGACGCAGGTGAAGGAGAGACCGGGGACCCGGGGAGCGGGACAGGTCAGCGCCCGGAAGGAGATACGAGCGAAAACGGGGGGGAAGATACTCTCCGGTTCTATCTCGACCGGCTCGAAGACGAGAACGAGGGGATCCGGTGGAAAGCCGCCGAATCCCTCGGGAGGCTGAAGGACCCTGCCGCGGTCGGGCCGCTCATCGACACGCTCTGGGACGAGGATGCCCGGGTCCGGATCAAGGCCGCGTGGGCGCTCGGGCAGATCGGCGACCCGGGGGCAATACAGCCCCTCCGGCAGCTGTACCGGATCGAGAACGAGAACGTCCGGGAGATCATCGAAAAGGCGATTGAAGAGATCAGGCGCCACATGAGCGCCGGGGAATAAGCGGCCCTTATCCCACCCGGAAACCCCGGCCCGGGGCTTTGGGAGCGTTTTTATAGCGCAACGTTCATTCAATCAACCGGAACAGGACGGGGGGATAGAATATCGCGCAGGATCTCGAATCGCTGTACCGCAAAGTCGACGGCATGGTCCTCATCGAGATCAAGCTCTCGTCGGTGATGCAGCTCTTCAACTCGTTCGACCCCGCACCCTTCCACGAGAAGGAGCTCGACAGCTCTGCAGAGAGCTACATCGTCGACGCTGTCGAGGACCTCCCGGCAAAGACGAAGTTCCGGATCGTCATCTACCTCCCGCCCGAGATCGTGGGGACAGACCAGGCAAAGAAGATCATCCCCGCGATCCACAACCACTTCCAGTACCGGGCGCTCGTCGCGGACCGGGAGTTCCGCGCCACGTTCCGGCACGGCCGGGAGAGTTTCTGGATCGGTATCACGTTCCTTGCGATCAACCTCATCGCCCGGCAGCTCGTGCTCCGCCCGGCGGAGAACTTCCTCAACCAGCTCCTCGCCGATGCCCTCCTCGTCTTCGGGTGGGCGGCGATGTGGGAGCCGATCACCGTCCTCCTCTACCAGCTCCGTCCGATCATCAGGAAGAAGAATATCTACAAGAAAATCAGCGGCATGGATATCACGATTGAACCGCTGTACCACCCGGCCCTAAACAAGACGGTGGACTTTTTCGAGGACTGATACCGTTTTCTGTGTCGGTAGCGCGGGAGTACCGGTATCCTCCCGATCTGCCCGTTTCCCCTGCAGGGCGGCAAAGATACGCGAGATCGCCTCCCCATGGGATTCCCCGTACCCCCCTTCGAGCACGAGCGCGAGCGGGGCGTCCGCGGCGTCGGCGATGGTGCCGGTGAGCAGCAGGAAGTCATCGGGGACGAGCCTCATTCCGCCGAGCGGGTCGTCGGAAAGGATGTCCTGGCCCGCGGAGACTATCACGAGGTCGGGCCGGAACCGTGCGACAGCGGGAGAGAAGATCCGGCCGAAGACCGCGGCGTAGTCGGCGATCCCCGCGCCGGCGGGGAGCGGGGCGTTGATGGTGAAGCCCTTGCCCGCGCCCGTGCCGATCTCCGCCATCTCCCCCGAGTGGGGGAAGAGCCCTTCCTGGTGGACCGAACAGTACAGGACCCGGTCCGTCCCATAAAACGCGGCCTGGGTCCCGTTCCCGTGGTGGACGTCCCAATCGACGATCGCGACCCGGAGCGACCGGGCCGCCATCCGTGCCGCCGCGATCGCCGCGTTGTTGAGGATGCAGAAGCCCATGGCCCGGTCATGCTCGGCGTGATGGCCGGGGGGCCGCACGAGGGCAAACGAGTGCTCTCCCGAAGCCGCCCGCCCGGCGGCGAGGACGGCAGCGCCGGCCGCATGGAGAGCGACGGTGTACGAATGCCGGGTGATGTACGTGTCCGCATCGAGGTGATCGAGCGCGTGCGTCGCAGCGCAACGCTGAAAAAGCCACTTCAGGTAATAATCGGCATGGATGCGGAGGACGTCCTCCGGGAGTGCCGCCTCTGCCTCGAGCCGGGTCACCCCCTTCGGGACACCGGTGAGGGCGTTTTCGAGCCGGGCCTGGTTCTCGGGGTGGCCAGGGTCGTCATGGAGCCTGCAGACCGGATCCGTGACCGCCGAACACCCTGCCGCCATCCCAACCACTCCTCTTCAGACAGGGGGATATCGGCCATTCCGGGTAATCAGGTTTTCCCCATGAGGGACCGGGTCCCCGGACGTGGCGGCGAGATCGCCGGGTTATTTCCCGGGGCGGGCTTCGAGTGCGGCCCTGCAGGCCGGGCAGAGCATCTTCTTCTTCCGGTCGAGTTCGTCGAGGGTGTCAGGCTTGAACATGACGCACTCGGGGTTGGTGCAGTGGCCAAGGCCGAGCAGGTGGCCGAGCTCGTGGGCCCCTTCCTTGCTGATCCGGTCGATGAAGTCGTCGTCGCTTCCCGGGCGCCCGTAATACTCGTTCCCGAGCCGGGCTGTCGAGACCACCGCAGCCCCGACGGATTCCCGGGCGAGGCCGAAGACGAAGCTCCGGCCATTGCCGAAGAGGTCCTGGGGGAGGACGAGGAGGACGGGATCTGAAAAAGCATGGCGGTGCTTGAAGGCGTGGATACTGTCGAGCACTGCCTGGGCATCGACCTGCCGGCGGTCGTTGACGTACCCGGTGACCCGGACATGGTTCTCCGAGACTACGGCTTTAAAACCGAGGAGCGCTTCGATGTTCCTTGCAACCGGGATCTGGAGGCCTGCCGGCGACCTCGAATCCCAAAAAATATGGAGCTGCATCGCTATACTCTGTCTGAGATGGGCGGCTATAAACATATTGAGACGTGTACCGCCGAGTACCTGGCCGGCCGCTACCGGCGCGCCGCCGAGGTCGGGATCGGCGCGAACCCGACAGCCGCGCAGATCCTGCAGGGGCGGGGCGCACTCCTCCGGTGCACGGACATCCGGAGGCTGCCGCTCCCGGCCGGGCTCCCGTTTGCTGTCGACGATGTCTTCTCGCCCGATCTCTCCCTGTACGAAGGTGCAGACGTCATCTACGCGGTCCGGCCGGCGGTCGAGATGATCCCGCCGCTCATCGAACTGGCCCGGGCAGCCGCATGCGACCTCATCGTGTACCACCTCGGGTTCGAGAGCTGGGGCACGGGTGGGGAGCTCATCGATTGCGGTGTGCTCCTGCACCGCTACTACCGGGCATCAGAAGATATCGAGGGTTGACTGGGACGGGGCCGGGGTCTTCTTCTTTGCCTCTTCCTCAGCCCCGGCTTTTCCGGATCCTGCCGGCAGCTCCTTCGATGACGCGTCACGGGGTGGTTGCCGGGACGACTCCTTTTGCGGTTGCTGCCGGGGTTCCTGCTGAGGTTCCTGCGGGGGTTCGCAGGGCGGTTCCCGTTTCCGTTCCACCGGTTTTTCCGGCCCGTGGACAAGAGCCGGTTCCGGAACTTTTTCCGGCTTTGCCCGTTTTTTCTGCACCGGCTCCCTGGCAGCCGCGGCCTTCGCCCGAAGTTCCTCCTCCCGCTTCTTCTCCTTCTCTTTCTCCTTTGCCTCCTGCTGGATCGCCCTGATGACCGCTGCTGCCTGTTCGCGGTCACCGGTGAAGTACGTAAGCTGGTCGGCGTCGAGTGCAAGCTCGCGGGCATATGCCGGAGGGTCGTTTGCGATGATCATCGCAACGGTGCCGAGATACTTCTCGCGGAGCGTGTTCTGGGGGATGTTCATCGCCCCGGCAACCTTGTTGAGGAGGGCGATCCGGAGGGCCTTCTGCTTCCGGGCCGCTGCCATTTTCTGCCATCGTTCGGGGGGCATGATCCGGGCATGGATACCGGCCCCGCCGGCCGCATCGGCCATGCCAAGGAGCATGATTGCGCTCGCGTACCGCCAGAGCGTGTGGTACTGCCGCCGGTAGGTGTACCCGAGGTACTCGTCGGCCCGGGCAAGCGAGCGGTACGCGGCCGCGACCGGCTCCGGGCCGGGGAGGAGCGGGATGCTCCCCTCGAGCCACTGCCCGACCGCTTCCGGCGTGTCTTCTACTTCGCGGGAGAGGCGCATGAGGTCTGCATCGGGCGTCTTTGCAAAGGTCGCGGAGACGAGCGAGAAGATCGAGATCCGCTCGTCCTTCTGCGAGGTATGGACCTGGGCATCGTCCACCCGGTCACGCCCGATCGCGGAGGCATACAGCATGTTCACCGCCGACCGCATGTCGCCCTCCGCGCTCTCGGCAATCGCGTGGACCGCCGCATCGGTGCAGGTGATCTTTTCGGCGGAACAGAGGTACCGGAGACGGGGGGCGATGGACCGGGCGGGAATCGCCCGGAACTGCACCGGTTCGCACCGGGACCGGATCTCCCCGGCGACCCCGTAAAGGTCGTTTGCAATCAGGATGACCGGTTGCCGGGCCTGTTTTATGCAGTCCACGATCGCCTTCGCCCCGCCGCGGTCGGAGGTCCCCTGCAGGTTGTCCGCTTCATCGATGACAATCAGCTTCCGCGAGGCACCGGTCAGGCTTGCGGTCGCACTCCCGACGCCGGCGATCCGCTCGATGACCCCTGCCGTCCGCTGATCGCTCGCGTTGAGCTCGATGACCTCCCATCCCAGGTCGTTTGCCAGGGCATAGGCCGCCGAGGTCTTACCGATGCCGGGCTTGCCGTAGACGATAAGCGGTTTCGAACCACGCCCCCAGCCCTTCGCCCAGTCTGCCATCTGCCGGACCGCTGAAGTATTGCCGACGATATCCGCGAGGTGTGCGGGCCGGTATTTTTCGGTCCAGTCCATACCAACACGTTGGCCGTATATCAAATAAATTATCTCTGATGAAACGCCATTACCATACACGCAACCGAAATTTACGTTGTATTTCAGGTGAATGCCGTGGCCGACAGCTGCTCCACTGACACGATCGCAAAAATTGTCCAGGAATACGAGGGAGTGCGGCGGAAGCACGCCATCGGGAAGATGGTGAACGCGCTGAAGATCGACGCTCCCCATGTCGTTGCCGCGTTCGGGGAGGACGCTGCGGTGATCGAGCACGGGAGCGAGGCCCTCCTCCTTGCGGCAGACGGCATCTGGAGCAGGCTCATGGACGCCGACCCGTACTGGGCAGGCTATTGTTCGGTCCTCGTCAACATCCACGACATCGCCGCCATGGGTGGCAGGCCCCTTGCGATGGTCGACATCTTCTCCATCTCGAAAACGACCATCCAGGAACAGGTGGTCCGGGGAATGCACGATGCCTCGGCACAGTTCGGCGTACCGATTGTCGGTGGCCACCTCCACCCGGATGCGCCGTACAGCGTCATCGACGTTTCCATCCTCGGTTCAGCCCCGCTCGGACAGATCATCTACAGCCACACGGCAGGGGACGGGGACCGGATCGTCGCCGCCATCGACCTCTCCGGTCGTGTTCACCCCTCATGTTCCCTCAACTGGGACTCGGTGACCATGAAATCCGCTGCCGAGGTCAGGGCGCAGATCGCGGTCCTTGAGGAGATCGCACGGCGGCACCTCGTGACGGCGGGCAAGGACATCAGCAACCCGGGCATCATCGGCACACTCGGGATGCTCCTCGAGGTGAGCGGGAAGGGGGGGACGGTCGAGCTCTCACATATCCCTCATCCGGACCTCGCGGCGAACGGGATGACCTACGAGCAGTGGGTCCGGATGTACCCCGGCATGGGCTTTGTCCTGACCGCGAAGAAGGTGCATGTCGCGGAGCTCGTCCGGCTGTTTGCAGAAGTCGGGATGACGGCCCGGGATATCGGCTCGGTCGATTCCTCCCGCGAGCTGCGGATCCGGCACGAGGGGAATGAGACGAAGGTCTTCGATTTTATCAACAACGGCATCATGCACCTCGCAGAAGAGGATATCTCATGCCAGTTCCGGTAAGGCGGATTGGTATCGGGATTGGATCGGATGCGGAGAAGGTGCTCCGGAGCATACGTGCTGCGGCGCTGCCGGAAATTGCCGTCGCATGCTACTGCCTCCCGGGCACACTCATCCTTCCTGCCGGGGACCCGGTCGCAGTTATCGAGAGTAATGACCCCGGCAGGGCCCTTGCAGAGGATCTCGTGGCAGGAAAGATCGGTGCAGCGGTCCGGGGCACGCTCCCGTCGAACCGGACGCTCCGGGCTCTGAAGGAGGCAACGGGCGCCGGGCACCTCGAACGGATCGCGCTCGTGGAGACACCGGCCGGAAACCGGTTCCTCCTCGCCCCCGTCGGGGTCGACGAGGGGTGGACACCCGAAGAAAAAATTGCCCTGATCGGGAAGGGCCGTGCCATCGCAGGAAGGCTCGGCCTTTCGGAAAAGGTCGCCGTCCTGTCCGGTGGCAGGCTAGGGGACGTAGGGAGGCACCCCCGGGTCGATACGAGCATAGAGGACGCAGAACTCGTTGCCCGCCTCACCGGAGCGACCCACTACGAGATCCTCATCGAGAATGCCGTAAAAGACTGCGGTCTCATCATCGCGCCCGACGGGATTTCCGGCAACCTCATCTTCCGCACGCTCACGCTGGTGGGGGGCGGGCACGGGCATGGCGCGCCGGTCGTAAATATCGGCAGAATTTTCGTGGATACTTCGCGCGCCTCACCAAATTATGCGAATGCGCTATTGCTCGCAGCATTGTTGTTGGAATAAATTAAAACTTTTTTAAAGCCCCGGTTTCCCGAAATAAATGATATAATTGAATTAAAAATTATTCTGCGAAATTTTGGGGCCCGATTTCCGCTTGCTTGACAGGATGCCTTGCATTATCGTATTGCTGGGTAAATTGAAGGATTTTCCCAAAAAGTATTTATATATACCAAGATACTTTCTTTTTGAGGTTAGAAACATGGCAGATTTACCAATCGCCGCAGTTGTGAGGATTGCAAAGAAGAACGGGGCCGAAAGAGTGGGAAGCGATGCAGCAGAGGCGCTGGTGGTCAAGGCCGAGAAGTACATCGCCCAGCTGACCAAGGAAGCCAACAAGCTCGCAGAGCACGCCGGCCGGAAAACGATTAAGAAAGAAGACGTTGACCTTGCGGCAAAGCCCTGAACGCCAACTCTTTTTTCTCTCTAGGTAAAAATTTCCTTCTGGAATTTTCGGATTTTTCCATCAATTCTGGCTTTTTCCGGAACGGATGTTTTACCGGGTCGGAAATAAAAAATCAGAAGTTTCCTTTCGTGCTCCGTACCGCATCCCGGTTACCGGAGATCTCCAGCGCTTTCCCGAGCGCAATCCCGAAGGCCTTGAAGACCGCCTCACACTGGTGGTGGTCGTTTTTCCCCGTGAAAGTGATATGGACGGTTATGCCGGCATGGCTGCAGACGCTGTAGAAGAAGTGCTCGAAGATATCGGACGGGATCGATCCGACGGCTTTCCCGGCAAACGATCCGTTCCAGGAGAGGTACCCGCGGCCCCCGCAGTCAACGGCCACGGTGGCGAGTGCTTCGTCCATCGGGATAATTGCATGGGCAAACCGCTTCAACCCCTTCCCGTCGCCGATTGTTTTCTTTATGGCATCGCCAAGGACGATCCCGATGTCCTCGATGGTGTGGTGGCTGTCGATCTCGAGATCCCCCCGGGCCGTACAGGTAAAATAAAAACCGCCGTGCCGTGCCATCGCGGTGAGCATGTGATCGAAGAACGGGACCCCGCTCTTCACCGATACCGTGCCCGGCCCGTCGGGGTCGAGGCTGATTCTGATCTTTGTCTCCTTCGTCTCCCGTTTCACATCCGCTCTTCTCATCGGGACTCCTCCAGTGCTTCCTCTAAAAGCAGTTTTCCGCTGTACAGGGCCGATCCCAGCACGGCGCCATATGCACCGATCTGCCGGAGCCCGGCGACATCGGCCCGTGCCGAAACCCCGCCGGCGACGACGACCGGGATACGGACCCGGTCGATCAGCTGCTTCACCGGATCGAACCGGACTCCCTGCTGCAATCCTTCGACATCCACGTTGGTGTACAGCAGGAACCCTGCGCCCAGCTCCTCGAACCGGGCTGCCCATCCAAGATAATCGCCCGCGGTTTCCTGCCATCCGTGCACCGCGATCTGGCCGCCTTTTGCATCGACACCGGCCATGATCCGTTCGCTGCCGAACTCATCGGCAAGCTCGCGGACGCTCTGTGGCTTCCGGGTCGCGAGCGTGGAGATGATGACCCGGGCAACGCCGGTCTCAAGCCACTGTGCAGCATCCTCCACCGACCGTATCCCCCCGCCAAGCTCGATCTCTGCGCCGGTCTCCCTGACGAGCCCGGCAATAAGGCCGGCATTTTCCACCGAGTTCCCGAATGCCCCGTCAAGGTTGACGACGTGGAGGGCGTCCGCCCCCGCATCCAGCCACCGGGTCGCGCATGCGAGGGGATCTCCATACACCGTCGCGCTCTCGCGTTTCCCCTGCACCAGCTGGACACAGTGCCCCCCCAGGACATCGACCGCGGGAAAGATGCGCATGGTCCCTAGCGAACCATCCTCTGGATCGCCATGACGAGGATGTCCTTTGCTCCGGCACGCTTCAGCGCATTGATCAGCGAGTAGACCCGCTCCTCGCTGACCACGGCGTGGACCGCGACGAGGTCCTCCGATGAGGCAACATCCATGATCGTCGGCCCTGACAGGCCCGGCAGCACGTTCCTGACCGCGTCGAGGGACGTTCGCTTCACGTTCATCATCAGGTAGCACTGGCCGCGTGCCCGGAGGACGCTCTCGAGCGCGAGCCGGATCTCGCCGATCTTCTCCTTCTTGGTCTCCAGTGCCGGGCGGTTGGCGATGAGCTGGGTCGACGTCGCGAGCACTTCGCCGATTACCCGGAGCCGGTTTGTCCTGAGGGTGGTCCCCGAGCTCGAAAGGTCCACGATTGCGTCGGCAATGCCGAGATGGGGGGCAGCCTCGCACGCGCCGCCTACCAGTACGACCTCGACCGGGACGTTGTGCCGGGCAAAGAAGGCCCGGGTGATGACCGCAAACTCGGTAGCGACCTTCTTTCCGGCCAGCTCTTTTACCGAGGACACGGCAGAATCTTCGTGGACTGCGAGGACGAGCCGGGCTTTTCCGATCCCGAGATCGAGGAGCTCTGCGACATCTGCCTCCCGCTCGATGACCATGTCATGGCCGGTGATGCCGAGGTCGGCTGCCCCGGTTGCCACGTACTCGGGGATGTCGACCGGGCGGGCAAAGAGGATCTCGACATGGGGGTCCAGTGTCTTCGTGATCAGCCGCCGCTCGCCTGCCTCCGGCAGGTGGAGCCCGCTCTTCTCGATGAGATCCATGACGGGGCCCGAGATCCTGCCCTTATTGGGTATGGCAAGGCGTACGATGTCTGAAAAAGGAAGGGCGGTCGTTGTCTTCCCGACCTTCCCTGCGGCCGTTTCCGTTTTTTTATCAGAACGTCTTGAGCTCACCGCTGATTACCTTCTCTGTGATGCAGGTCACGTTCGCCAGCTGGCTGTTGACGATCTCTTCGATCCCGGCATTGAGGTCCTTCAGGGAATGCCCGTGTTTCGGCAGTACCTGGACACTTGCTACGAGGGGATAATCGATAGGTTTTCCTATCTGGGAGAGGAGGCGGACGTACATCTCCTCGATGCCGTCCACGTTCGCCACGCACTCGCGTGCGATCTGGGTCGAGAGGAGGTTGTAGATCTTTCCGATATGGTTGATCGGGTTCTTGCCGCTTGTCGCCTCCATGCTCATCGGGCGGTTGGGGGTGATGAGCCCGTTGCACCGGTTGCCCCTGCCGACTGAACCGTCGTCTCCCATCTCGGCCGATGTTCCGGTCACGGTGAGGAAGACGCTGCCGGCATCGATGTCGTCCGCGGTGTTGACGTGAACGTCGACATGCCGGCTGGTGTGCTTCCGCGCGACTTCTGCGATCTTCTCCTGAAGGAGGTCGCGGTAGTGGATGTACTCCTGGATGCCCGAGCAGTGCTTGTCCACCATCGCACAGGCGATTGTCAGGGTGATGTTATCTCCGTCGCGGAGGCCCATGATCTTGATATCCTGCCCGATGACCGGATACTTCGGCCGGAATTTCTCGTCAATAACGTCCGCGACGCTCTTGGTGATCGTCTCGATCTCCGAGAACGGGGCGTGGCCGACACCAAACGAGGTGTCGTTGGACCGGGGAGCAGTCCCCTGGCAGGGCCGGAAAACATCCCGCAGGTCGGTCGAGCCGACACCGAGACGACAGTCGACGATGACATCGCGGTTCAGGTTCAGCTCGGGGAGGATCCTGTGCAGGTACCCGTGTGCGGCTTCAACGGCGATCGCATCAGTCGGGACAGTGACGCCGTCGAACTGCTTGGTTGCCCGGCCGTCAAGCAGGACATAAATCGGGCGGACCATCTTCCCGCCGCCGAACTTCGGCACTGATTCCCCGGCAACAACTTCTCCCTGATCGGTGTTGTGGTGGAGCACGACACCGAACTCCTCGAGGTAGGCCCTGCAGAGTGCCTGGCTGATAGACTCTGCAATGCCGTCAGCGATACTGTCGGGATGTCCGAGACATTTTCGCTCGACAAGTTCTATCCGCTGTTTCTCCAGGGGTATCTGGTCAAGGGCTTCGATCTGGATGTTTCTCTTCATTGATTTCCTCGTCTACACTTCGTACTTATAGTGAGGACTGGAGCCGTAATAAAATTTCTCCAACAATAATTCCGGTACGGTTTTTTATGAGTGGGAGTAATTTTATTCACCGGAAAAGGCGTGCCGGAGGAAGTGGATCCTTACCGAAAACTCCGGCCCGACCGGCTCCACGTTACAGAAGCACGGGAATCTGACAAGAGGGGGGGTTCTGTGAACCGGACCGGATGCCGGTCAGGAAGGCGGGCAGGATTTTTTCAAATACACTACGAACGGATATGAGACCCTTACCGCCTGAGGAATTTGTGAAGGATCGTCATTTCGCTGCCCCGGGGAGCTTTCTTGACCGGGGGTTTTGCCGGGACCGGCCTTTCGCCTTCGAGATCTTCGTCCTCATCGTCACGGTCTTCCCTGACAACAGGCTTCTCTTTGTGCGGGATGGTGCGGTGAGACTGCGGCGGCGAAGAGGGGCGCTGGGGCGCGAGTTTCGTCCCGCATCCCGGGCAGAAGTTGGCGGCATGGGGGAGTTTCTTGCCGCAATGGTGACAGAACTGGGGGGACTCGGAGGGTTCCTCGGGTACCGATCCTGCTTTTCCCTGCAAATCGTCGGAATGTTCACGCGATGATACGGGCCGGTATTCGTGCATCTTTTCTCCGGCTTTCTCCTGCACTACCGATCTGCGCACGATTTCCTGGGGACCGGCTTCAGGGGCGGCTTTCGTGGCCGGTTCGCTGACTGCCCTCCTCACGGGTGTCGGGGCCGGATGGCGCACCGGGTGGATTGCACTCTTCACCGCACCCTTCATGGCCGACTGTACCTCGGGCTTCCTGACCGGCTGCGCATCCGGCTCCCGGGAGACCACGGGCTCCCGGTCGATGTCCGCAGCGGCGGCCGGTTTCTTTGGGGACTCAGGCAGCTGCCGGACCTGCGCCCGCCTGACCGGTTCGGGCGCCTTCTCTTCCCGTTCCTCCTCGGGTACCTTGTAAAGAGAGAGGAGCTTCTTGACCGGAGGCTGTTTCTCGTGGTCCTTTGCCGGTTTCCGGACCGGCTGGATCTCCTGCCTGGCGGGGGTCTGCCGCTCCGGACGGGCAAATTCCGGCTCTTCCGCTTTCCTTGCCAGCTCTTCGGCCTGGCGGGCAGGTCCTGAGGGGCGCTTTTCCTCGGTGATCAGGGAGATCCATTCGTCGATCTCGGTCGCCCGGTCCATACCGTTCTGGACAAAGACGAGCTTCATCGTCTTGATGTCGTCATCCGCGGACTTTATCGAGAGGACGAGGACCGGATCGGAGTTCTCCGAAGACTCGACGCTGCTCCCGACGATCGTCTCGCGGGGGATATCCTTTGCCGTGACCCTGAGTTTCTTTTCC
>DATKMN010000131.1:0-5153 GCA_035541835.1 Methanoregula sp.
GCTTCCAGGTCTCGACGCCGGCCATGTTTGCCGCGTGGTAGGTGATCTCGGTCGCGGTAAAGACAATGACGACGAAGTCGGGGTTCTCGGGGGTCTTGAAATACTGCTCGAACATCGGGTTCCAGTACTTCTTCTTGGTCGCTACATCTTCGTGGACTTTCCCCATGGCCTTCATCTCCACGTAGGGATCGGAAAACTCCTTGCCGGACCAGATGGAGAGCGCCGCATTCGCGTTCTTCCGAAGCTGGATCACCTTGTTCGAAGCCTTCATGGTTGCTCCGATGAGCGTCATGTCCGGGAAACCGGCGAGGACCATGAACCGTACGGCAGGCATGCCGTTGTCAAGTGTTGCTACTGCAGCGGGGTGGGGACCGCCGATGACCTCGATGATCTTCTCCTTGAGTGCCATGCCGTCCTCTCTTACCAAGGATTGCTTTAAAGGTATCGGTGGAGTGGGTGGAGTGGCAGGTGTGGCCGGTATCCAGCCCGGTGCTTCCCGGCCCGGGTTCCGGAAATTTATCGGCTCTTTACATCTTCCCTGCCGCACTCTTCCCGCAGGGTCCCGGGAATATCGTTCCGGTGGACAGTCTGCCAGCCTTTTCACCGGCGGGGGGCGGGCGGTCTCTGCTTCCACTCCTGGAGATTCGCGCAGTCGTGGTTAAATGGGAGGTGATGGTTCCCGCAGAAGTATTTCAGGCAGTGGGGACACCGGAACGGGAGGTACGTTCTGGCCCCGCAGAACGAGCAGTCTTCGTGCACGGGGTATTTCTTCTTCCCGGACAGGTTTTCCAGGAACTTCGCAAAACGTTCCCTGATGCCCATGGTGTACTACCCGTTCTGCCGGGATCTCAATAATGGTTGCGGGAAAAAGGCACCTAAAAAGCATATCATGGGCAAGCGCGAAAATTACCGGAAGAGCCGGAATGAGGACATGACCGACCTTTACCTGAAATCCGGGGAGTCGCTCGTAAGGATGGCGCGCAGGGTCAGCGTCAGCTTCATCCCGTTCGACATTATGCTGACGACCGTGCGGCTCATCCTCCTTGACAGCGAACAGGAACGGATCTCCCCGCAGGAGATCCCGCTCTCCGATATCTTCTCGGTAAAGGGAGGAAAGATCGCTACCGGAGAGCCGGTGATCACGGTAACCATTCCCGACCCGGGGAACCCCGGGTCGCATGTCCCGCTCGACCTCATCTTCACCCAGGCTGAGAAGGAGCGGCGGGGCCCGGAACGGGACGACTGGCTCCGGACGCTCATGCAGAGCCTGGTCGATGTCCGCCAGGAGAAGGTGCTCAGCGATCTCTCGGAGGGAGACGAGGAAGGACTGCCCGGATCGACAGCCCGGCTGTGGGTCGCGCCGGAGATCCTGTACCCCGCGCCGCGGGCACCGGACCAGGGGGCCATCGCGGAGAAAAACAGCGGGAATAACCAGGCGGGTTCCCCCGCAGCTTTGGCAACTGGACCCGGAAGGGAATTGACAGACGGGGAGGAAGGTCCGGAGGCTGCGGCTCCTGCCTGTGGAGAAGAAACCTGTGACGTCCGGACCGGTCCCGAAGAGAGCCATCCGGCACCGGTCAGCATGGTCACGGAAGAAAAAGAAGATGCCGGGGCCGCGGTTACCGGAGGGCAGGAGGATCTGCCCTCATGGCCCGGATACCGGGCTGCTGAAGGACGGGCTGAGATCCTTCCGGAGGCGCCGGAAGAGGACGGATCAGAGCCGGACCGGAGCGGTGCGGGAAGTCGCGCCGGCAGTCCGGATACCCCCCGGCACTCCAGCGGAAAGGGACACCCCGGCACCGAGGCAGGAATCCCCCCGTACGTGCCCCCGGTGGAATGGCCGGTCATCCGCAGGTCCGGGCTTACCGTTCCGGAGGAAACCCGGAATATCCTCCCGGAAGGGCCGGTCCTGCACGTCGTGCATGAGGATGAAATACCCGCACAGCCGGAGGTTCCCGCGCCCATCCGGGAGGTCAAGTGGCCGGTACTTCCGGGCCCGTCACCGGAGGTCACGCAGTCCCCGCCAGCTCCGCCCGCAGAGATCCCCGGGGACAGGAGCACCGCGGCGGAAGCTGAACAAAAGGAGACCGTCGAGGTAAAAGCCTCACCGGCCACCTCCGCGACCGGGGCCGGCCTGAAGAAAGACCGGCACGTTCCGGTACCCGCGGGGGCCGGGTCGCAATCGCAGACCCCCGGACCGGCGGGGCGGAAGATCGCGCTTGTTTCTGCCGCAATCCTCGTAATCGTGATCGCGCTTGTCGCCGGTATAGCGTTTCTGCCCCATCCTCCTGCGGCGAACGCGACCCCTCCTCCGGTACAGGCGACCCGGCCCGTACCGACCGTCAACACGGTTGTCCCTGCCGTCGAACCCGTACCGCAGGCCGGCCTCTGGGTGAGCGTGGAATATCCCCGGTTCTATTATGGCGATGTCGGGAACCCGGATAACCTCAGGGAGGTCTCGGGGTCCGGCAACCATACCTACCTGATCGCGAACAGCGCGGGCCTTGTCCAGGCCGATATCCAGAAGCAGGACAATTCGGGGGATATCCTCTCCCTCGGGATTTATCTCAACGGCACGGCGGTCTATTCCACCAGCGTCCGGAAGCCGATGGGGGCGGTACGGATCCTCATCGACCCGCAGACCGGAAAGCCGCCGGTTTAACCGGTTCCCTGAAAATCCCTTTTTAAAACCAGATTATACGCTGTGCAACAATATTTGAATGCCATCTAAATTACCTGTTATACGCGCAGAATCATTTCGAAATACTTATGCTTGTACCAAAATAAAATACATTTCTTGAACCCCCGCAGCGCTGACGTCGCCGTCTCGAACCTGACCGGAACAATCCTGCTGATCGCGATTGTGATCATCCTCGCGGCGATATTCCTGCATTTCTTCACACTGCCATCTTTCCCAAATAACACCGTGCCATGTGTCTTCCAGATCACCAAAATCCGGGATGTGCGGAGCGACGGTCAATTGACCTACGACAGCTACCTTGTCCTCGTCAATACTGCAGATACAGCCTTCGATAACTGGAATCTTTACGTTCTGACATACCGTAACGGCGAACAGATCCCCGCGCGAATAGTATCTCTGAATAACAATGAATTTATTAGCTCAGTCCATGATGGGGTCAGCCACCTTGTCGGAGAGATGAGCACCCGGGGGTCGAAACGGGATCGTGATGGGAAATGGTATCCCGGCGCCCTGTTGGCAATTGATTATAGTGATGGGACATTTCATCCCGGTGATGTCGTCACTTTGGACATCTACGACAAGGCCAATAATACCCTAATCTCCCGGGACACCTGGCCCCATACCGACCCGCGGTTAAAAACAGGATGGTGGATAGACCAGTTTACTCACCAAGGCACCTGAAGAGGCCTTTCTTGGCCTTGAGGACCTTGCACTCAGGGCACCGCCACGAGTCGGGTACCTTCTCCCAGGGCGTGCCGGGCGGGATACCGTTCTTCGGGTCCCCTTTCGCGGGATCATAGATATAGTGACATTCCAGGCACACCCACCGGGCCATCTTCAGGTCTTGTGTCATGGGTACAGGTACTCCTTCTCGGATTTACTACAACAGGTAATTTTTCATGCTATTTATTCGCTCACCTCCGGGCACAGCGGCCCGCTGACAGTGATCCTCCTGACTGTACCGGTGAATTCCTGCCCGCGCGATCCGGTCCCCGGGCCGTCACGGGACCGGCGAGCCCCCGCCTTCGTCTCCCGGTAAGCCGTCAAAAAAGGACGAGGCCCTGCGGGCGCAGAGGCGGGCGACCCGGAGGGGCTCGGGGATCTTCCCTTCGTGCGTGAAGTCCCGGCAGAGGACTGCTGCATCGTCCCCGGAAATTCCAAAACTCCGGATATAGACCGTCGCTCCGGGCCCGAGGCAGACAGGGGTCCGTTCGCCAAGACGGTCATAGGCCTCGGCCCGGAGCCGGTCACCGGGGAAGTGGTGCCGGATATCCCCGGCCAGGCCGTCCGAGTCCTCGTACGTCACGCAGACCACCGGCAGTCCTGCTGCCTCCGCAATTCCGGCCGGGTCCATAACGTTGAACCACGCGATGACGCAGCCGGAGAGCATGACCGCATTGATATCCCGGCGTCCGAGGTCACGGATCATGCGGTCCACCGTCCCGGTCGCATCCATCCCGCCGACCGTCACCTGGCCGAACGCAAAGCCGTCGATCCGGAGGTCCTTGCGCATCACCACCCCCGCGAGCGTGGACCGGACCCTCCCGGTATAGCTCTCGGCTATGCCAAGCACCCGGATCCCCTTCTTCGGGAGGTGCATAGAAGCCATTATGTGAACCGATTAAATATACTATACCGATGAAATTCAACAAAGATGAGGTCTGCGTCTTAATTCCCACCCTCAACGAAGGCCCGACGATCGGCGGGGTTATTAAGGAATTCAAGGCGTTCGGATACAACCACATCCTTGTCATTGACGGCAAGAGCACGGACAACACCGTGAAGGTGGCCCGGGAAGCGGGGGCAAATGTCCGCACGCAGTCCGGACGGGGCAAGGGGAACGCCATCATCGAGGCGTTCGAGCTCATCGAGGAGCCCTATATCCTGATGCTGGACGGCGACGGCACCTATTCGGCAAAGGATGCCGAGAAGATGCTCCACCCGCTCTTCCTCGGGTTCGACCAGGTCATCGGCGACCGGCTCGTCAACGCCGAGGAGGGATCCTTCTCCCGGCTCAACCTCTTCGGGAACCAGATGCTCAACCTCCTCTTCAAGGTCGCCCACAGCCGGGACCTCCACGACATCCTCTCCGGGTACCGGGCCTTCACCCGGCTCGCCATCCAGCAGATGCACCTGAAGGAGAAGGGGTTCGAGATCGAGACGGAGATCTCGGTCGAGGCGGTGCGGAACGGCCAGCGGATCATGGTCGTCCCGATCCGGTATTCCCACCGGCCGGGGACTGCAACGAAACTATCGCCCTTCCATGACGGTATCAAGATCATGAGCACCATCTACCGTCTCGCCCGGGTCAACAACCCGATGTTTTATTTCGGCATGATGGGCGTCCTGACCTCGCTGCTCGGAATCCTCACCGGGATCTATGTCACCCTCGAGTGGTTCCAGCACGTGGAACACATCCCCCTGACGATCCTCACGGTCCTCCTCATCGTCG
>DATKMN010000132.1:0-8169 GCA_035541835.1 Methanoregula sp.
TTCTTCTCGTTCCCGTGGCTCTTATGAACCCCCTGAATCCCGCGGAGCGCCCCGGCGGCGGCCTGGAGTTACCTTCTTCCGGAGACCGGTAATGTGCCCTGCCGTGCCCGAAGAACCTGATGGTTCTTCTCGACCTCCTTCGTCGGTCCCCGGAGCGGCCCTGAGGAGGGGAGGCTCGTAATGTAATTTCTTCGACCACGGTGAAAAGATAACGGGATTATTCCCGTACCGCGAGCCCGTTCTCCCGCGCGATTGCGACAAAAGCTCCCGCGAGGTGCTCCGCCTGCTTCCGGGTCGTCCCGTAACTGTTGAACTTCCAGACTTTTGTCGCGCCGGGGATGAGGCCGGTCACCCCGCGCTCCTCGAGGGCGCTTGAGAAATAGAAGCCGCGCTTCTTATGCGTTTCCGCGATCTTGTCAAACGATCCGGTCGTATCCACCCGGGTCATCGTGTGTTTCCGGGGGTATTCCGAGAGGACCTTCGTCCCTTCGACGGAGAGGAGGGCTTCGGTGACCAGCCGGTGGTTTTCGAGTTCACGGCCGAAGTGCTTCACCCGTTCCTTCACGTGCGGGAACGAAGCCATCATTCCCACAAGCGTGACCCCCATCAGCGTGCAGCCCATCATCTCCGGCTCCTTGATCCCGAACTTCCGCTTCGTCACGTCCCCCATGATCGCCGTGGTGCGGAAGACCTCGGAAGCCCGCTCGGCGGTGGCGGCCAGGACTCCGGACGGTGCCGGTGAGGCCATGCTCTTGTGCCCGGACCCGACCACGAAATCGACGCCAAGCTCCTTCCCGTTCACCGGCAGGATCCCGACCGTATACGCACCGTTGTACAGGATCGGGACATCGTACTGGCGGGTTACCTTTGCGATCCCCGCTACATCGTGCATGTTCCCGTACTGGTAGTCCACGTGGTCGATGAGGGCGAGCGCCGGCGGCCGGCCGAACTCGCGCTTCACTTCCTCGATCTTCGCAGCAGCCGCATCGGGAGTGACCAGCTTATGCTCGTCTGCAGGGATCTCGCGGGCGATACCCCCGGCCTCCTCGACCGCAAGGAACTCGGTATAGTGCGAGAGGGAGGTGAGGAGGACCGGGTCGCCCGCCTTCACGTACGTGTGTGCGACGGCCTGGAAGCCGCGCCGTGCCCCGGGCACCATGCGGGCAGAGTCCATGCCGAGCCAGCCCGCGACCTCCTTGTGGAACTCCGCAATAGGGGGCTTGCTGATGTAGTCGAGCCGGTTGGGCTTCCGGCAGTTGTCGCAGACCGAGTACCCGTCCCCGTACGCGATCGCGGCTTTCATGGCATCGGCCGTGAGCCGTCCGCCGGCCTGGATCGGGTCGATGTTGATGGCGAGTTCATCGACCTGCCGGGCCTCGATCCCCATCGCGCACCTCATTTGAGCATCTCCTGCTTTAAGGAAGCGACCTGCCGCTCGAGGTTCTCAAGCAGCCGTTCGGCCGCTTTCCGCTGTTCGGGATCGAGCGTGTGGGACGGTGCTGTTTCCCGGAGTATCATCCGGATATCCGTGAGGGTATAGAGTGCCTGGAACGCCATGTCGACAGCCCGTTTTGACAAGAGATCACCGTATACCTGTTTGTCGAGAAGGAAAATAAGTACCTTCGTGCCGGATTTCCAGCCTTTCACGCACCTCAGGGCACGTTCCGAAAAGATCCATTACGTTGAGATCGTCATCGCGAGTGTACCACGGGCGTTCAGGGCCTGCCTGCCCTCACCCTCGAAGAATCCTTCAGGATTCTTCTCAAAGCCGGTCCTTCGGAGCGTCAACCGTGGAGCATGGCCGTAATGAAAAAGATGCTTCTTGTTCCTGGTTTCCCGGTGATGATGAAAAAACGAAACCCCCCGCCGACAAAGCAGGGGTCGGCAGTGCCACCCCTGCGGTTCGGTGGGGGGACTGGGGGGCACCCGCTCGCAGACATCATGATGGGATTTACTGCGTAATTCTTTTCCTTGCGTTTCACTCGGAATTTAGGATCTGTTAACAATGACCTAAAGAAGAGTCCATCTCCCCCTTCATCCCTTTTATCGCATCCGGCGACCAAGATCTCCGGGACAATGGACGATGACCAGGCCCCGCAGCCGGAAGGCCGGCCCCTGCTGACCGGCCCCCCGTTCTATCTCCCGGAGTTCGAGCGCTCGTACCGGTTCATCATCGACGAATACGAGGTGGAACCGCGGAAGATTGCGTTCTTCCTTCCCTGTGCAGTACGGAAGCCCTACAGTAAAAGCCCGAGCCACCAGCTCATACGGATGATCATCTCGCAGGTCTTCGACCCTTCCCTGTACCATATCGTTGTTTTCGGGACGTGCGGGATCGTACCGGGGGAACTCGAGGAGATGTACCCGTACGCCCATTACAAGTACATGCTGGGGAAATGCCATGATCAAAAGGTCCTCGATGATTTCCTTGGAATTGAGACGGACCGGGTCGCGGGGTACCTGGAGAAGACACGGGAGACCTACGCGTACCGGATTGCTTATTGTCTCGGCCTCTTCCGCGAGTCGCTCATCCGGGGATCGGAAAAGGCCGGGGTGAAGATCGACCTTCTCCTCCCCAGCCGGGAACGGATAACGAAGATCGTCGAAGAAGAGGAGTGCACATTTGCGGAAGGAAGTCTCTCCATGGATGAATATCTCGGTGAATTCTGCGATGAGCTCATCCGGTTCCGGGATACTCACGCCGGGCTTCGGCCGGACAGCGCATGAATCTCCGGCAGCAACCGGGGCTCATCGCTCCCTGCCCGTCAGAAACTTCCCGCGTGGTGTTATTATAAAACAAGAACGGTTAATATGCTTGATCAGCTAACACCATTACGCATATTGGGGTGACCTATGGCAGAAGCAGTGATGGGGCCGGTTATCGGGATCCTGGTGGGTGCAGTCCTGATAGCCGGCGGCCTCGGTTTTTTCCATACCATCGGTCTTGGTATCGGTATTGTCCTTGCCACTGCCGGTATCGCGACAATCCTCGTCGGGATGGTCATGCTCTTCAACCTTGCACGCCAGGACAAGGGCTGACCCCACAGCCTTCTCCTGTTCCTGCATTTTTTTCCTGGACCGGCCCTGCCGGGGTGGAACCGGAAAAGAATGACGGGATTTTCGCGTTTTTTTTTAGTGGGAAGATGCGGACATGCGACAGTTTCACGTCAGGAATATAATGAATCAGCGACATACTTCTGGTGAAGGGCAGAACACCGGTGTCTGCCGCAACCGGAGGCAGGATTGGAGTTCAGGAACAAGGTACTGATCATCGGGTACGGTGCCGTCGCCAAGTGCACGCTCCCGATCCTCCTCAGGCACGTTACCATACCGCTTGAGAACATCACGATCATCGATTTCAAGGACAAGGCCTCCGAGCTCAAGGCGTATACTGCCCGGGGGCTGCGGTTTTTCAAGAAGAAGGTTACGCACGAGACCCTCGGCCAGATCCTCTCCGAATACGTTGCAGACGGCGGGCTGCTCGTCGACCTCGCATGGAATATCGACTGCTGCGAGCTCGTCCAGTGGTGCCACGAACACAATGTCCTGTACGTCAACACCTCGGTCGAGGCCTGGGACCCCGATGCGGAAAAGTTCACGGCAAGCCCGTACGAGAAGACCCTGTACTTCCGGCAGATGAAGCTCCACGAGCTGACGAAGGACTGGCACGACGGCCCGACAAGCGTCGTGGACCACGGGGCGAATCCCGGCCTCATCTCGCACTTTGCCCGGCAGGGCCTCGTTGATATCGCCCAGCGGTTGATCGAGGACGGGAAGGCCGCCGACCCCGACCGGATGAAGTCCCTGATAAAGAAGCAGAACTTCGCGGAACTTGCGATGGAGACCGGCGTCAAGGTCATCCACTGCTCCGAGCGGGACACCCAGATCTCGCGCTCGCCCAAGAAAGTCGACGAGTTCGTGGGTACCTGGTGCATCGAGGGCCTGCGCGAGGAAGGGACCGCCCCGGCCGAGATCGGGTGGGGGACCCACGAGAAGGTGCTGCCCGAACATTCCTACGTGCCCCCGGTAGGCCCCAAGAACGAGATCCTCCTTGCCCGGATGGGGATCAATACCTGGGTTCGCTCCTGGCTCCCGAACCACGAGATCGTGGGGATGGTGATCCGGCACGGGGAAGCATTCGGCATCTCCGACCGCTGGACGGTCTGGAAGAACGGGAAGGCGGTCTACCGGCCAACCGTCCATTACGCGTACCTGCCCTGCGATGCGACCGTGGCCTCGATCCACGAGCTCAGGGGCAGGAACTACGAGCTCCAGCCGAAATTACGGATCCTCAACGACCGGGAGATCATCTCGGGGGCGGACATCCTCGGAGCACTCCTGATGGGCCACCCGTACAATTCGTGGTGGACGGGAAGCATCCTCTCCATCGAGGAGGCAAAGACCCTCGCCCCGGGCCAGAACGCGACCACCGTGCAGGTAGCCCTCGGCGTGGTCACCGCGGTCATGTGGATGATCGAGAACCCGAAGCGCGGCTTCTGCCTCCCCGACGACCTGCCCCACGAGTTCGTTCTCGGCATCGCCAAGCCGTACCTCGGCACATTCTCCTCGGCCCCGTCCGACTGGACGCCCCTGAAGAACCGGGCGGTGTACTTCAAGGAGAACCCGGACAACAGCTGCGACACCGATGATGTCTGGCAGTTCAAGAACTTCCTGTTCGTACAGTGACAGAGCTGTGCTCCGACATTTTTTGATAAATATGAGAGATCCAAAATTTTTCAATGCATGTTTTACGACAGAAATCACGTGGATTATTTTACTATCCCGAAATTTGATCCACACTCAATTCAAGAAAAAGGATCTGATTCAATGATGGGGGTTTAGACCCCCATACCCCCAATTGGGATGAACGCCCGCCGTCCCGAAGGGCGCCCCGCGGCGGGTTCGGTTACTTATTGCAATTTTTTTGCATCTGTGGTGTTTGCGGCCATGCTCCACGGTCTGAAGGTCCAAAGGACCAAAGACAAGAAGAATCCCGGGGGATTCTTGGATGGCGAGCCCCGAGAGGTATCGGCATCGCGTCAGCGATGCTGATTTGAGAAGGCGAAGCCTTCGAGCGGCGAGCACCCGTGGTCCCCTCCTGAGAAACGAGAATCATGGAACACGCAGATGGAAAAATTCCTCTGGTGGAATTTCATCCTTTATCATTTAAGTCCCCGTAGAAAACCTTCTTATCCCGCGAGCATATCACACAATAATGGCAAACGTGACAGCGGAAGGGAAGAAGACGAAACTCTGGGACGACCATGACTCCGGCGTCCACCACCTCGGGCCGGCCGGCAGGGAACTCCTGCAGGAACTCGCCAGCGAGCACGGGACCCCGATCTTTGTCGTGGACCACGAGCAGATCCGGAACAATTACCGGGAGTTCCGGGAGCATCTGCCCCGGATCCAGGTGTACTACGCAGTCAAGGCGAACTCGAACCCGGAGATCGTGAAGACCCTCTTCGATATGGGCTGCAGTTTCGATGTCGCGTCCATGCCCGAGTTCATGATCGTGTACGAGAACATCAAGTGCATGCCGGACAAGGAGCGGCAGGACTGGATCTGGGACAAGATCATCTACGCCAACACCATCAAGCCCATCGAGACCCTGAAAGCCCTCGACCATTACAAGCCGCTGGTCACGTTCGACAACCAGGAGGAACTCAGGAAGATCCGGCAGTATGCACCGCACGCCGGCCTCGTCCTCCGGCTCCGTGTCCCGAACACCGGCTCGGTCGTCGAGCTCTCCTCAAAGTTCGGTGCGGACCCGGGCGAGGCCGTCGACCTGATCGAGGCCGCATTCGGGATGGGCCTCGAGGTCGAGGGGTTGAGTTTCCACGTCGGGAGCCAGTGCACGAACTTCGAGAACTATGTCACCGCGCTCGAGATCTCCGCAAACATCATCAGCGAGACCGAGACCCGGACCGGCCATTGCATTAAAATCCTCGATATCGGCGGAGGATTCCCGGTGAAATACCACCCGGAGGTCAGGTCGTTCGAGGCCCTCGCGGAGCGTCTGAACGTCGAGCTCGACCGCCTCTTCCCGGGCGACATGCAGATCCTCGCCGAGCCGGGGAGGTTCCTTGTCGCGAACGCCTGCTCGGTAGTCGCAAAGGTCGTGGGAAAGGCGTTCCGGGACGGGAAACCATCCTACTACATCAATGACGGCGTGTACCACACGTACTCGGGGCAGGTCTTCGACCATACCAACTACCCCGTCCTCCCGTTCAAGGCTGGCGAGAAGCAGATCTCCGCAGTCTTCGGTCCGACCTGCGATGCCTTCGACACGATCACGCTCTCAGCCGAACTGCCGGAACTCGAGATCGGCGATCTCGTGTACTCGGAGAACATCGGTGCCTACTCCCACGCCTCGTCCACGTACTTCAACGGGTTCCCGCCGGCAAAGGTAGTCCACATCAACCGGTAATCTTTTCACGTCGTTTTTTACCTTTTTCTCTAACCCCCGCACTGTCAGGGCCGCCACCGTGTCCTGCCGGAACCGGCTGCTTTCCTCCTGCCATGGGGAAAGCTAATATCCGTTCAACCGGATTCTTAATCCGGAGAGAACGTACGAGCGCACAACCGAAACCGTCAGGGACCGGAACCCCGGCGTACCGTCCGGTCAACCTCGATACAGCTGCCCTTGCCGGCAGGGCCTTTGAACGGCTCCTGGAAAAATACCCCGCGATGTTCCGGGACGCAAGCGCGTACCAGCAGCAGCGGGCCGTGGAGGACCTGAAGGATCACCTCGGTGCCCTCCAGGACGCCCTCGCAACCGGCAGCCCCGCCCTGCTCCTCGATTATGCCTGCCGGGCACAGGTCTTCTTCACCGCCCGCCACCTCCCCGGGGACTACGTCACCGCGGGCTTCCGCGTCCTCCGGGAGTTGGTCCGGAAAGACCTTCCGGATGACCTCCGCGACGACGCGGACCGGTTTTGTAAACTTGCCATCGCCGGGATAAGAACTGCTCCCGAAGAACCGCCGCCATGCATAGACGATTCGAATCCTCTCGCCGGTACAGCCCGGGCATACCTTGACGCCGTGAGGAATGCGGATCGCGAAGGCGCCCGGAAGATCATCGCCGGAGCAGAAGCTTCCGGGGTCAGGCCCCGGGACCTGTACCTTTCCGTTTTCCAGCCTGTTTTGCGGGAGACGGGGAGGCTCTGGCTGATCCAGCGCCTGAGCGTTGCCGAGGAGCACTTTATCAGTGCATCGGTCGAGGCTGAGATCGCCCGTTTACACGAATGGCTTGCCGCGGAAGCGAAGGGAGCAGAAAAGAGAGGAAAGACGGTCGTCTCTGCGACGGTCGAACAGGACCTCCACGGTATCGGGATACGAATGGTCACGGATTTCTTCGAACTCGATGGCTGGGACACCTATTTCACCGGCGCCAATACCCCGGCCCGGAGCCTGCTCCGGGCGGTCCGGGACCGGAACGCCGATCTCGTCGCCATTTCCTGCACGATCCCGTCCCGGCTCCCGGCTGTCCATTACCTCATCCGCTCGCTGCGGGCAGACCCCGGAACAGACCGGGCGAAGATCCTTGTCGGCGGATACCCGTTCATGGTACTCCCCGGCCTCTGGAAACAACTCGGGGCCGATGCCTGTGCCCGGGACGCAGAAGAGGCAGTTGCGGCAGCAGACCTCCTGACAAGGACCTGAGGCCCCGGAAGGACGGCCCGGGATTTCAGGCCGCCAGAGGGATTTCGGGAGTACTGCGCTGCTGCCTGCGGTCCGTCAGCCGTTTCGGTCGACCCTTTGCCGCGTGGATCCCGAGTTCGCCTGGCCGCACGAATGCAAACTCGATACCGAATGCATGATCGCCGGCAAGGCGTGTGAGCTCCTGACGGCGCCGCCCGAAGTGGTCGGTGAACCGGTCCTGCACGGACCTGCGGTCGGTCCTCTCCGGGTCCATGCATTCCACCACGACCTGCAGCACAACCTTTCCTGAGGACTCCCCGCCAAGGAGGAACGCCTCGTACTCCCCGGTCAGGAACGCCATGTTTTCAGGCTGGAAGACCCCCGCTTCGATATCGACACGGTTGACTGCCGCGCCGAAGACGTTGAAGTTCTCGGCCTCCCGCTGCGGGTTTGCGATCCGCATGTGCGTCCGGCCGCACGAACAGGGTGCACGCGACAGCACCCGTGTCGTGTCTTCAGTATCGT
>DATKMN010000133.1:0-11875 GCA_035541835.1 Methanoregula sp.
TCCTTCCTCGGAAAATCCGGCCGCACTTGCACTGCCCGATAAAATCTTCGGTGGAATCATCTACGCTATGCTTGTCATCATGTGGTACCTGGTCTGGACCTATCCGTACTTCTGATAACCGGTCTCTCCGATTGCTGGTCCCCATAAGTCTTATAAAACGAATTGCTGCAGGCTCAGGAGATTTTCTCCCACAAACCTTAACCACCTCCCACACCCACACAACCGTACAACCGTGACATCCGAAGAAATAATCCAGGTTTCCGGCCTCGAACACTCGTACGGGACGTTCAAAGCGGTCGACGGCATCACCTTTTCCGTGAAAAAAGGCGAGATATTTTCTTTTCTCGGCCCGAACGGCGCAGGCAAGAGCACAGCGATCAACGTGCTCATTACGCTCCTCACCCTCCAGAAAGGGACGGCGATGGTCGCGGGGTACGACGTGACGAAAGACCCGCAGAAGGTGAGGGAATCGATCGGGATAGTCTTCCAGGACATCACGCTCGACCGGGACATGACCGTCTGGGAGATCCTCGAGTTCCATGGCAGGCTCTACAATATGCCAAAAGAGGAGCGACGGAAGCGGATCGAGGAGCTACTTGAGCTCGTGCAACTCCACGCGAAACGGAACGAGAAGACAAAGAACCTCTCGGGGGGGATGAAGCGGCGGCTCGAGATCGCCCGGGGCCTCATGACCCGGCCGCATGTCCTCTTTCTCGACGAGCCGACCATCGGACTCGACCCCCAGACCCGGATGAAGATGTGGGACTACATCAAGGGTGTCAACAACGAGGGTACAACCGTTTTTCTGACTACGCACTACATGGACGAGGCCGACCACCTCTCCGACCGGATCAGCATTATCGACAACGGGAGGATTGTCGTCACCGGGACTTCGTGGGCCCTCAAGAACACGCTCGGCCGCGACCATATCTATCTCGAGACCAGCGACAACGACCGGGCGATCGTGGTGCTGAAGGCCTTTCCGGACGCAGGTGAGATCCGGCCAAAGACGAAAGGTTTCAATATCCCGGTGACCCTCGACGGGACAAAGGCGCTGCCCGGGATCATCGATATCCTGCGGAAGGAAGGGATCGAGATCACGACCATCAGCATCCACAAGCCCACCATGGACGACGTCTTTGTCTTCTACACCGGGAAGGAACTCCGTGACGAGCCGGCCGGGAAGAAACCTTTAACCAGGCTCATCCCGCGGGGGCGCTGAAATGGCGTACGGCTTTGCCACCATCTACTGGCGCGACATGATCCGGTTCGTCCGGTTCAAGACCCTCCTCTTCGCCTCGCTCCTCCAGCCGGCCCTCTGGCTCGCGTTCTTCGGGATCGCGATGGCAAGCAACTTCGACAAGCTCCTCGCCGGGATCCCGGTCATCCCGGGCGTCCGCGTCGTCGGCTACCTCACGTTCATGGCGGCCGGGATCATCGCGATGACCACGCTTTTTACGAGCCTTTTTGGCGGGATCGTCATCCTCTTCGACAAGAACTGGGGGCTGATGCGGGAGATCCTCGCAAGCCCGATGAACCGGAACCACATCATCTTCGGCATCGGCCTCTCGGGGGTCACGAAGTCCTTCATCCAGGCGATCATTATCATGGTCTTCGGGATCATGCTCGGGGCAGGGTTCTTCGTGGGATATTCGCCGGTGCAGGTCCTGGTCTCGGTGCTTGGTATCCTCGCGTTCGTGGGCATGTTCGCGCTGGGCTTCCTCTTCCTTTCGGCAGCGATCGCCATCTCGATGGAGAGTCCCGAGGGGCTGCAGGGCGTCATCACGCTCCTGACCATGCCGATCTTCTTTGCGAGCAACGCCCTTTACCCGATGGACTCTTTCCCCGAGTTTTTGAAAGTGATGTCCAATTATAACCCGATGACCTATCTCATCAACGGCATCAGGTACTTCGCAATCGGCCCCGACTTCATGGCAGTCGGCAGGCATTACCACTATGCCGTGGGCGACATCGCAGTCTCGTACCTCGCTCTCATCGTCTTTGCGGTGATAATGTTCGTGCTCGCATGGTGGCGGTTCCGGAATGCCGTTGTAACGTGATTCCGGGAGACGCGGATCGTAACACCCCATGAATTTGTGCCGGTATTTTTATCAGAAGCAAAAGAACAGTACCCTTTCATGGAACCGGAGCGGACACTGCTGCGCAGCAGGGAGATCGGCAGGTTCACACTGACCCTCTGCCGTGAAGACTTCTCATCGGTTTACCCGGGGCTGGTGAGGTTCTCGCTCACGGTTGCATCCGGAGGCCGGACCCTCGATGTGTTCCGGACCAACACGTACGAGTATTCCGCAATGGAGCCACTCGAAGCCGGAACGGTCGCAACACGAAAGGCCGACGAATGGGAACAGGAGATCCGCACGGACCCCGAGGGTTTCCTCACAAGGGCCCGCCCGGTCCTGCCTGAGCAGGGTGCGGCGCCGTCCAAAGATGTTCTCATCATCCAGGGGAGCCCGCGGCCGGACGGGAACTGCGGTGTCCTCGCCTCGTGGGCCGAAGAGGCCGTGCACGCTGCCGGCAGGACCTCCCTCGTGATCTACCCCCACGATATGGACATTCACCCCTGCATCGGCTGCTACCAGTGCTTCAACACCGGCACCTGCGTCTTCAACGACGATATGCCGGAGATCATCCGCGCAATCCGCAGCGCGTCCCTCATCGTGGTCTGCTCGCCGGTCTATACAAACACCGTTCCCGGAGGGCTCAAACTCCTCATTGACCGCACCCAGGCATATCATGCGGAGCGCGTCCTCTCCGGCGGCAGGTCGGGACAGCGCGGGCTGCTCATTTCAGTTGCAGGGCGCAGTGGCGGGAAGAATTTCACCTGCGTGACCCGGGTCGTATCGGCATTCTTTGAAATTCTCGGTATCGAACCGTGCGGACAGGTCCTGGCTGATGGCACCGACGTGGTAAGGGATATCAGGAACCGGGAGGGAACGGAACAGCAGGTAAAAGACCTCGTGCACCGGTGTCTTCACTGACACGCTTTTGCGGGTTTCTGTTCTGAGTCGGGAGCACCGGGCAGTCTGATTTTTTTCGCCGGTCTCCCGCGCAAAGACCTGCGGGATCTGACGGAGGGCGGTTTCCATCGTTCCAGCCGGTAAAACCGGGGATCTCCGGCCGGGAATAGAAGCTCCCGCGTTGCCGGGTTTTATCGGGAGATCTGTTTTGCGGACCGTGCAGCACTGGCAGTACACGTCCCCCGCCTGCCGGTAACAGGTACTGCCGCGTTACCGCTCCCGGCAGATCCCGGTACGGTTTCTTCGGCCGAACCTGCCTGCGGGGCAGAAAGAAGGTCAAGATACGCCACAAGGTGCCGGAGATCCGCGGCCTCAGGATCGTCTCCGATGATGTCGAGCAGTACTTCGATCCGGTCCCTGATTCCCGGGTAGTCAGGCAGCACGATGATCCCGAGATTCCTCCAGCATGTTGCGCTATAGTAATGATCGACGACCGTTCTGAGGTCACGGATAAGCCCGCCACGAAGCCGTTTCCCGTTCCTCCGGCAGATCTCATCGAGCCTCACCGAGATCCGGTCGGACTGCTGCCGAAGACAGGGGTATACAGGATCGTCCCTCTCCACGCAGCAGAGCAGGGCTGATATGATATTCCTCTCGGAGAAAGGGCCTGCTGCAACCCCGGGCCCGGGCACACCTGGACGGGACAGGGCCTCTGCAAGACGGTTTACCGATTCATCGAATATCCTGATCCGGCACGTAACGTGTCTGGCAAACGGGTCCATAGGCGATCTTTTACGGCGATGAAAGGATGAGGCAGAATTCTTACCAGTTTTACCCTTTTTTCCATAAAAATCCTTGGAGTTCTGCCGCGTGAGCGATCCTTTCAATACCGTTTGCGGCAAAACCCTCTTATTCTTCGGAGATCCGAATGGCCCGTGTACTCGTCTCACCGCTGAACTGGGGACTTGGCCATGCCACCCGGGACATCCCGATCATCTCCTCCCTCCTCGCGCATGGCCATGAGGTAACGATTGCCGCGTGCGGAAACGCCCTCAGGGTGCTGCAGAACGAATTTCCGGATCTCCCGTCCATTGAGTTCCCCGACTACCCCGTGTGGTACAGCGGGAACCGGTTCTTCCTGCCAAAGTTTGTCGCATCGTTCCCCCTGATCCTCCGGGCGCTGAGTGAAGAACGGAAAAAACTCGCGGCAATCCTCGAAAGGGAACCGTTCGATCTCATTGTCAGCGACAACCGCCTCGGTGTGTACTCTGAAAAGGTTCCTTCGGTCTTCATCTCCCACCAGCTCCACTATCATCTCCCCCTGATGCTCTGGCCTCTTGAACTCGCATCCCTTCCGGTGAACGGGTACCTCCACGGGAAGTTCAACCGGGTCATCGTGCCCGACAACCCGCCCGGCAACGGTTCCCTTGCCGGCAAGCTCTCGCTCCCCGGCACGGACGCGACCCGGGAGAGGGCTTTTTTTGCCGGTATCCTTACGAGCATGCACCGGCAGGCGATCGATGAAGACCTTGGCGTCCTCGCGATGATCTCCGGTCCCGAACCCCAGCGGACCCGTCTCGAAGAACTCCTCGTACCGACGGTCAGGGATCTCGACGGGGAGTCGGTCGTACTGCTCGGGAGCCCCGGAGGATCGCGGCGCATGCATACCTCCGGGGACTGCACGGTCATCCCTTATGCGTCTACGGAAGAAAAAGAGATCCTCATGAACCGTGCCCGGTTCATCATCTGCCGTTCGGGTTACACCAGTGCCATGGAGATCGCCGAGCTGGGAAAGAAGCAGGCCCTCTTCATCCCAACCCCCGGCCAGACCGAGCAGGAGTACCTGTCAGGGTATTACGAGCAGAGACGATGGTTCCATTCGGTGAGCCAGTACAGGCTTGCGCTCGATGACGACATCGCTGCTGCGAAGAACTATACCGGATTTCCTGAAATGGGACAGACCCGCGAAAATGTCGGGAGGCTGTACCGCGAGGTCTTCGCGGAATACCTGGACTAAAACCTTCAGGGCCGACGTCATTTCTTTTTTCCGGCGCCCGCTCCCATCGGTTCATATACCGGGCCGGTTTACCATGGATCATGGATGACCTGATCCTAGCCGGGGCTGCCGGGCTCCTGGCACTCTTTATCGCGGGGCTGCTTGTCCTGTACGGCGGCTTTATACTCCTGAAAATGGCCGCGGAGTCGTTGATGGCGGGTGACTTTGTCCTGGTTGTCCTTGCTGCAGTGGTCATGCTCGCAGCAGCCTCGCTCTATACGGCAACCGGGATCTGGTTGCAGCGTACGAACAGGATTTAACGTGATCCGGGACTTTCCCGGTGGTTCCTCGTTACGGCATCTGCTGCTCAGTAACACTCGATATCTTTGGTGTCTTCATCGATTCTGCTGTGCTTCCTCCCGTAGAAGAAGTACACGATCAGGCCGATTGCCAGCCATATGACGAAACGCAGGTGCGTCACGAGCGGGAGGACGTAAATAAGGATGGAGCAGGAGACGATGCAGAGGACGGGGACGACCGGGACGAAGGGGCAGCGGAAGGGCCGCTCGATTTCGGGACGCCGGTACCGGAGGACAAGGATCCCAAGGGCTACGATGATAAACGCCGCGAGCGTCCCGATGTTGACGAGTTCGGCGATAGACTGGAGGGGCAGGGTGCTCGCGATGATCGCCGTCACTGTCCCGACAAGGAGTGTCACCTTGGCCGGGGTGCGGAAGGTGGGGTGGAGCTCCCGGAACGTGCGCGGGAGGAGGCCGTCCCGGGACATGGCAAAGAAGATCCGGGTCTGCCCGTAGAGGAGGACGAGCAGCACGGAGGTGATCCCGCAGAGCGCCCCGACCGAGACGAGGGCCGAGCCCCACTGTATTCCTATCTCCTGGAGTGAATATGCGACGGGGGCAGCCGTGTTCAGGGTAGTATACGAGACGATCCCGGTGAGTACTGCAGAGACGGCGATGTACAGGATCGTAGAAATAATAAGCGACCCGATAATGCCGATGGGCAGACTCCGCTGGGGGTCGTTGACCTCCTCTGCTGCGGTCGAAACTGCATCGAACCCGATGTACGCGAAAAATACGATAGCCGCTCCGGTCAGGACCCCGCTCCAGCCGTATGGCATAAACGGTGTCCAGAGGACGGGCCGGATATGGGATGATGCGAGGTAGAGGAAGATGAGGATCACGGAGAGCTTGATGAGCACGATGATGTTGTTCACCCGCGCGCTCTCCTTGACACCGACGATGAGAAGGAGCGTTATGACCGCGATGATGAGGATTGCCGGGATATTGAGGATGCCGCCGGCCTGGCCGGGAGGGTTGATGAATGCCGCGGGGAGGATAAGGCCCGCGTTTGCAAGGAGGGTGCTCACATATCCTGACCACCCGACTGCGACTGCTGCGATCGAGACCGAGTACTCGAGGATGAGATCCCACCCGATAATCCAGGCAAGGAGCTCCCCAAGCGAGGCATACCCGTACGTATATGCGCTCCCCGCTACCGGGACCATGGCGGCAAACTCTGCATAGCAGAGGGCCGCGAAGGCACAGACAATGCCGGAAATTATGAACGATACCACGAGGGCAGGGCCGGAGTAGCTGGCAGCGACGACGCCCGTGATGACAAAAATTCCCGTACCGATGATCGCCCCGACCCCGAGGAGCACCAGTTCGAACGGCGTCAGCACACGTTTGAGGGCATGGACCCCGGCAGTGCATTCGGTGAGTTTCGCAACCGGTTTTGTCTGGAAGAGGCGTTTGTGCCGGTTCAGGAAAGCCTGAAGGTCCATGGTGGTCTCCTTCCCATTATTTCCCGGAACGGTTTAAAGGTACTGGTTTGATGGAGAGCGGTTTATCCGGGCGAGACAAAAAAAAGATCCGTATCTTTCAGCTGAACTGATACCCAAGAGAGTGCACGAGGGAGAGCATCTCCCGAACCCGCTCCTCCTGCTTCTTCGTGAGCCGCCGGCCCCGCTGGACGAGCCGGCCCATCCGCATGATCTCCCGCCGCTGGTCACCGGTAAGCCCTTCCGCGTGCCGCGCCCAGCTGAAGAGGCCCAGCCATTGCTGGCGGTCGAAACTGATCCCGCCAACGGGCAACGATCCCGGCTCCGGAAGGCCGGTGACTGCCGGTTCATAGCCTGCACCGGTTCCGGGTTCCTCTTCGGGTTCGTCCATCTCTTTTCCGATGCCCGTTGTGGACGTTTCATCCGCGGGCTCCTCCGGAGAGATCTCCATGCTGTCCGGGAGAGGAACATCATCCTCTCCGGCCACGGGGCTTTCGTCCACTGCATGCGGCCCTCGTCCGGGAGATACGGCAGATGGCGCCGCTGCTGAAGTTCCGGTCCCGGTTTCCTCGAACAGGTCCTCAAGGGGGACATTTGCAGCGGTCACCGCTCCGGGCCCGGGGGCGGATGGCTCCTCGCCTGAACTGAAAACACCCGGGTTTTCGGCCGGGGGGCGGTCATTGCTTTCGTCGCGTACCTGGCGGAGCGGGGGCATGTCGACCCGGGCTGTGACCGTGGGCTTCGGGGCAATGGTAACCGGAAGGGAGGAATCCCCCCTGACGATTATGCTCCGGGACCCCCGGGGTGCCGGCCGGTCCCCGGAGATAGATTGCCGGAGCTCCTCGTTCTTCACATCCGCCGCGGCAAGACGTTCCCGGGCATTCATGTGGTCTTCCCATTCGTCCGCGAGCGCCGCCCGGGCCTGGTCAAGCTCGCTCGCGAGCGCCGAGAGTTTCTTCTCGGCCTCCTGGAGCTGGACGTTGTTCTTCTCGGCGACCTGGAGCTGCTCGTCGGCATTCATGTGGTCTTCCCATTCGTCCGCGAGGGCGGTCCTGGCCTGCTGGATCTCGCTCGAGAGTGCAGAGAGTTTCTTCTCACCGACGGACCTTTCCTCCCGAAGACCCGCAAGCTCGGCCTCAAGCCGCTCCCGGTCCTTCCGTGCGAGGGCGAGCTCGGACTCGAGTGCTGCAATACGCCCGGACCTCTCCTGATCGGCCTGTCCGGTGGTGTGGGAGATCTCCCTCAGCCCGGCTTCAAGGAATTCCTTTTCCCGCTTGACCGTTGCAAGCTCATCCCGGGTAGTCGCAAGAAGCTCCCTCTCGTGGTCCCGTTCGCTGATAGCGTTGCGCAACTCAAGGCTTGCCGATTCGATCGATTGTACGGTTCCCCTGAGGTTCTCCGCATCGGATCTGCGCTGCTCCTGCTCGGCAGCGAGCGCAGACTGCGCCCGGGCGAGGGCTTCGGCCCGTTTCCGGGCCTCTTCCTCTGCGTCCGAAACTGCCGCACGTGCAGCGGCAAGCTCGTCTTCCAGCGCCTGCACCCGCGATTCGGCAGCCTCGATCGTACCGCGGGCATTTTTAAGCTCCTGCTCGAATTCTCCGCTGATCCTTCCTGCTTCTTCCCGTGCCGATCGGAGGGCCTCTTCGAGTTTTTCGTTCTCCAGGATGACCGCAGAACGCCTCTCTTCGAGATCCTCGGAAAGGGCTTTTTCCTCGTCCAGTGCCGATTGTGCCTGCTCAAGCTCGCCGGAGAGCTGCCGGTAACTCTCCTCATACCGTTTCCGATCCGCCGATACTGCCGCAAGGTTCTCCTCAAGACCGCGCCGGGCATCCTCCGCTGCAGCGGTGGCATTCCTCGCGTTGTCGAGCCCGGTGGATTGTTCCCGGATCTCCCTCTCCAGATCTTCCTTCTCGCGGGCGGTTTCGGCAAGCTTTGATTCGGCAGCTGCCCTCAGGCTCCTTTCATGTTCCAGCACCCCGGTCACAGAGTCAATTTCCGCCTGGAGCCGGGACCGCTCGGCCTCCCATTGTCCAAGTGCCGCCCGGTGCGTCTCGCCGTCGGCCGCCGCGGTTTCACGGAGGGCTGCCAGCTCTGCGCTGGCCGAATCCGCCCGTGCCGTCTCCGTCCCGAGCCTGACGTTCAGGGCAGCGGCTTCTGCGGAGTTCCGGTCGAGCCGTTCCGTCAGTTCCGCGATCTTCCCCCCGAGATCCTCCTCTGTCCGGGCCTTTGCCTCGCCGAGGGCAGCAAGATCCTGTCCGTTCTTCTCAGCCCGTTCTCTTTCGCTGGCGAGTGCGGTGCGGAGACGTTCGACATCGGCAGAAAGGGCAGTGATAGCCCGGTCTGCCTCTTCCTTCTCCCAGGTAATCCCCGAGAGATCCTTCTCGATTATGGCGATCCGACCGGCTTTCTCTGCGATCTCCGCCCTCGCATTGTCGAGATCCGCCTTTGCCGAGCCGAGCTCCGCGGACAGCGACGCGATCGTCTGCTGGTGCGAATCTGCCATCGCACGATGGGTACCGGTGAGTTCCTCCTTCTCCGCCAGCATCAGCCGGATATGCTCTTCTGCAGAGGAGATGAGGGCACGGTCATCGTCGATGCTCTTCATGAGCCTCTCGATCTCCCCGGTCTTTTCGGCGAGAGCCGCTTCGCGTTCCCCGAGCGTCCGGGCAATTTTCTGTTCATTCTGCTCTTTCTGCCGGAGGACTTCGTTCATGCGGGCGATCTTCCCGTTCTGGTCCGCGAGAGCATCCCGGAGGCCGGTGAGGTCCGACGACAACTGCCGGGTCTCGTTCTGCATCTCTGCAAGTTCAGAGGAGAACCCGACTGTTGATTCGAACGATGAGAGGAGGAGCTCCAGGAGTTTCCTGCGGTCGGCAGTGACAAGGTAGACGTGGCCGTCATGCTGGATCCGGAACTGGGTCTTCACCAGCTCCGGGGTCTGGCGCTCCACCGGCGAGCTGAGCGTCCCGTCGATCTGGGACAGGAGGAAACCGGTGTCCGCCGGGTACGGGATAAAGTTGTCCGCATTGCAGTCGAGGACGCGGAGGAGATCGGAAAGGCCGTTTGTGCGGGTGAGGATGAGGACCGGGATCATCCAGAGGTTGTCATCGGCCTTGAGCTGCCGGCAGAGATCATAACCGCGCTCGTCTTCCGTCGTGGCATCGCAGATGAGGAGATTGGGGATGCCCGACCGGAGGGTTTCTGTAAGTTCTGAACCGTCGCTGAAGAGCGTGACGCGATACCCGGCCTCTTCGAGGGACGATTTCAATTGCGGAGCTCCTTCCGGGCTCCCGCTTAAAACGAAGATATCGATGATATGTTCGTCCGGATCTGACGGAAGGGTATTCATTACAGTCTCTCTAACAGAGATGAAACCTCTCTGATTTATATGCCTGTTTATATGATCGCGTTTGCCGGCATATAATTTTTCTGGTCGAAACCGGGCAATATTATCGCGGTGATCGCCAAAATGCCTTGAAATCGAAGAGTCCCGGGGGCTTTGCCGCCCGGCAGGAATTATGCGGAACCGGTTACCTGCCACGATAGTCAGCCCGGGCCGGTTCTTTTCCGACGAAAGAATGGAATGCACACCCGTGCGGAAGGATGCGCTCTCACGTGAGATCAAAAACCGGTCCCGGAACGGTAAACCAAAAGTGCCGGAAGATTACCAGGAACCTGTTCCGGTACGACCTGCTGCCGGTCGGGGAAAAATAAATCAGGGGACAGGAAATCCCCTGTCTTTGGAGGGTGGAGGCGACAGTGATTTCCACCGTCGTTTAATGCTTCTCGTTGCTCGAATCCATCTGGATGTTCGTCGTTCTGCACACAAATACCGGAACCTGACGCCCGGTATTTGTATAGTATATTTTACATTTTCAGATAAAATCTTTAGGTTCGTGACAAAACCTCAAAAAGAGACACGGGCACCACGGGGCCGGAGACCGCGGGATTATGGCCTCCGGGAATTGAACGGAACTGACGGAAATTTCGGGCCTGTCCCTGCCAAACGGAAGCGGGCATCGGGCAGCCCGGGTAACCGGAAAAAACTATGAAGCCGGAGTCTGTTGTTTTCCGGGCTCATCCTTCTCCTCTTCGATCCATATAAAAGAGAAGATGTTGACGCATGCCGCCACCGATATGAGGAAGACGCTGACGACAACGAGTACTCCCTGTACCAGCAGGAAGGCCGCCCAGAGAATAGCCGCAAAGGTGATGAGGTACAGGTAAATCCACGAGCGCGTTCGCTTGGAAAACGTGAACGAGAACGATGACATCAGCGTGGCGATGATAAACAGGGCGAGGCTCGTCTCAACCATTTCGCCACGGGCCAGCAGGAAGGTAGCCCAGAGAAGGGCGGTCAGAACAATGAGATAAAAGAATATCCAGGTCCGGAGCCGGGGATTTTCGACCGAAGTCTCCATTACCAGATAGTTAACACTGCCCCTATTAAAGGATATACCACAACCCGGAAAAGGCATACGGCCTATTCCAGGTTCTCCTCCTCAACCCAGAGAAACGCGAAGATATTGATACAGCCTGCCAGGGTGTACAAAAAGAGGCTGACGACGATCATTGCTCCCTGCATCAGGAGGAAGGTTGCCCAGATGACCGCCGCAAAGATGATCAGGTTCAGGTAAAAATACGGCCGTAGATTCCTCGTGAACGTAAAAGCGAACGAGGACATGAGCGTCGCGATGACCGCGAGCGCTACGCTGACGTCCAGCATCTCGCCCCGGGTGAGAAGGAACGTCGCCCACAGGAGCGCTGTGAGGATAATGAGAAGGAAGAAGATCCACGGCCGGAGCACCTGGTCTTTTGGCGAACTCTCCATTGATAGGGATTGGATCATTCTTGTATTAAAATTTATATATGCGGTTCTATTCCCCGGGAACAGGTTTTCAGGGAATTTTCAGATTTTTGGGGCGTTAAGCAAGCCGGCCTGGACGACAGGGGGCTGTGCAGGAAACACATCCTGAAAAAAAGTTCGCGGCATGGCTGACAGGACCGTTTCCCACGGGGACACAGATCTGGCGGGCCGTCGATCAGAGTGGCAGTCTCAGGTGAAGCAGGCAACCAAAAAAAGTCCCGGTTTTCAAGGGG